>NZ_JAUOQE010000001.1 GCF_030547545.1 Amphritea sp. 1_MG-2023
TCGGGGCTTTCAGAGAAGCAGGATCTCAGCGTTAACATTTTTCGACGTACAACCAGTATGCCTGTAACTGTTGCCTTTATCTCCAGCTTCTCTGTAAGCCAGAGGCGTAATTGACTTATTCGCACCTTCCCTAATATCCTGAAAGCCTTAATCTATGTATGTATACGCAAGATTGAGGTTTTTTATCGCTGCACAAATAGTTGAAGTAGGAAACTTAAGGTTCAAAATCAAATTTCTTTTTCTTCTTATACCGATAACCTTTCGGGTTGTAAGCTACGCCTTTAACAGCCATTACATTCGTCTGAATGGATTTCTTTAACCCAGTAAAGGTATCAATCTCAGCAGAGTTCTCAATGCTTTCCATGATGCCGTCAGCCAGTTCATGAATGATCACTTCTGGATGATAGATCTCATAACCCGGCACAGCAGAAGCAAGCTTAATGAGTGCTTTTTTATCAGGGAACGCTTTATCGTTATCCAGCTTTAAAGCCAACCTTTTATCAAGCGTAGGATAGATCAGCGTATGCGTAATATCGTAAGGCGGTGTTAAGCGGATATCGCTCAGATCGGCATTATATTGAAGGGCAAAGTTCTTCAGGTGGGCATCACCATTACCGATCAGGCAACTGAAGACGATATAGCGATACGCCAACTCAACCTGCTCTTTACTGTGTGTAATGCCTGCAACGACTTTAAGTAGGTTTTCATAGGAGCCTGTGTACTTCGCATCAAATGAATCGCCTTTCTTAAGCAGAGTGGTGAAATCCTCAAAGCCAATCTTTTCCCCCACTTCATCATAATCAAAGCGATCTATGACGAAGTTCTCTAAATTCTCTGACAGATAGAAATTTGGAGGATTCAGGCCACAATGTTTGGCGGCTGACATACACACAAACTCATTAACGGTCAGCAGATCCAATTCTTCATCAAAGGATTTCACGATGAAGTCCTTTTGATGAACGGAAGTCTTCGCTGAGTTAATCAATACTTTAGGCTGCACACCGGAAAGCATACCTTTTAAGTAATGTTTTTCTAATAACTGAGGAAAAAGGGCTTCCTGACTATCCCACTTTAGAACCTCGCTTAAAGTCGTTTCTTGAATGGTAGGTAGTTGGATCTCTGATTGGTAATTTAATTGGCCAATGCCGTTATCCATCTGTAGGGCCAACAGAAACATATCATCGACTTTAATATTTCTATTTAAACGAAAGAGTTTTTCATGAATGTAATGCCGCACATAGCCCTCAGGCAGGTTCTGGCGAAAGATAGGGTGTAGAGCACCGTATGTGATCACGCCCATCTTATCTTCTGAGCGTGCCATTGTCAGAGAGATGGCCGGACTCTCAACATCATCATAATTAAACTCGTGTCTGGCCGCTTTTTTCAGAATACCTGAATGAGTATCGCCAACCTGCACATCAATTCGGCTCACTTTTTCAGGAAAGTAATAATCAGTCTTCTCCATAAAGCCCCTCTATCTCATCAAAACGTGGTAATACGCGCTTTTTAGGTGAGATATCCAGCTCAAAGTCGAGCGCATCCAGATAATCTTCAAAGATGCGCAATGAACCATTAAACCGGCCATTTTCTATCTTCGAGATGATGGCCTGATCCAAACCAGACGATTCTGATATTTGTGATTGCGTGAATCCTTTCTCTTTTCGAGCCTTTGAAAGCTGTTTCCCTATTGCTTTTCTGCCAGCCATTTTATGACCATATATTCATATTTTTTTAAATTATGGTTGAATATGATTATATGGTCAACTTTAATGATTGTTGATATTAAAATATTCACCCCAGATACCATCGGCTTAGCTGAGATATCGGCCTTTAGTTTCCAACTTGAATTGTCGTTATCATAAAAAAAGGCCGCAGATAGCGGCCTTTAGTTTCCAACTTGAATTGTTGTTATCAACTAAATTCAGTCTTCCATGTAGGTTTCGATGCTGGGGCAAGAACAGATGAAGTTCCGGTCGCCATAGACATTGTCGATACGGTTGTTGGTTGGCCAGAACTTATTCTCGCGAGTTGCACGGTTCGGGAAAACCGCTTCTTCACGAGTGTAAGGTCGGTTCCATTCGTCTGCCATGATATCCGCTTGAGTATGCGGCGCACGGCATAGCGGGTTGTTATCGGCAGGCCATTGACCGTTCTGCACTTTATCGATTTCGGCTTTAATCTCAATCATCGCTTCGATAAAGCGATCGAGTTCAACTTTAGATTCAGATTCTGTCGGTTCGATCATCAGCGTACCGGCCACGGGGAATGACATGGTCGGTGCATGGAAACCGTAATCCATCAGACGCTTAGCGATATCTTCTTCTGAAACGCCGGACGCTTCTTTCAATGGACGGATATCGATGATGCACTCATGCGCCACTTTATTATTGCGGCCACGGTAGAGCACTGGGTAGTACGCCGACAGTTTCTCTGCCATATAGTTGGCATTCAAAATCGCGATCTGAGTTGAGCGTTTCAGGCCGGACTTACCCAACATCAAGTTGTACATCCAGGTGATCGGCAGAATCGATGCCGACCCATAAGGCGTTGCCGCTACCGCACCGTTGTCTGGATTCAATCCTTCAACGGGGCTTACTTTATGGCTTGCCAAGAACGGTGCTAAATGGCTCTTCACACCGATAGGCCCCATACCTGGGCCACCGCCACCGTGAGGGATAGCGAAGGTTTTGTGCAGGTTAAGGTGTGACACATCAGAACCGATCAGGCCAGGTTTAGAGATACCCACCTGCGCGTTCATATTGGCGCCATCCATATACACCTGACCACCATTTTTATGGATGATGTCGCAGATTTCGACGATATCTTCTTCATACACGCCGTGCGTGGATGGGTAGGTAATCATCAGGCAAGACAGATCATCTTTATGCTGTTCGGCCTTAGCGCGCAGATCAGCGACATCGACATTGCCCTTCTCATCACAGCGAGTAACGATAATTTTCATATCGGCCATCGCCGCAGAGGCCGGGTTGGTGCCGTGTGCCGAGGATGGGATCAAGCAGATATTACGCGCCCCTTCACCAATCGATTGCTGATATTTACGAATCGCCAGCAATCCGGCATATTCACCCGAAGCACCGGAGTTTGGCTGCAGTGACACCGCATCATAACCGGTGATTTCCACCAACTGCTCTTCTAATGACGAAAGCATTTTATGGTAGCCCTGCACCTGATCGGCTGGTGCGAAGGGGTGAATATTGGAAAATTCAGGCCAGCTCACCGGTATCATTTCGGCGGTAGCGTTCAGCTTCATGGTGCAAGATCCCAGCGGAATCATGCCGTGAACCAGAGAGTAATCTTTATTCTCTAGTTTCTTCATGTAGCGCAGCATATCGGTTTCGCTATGATAGCTGTTGAAGGTTGGGTGGGTGAGAATCGCATCGCTACGACGCATCTCAGCCGTCATACCGGTGGCGGCACCGGCAACGATCTCAGCATCCAGATCAGCAATGCTCAAGCCGTGACCGGCACCGAGTATTACATCAAACAGCTCGGCAACATCGCTTGGACGGGTGGTTTCATCCAGTGAGATACCCAGCTTATCGGCACCGATTTGACGCAGGTTACAACCAGCATCCAAGGCACGCTGATAAGCGTCAGCCGCAGTTTCAGGCAAGGTTAGCGTCAGGGTATCGAAATAGGTATCGTTAACCGCCACCCCTTTAGCTTTCAGGCCATTCGCCAGAATCGCTGTCAGGCGGTGGACTCGCTCAGCAATGGTTTTTAAGCCATCTGGGCCGTGATAAACACAGTAGAACGATGCCATATTGGCCAATAATGCCTGTGCAGTACAGATGTTCGACGTGGCTTTCTCACGACGGATATGCTGCTCACGGGTTTGCATCGCCATGCGCAACGCTTGATTACCATTGGCATCGATAGAGACACCGATAATCCGGCCGGGGACGGAACGTTTCAGCTTTTCGCTGGCGGCAAAGAAGGCCGCATGTGGGCCACCAAAGCCCATCGGTACACCAAAACGCTGTGACGAGCCTAACACCACATCCGCGCCGAGTTCGCCCGGCGATTTAAGCAGTACTAGCGCCAATGGGTCGGCCGCGACCGAAACCATCGCCTTCTGCGCTTTGGCGTTATCAATCAGTGATTTGATATCGGTGATATCGCCATAAGTGCTGGGGTATTGTAGCTGCACACCAAACACATCATGGTTATCCAGTTCGGTCACTGGGTTGCCAACCACAATCTCAAAACCAAAATATTCGGCGCGGGTTTTAATCACGTCGATGGTTTGTGGATGCACATCATCAGCGACAAAATATACATCGGTTTTTTTACGGTTAGAGCGTTTGCACAGCGTCATCGCTTCCGCCGCAGCGGTCGCTTCATCTAGGAGTGATGCATTCGCCAGATCCATACCGGTGAGGTCCATCACCATCTGCTGATAGTTCAGCAGAGCTTCCAGGCGGCCCTGAGCAATCTCAGGCTGATACGGTGTATACGCGGTATACCAGCCAGGATTTTCAAACACGTTACGTAAAATAACATTGGGCACCAGGGTATTGTGATAACCCATGCCGATGTAAGAACGGTTAACTTGATTCTGATCAGCTAGGCTGCGTAGCATCGCCAACGCATCGGCTTCTGATACGGCATCCTCCATGGTCAGCGCGTCATCCAGTCGGATCGAATCGGGCACCGTCTGCGTCATCAGTTCTTCGATAGAACCGACACCCAAATCAGCCAGCATCGCTGCCGTCTGCTCGGCATCCGGACCAATATGTCGACGCGTAAAGTCTGTCGTCTGCTGCAACACACTGAGTGCAGGGGTAGGAGTAAAATTATCAGTAGCCATTACAATAACCTGTTTAAACTGATCAGCCGTGTTAACGCCTGATCTGAAATCAAAGGGGTGCGGGATGCACGTATATCACCCCGCATTTGCGAAAAGATCTGACTGGGGGACATGACCGTCATTATCTCACACGACCCTGCTGCACAACACCGTCATAGCAGAATCGTCGATAACAACCGTCAAGACAACTCAGCTCTCTTCGGCAATCGTCGCCGCATAAGCATTGGCATCGAGTAATGCTTCAACTTCAGCGGTATCCGTCAGCTTAATCTTAACGATCCAACCACCCTCGTAAGGTTCGTTATTCACCATTTCAGGCTCATCTTCCAACGCTTCGTTAATGGCGATAACTTCACCACCCACGGGTGCATAGATATCAGACGCGGCTTTTACCGATTCAACCAGTGAGAACTCTTCACCCGCCGCCACTTCGCGACCCACTTCAGGCAGTTCAACGAAGACTACATCGCCCAGCAGTTCCTGTGCATGATCAGAGATACCCATCGTGACCGTTCCATCACCGTTATCCAGAACCCACTCATGGCTGGATGCAAAGCGGTAGTTAGTTGGAATGTTCATAGTCGTATGTCCCATATAATTAAGATCGGTCGCCCGACCGTTACAGTGAATATCAATACCGTTATTCGGTGTTACTTGTACAGTGGAAAGCGCTGACAAAGGGCTTCAACTTGCGCCTTAACCTCGGCTTCCACGGCAGCATTATCATCCGCATTAGCCACCAGACCATCGAGCACGTCGTTAATCAAATTGCCAATCAGGCGGAACTCTTCGGTGCCAAAGCCTCGTGTTGTTCCGGCTGGCGTGCCCAGACGGATACCCGATGTCACCATCGGTTTTTCTGGATCAAACGGAATACCATTTTTGTTACAGGTAATGCCGGCACGCTCTAGCGCCGCATCAACCACGTTACCGGTTAACCCTTTAGGCCGAAGATCTACCAGCATCAGGTGCGTATCGGTGCCGCCGGTGACAATCGCACAACCACGTTCAACCATCACACTGGCCAGTGCTTTAGCGTTATCGATCACCTGCTGAATATAGGTTTTAAATTCAGGTCGCAACGCTTCACCGAAAGCCACCGCTTTAGCCGCGATGACATGCATCAGCGGGCCACCTTGCAAACCAGGGAAAACCGCCGAGTTAATCTTTTTACCAATCTCAAGGTTATTGCTGAGAATCATGCCACCCCGAGGTCCACGCAGTGTCTTATGGGTTGTCGTCGTGACGACATCCGCATGAGGCAGCGGACTAGGATGTAAGCCTGTTGCCACCAAACCGGCAATGTGCGCCATATCAACAAACAGATAAGCACCGACTTTATCGGCAATTTCACGGAAACGGGCAAAATCAATTTCACGAGGAATCGCAGAACCACCGGCAATAATCATTTTTGGCTGACATTCGACCGCCAGCGCTTCAACCGCATCATAATCGATACGGTTATCGGTTTTAGACACGCCATACTGCACCGCATTAAACCATTTACCCGACAACGCCGGACGCGCACCGTGCGTTAAGTGACCACCGGCATCCAGCGACATACCCAGCACGGTATCGCCTGGTTGCAACAGCGCCAGCATCACCGCGCCATTAGCCTGTGCGCCAGAATGCGGTTGCACGTTGACAAACTCGCAGTTAAACAGCTGCTTGGCCCGTTCAATCGCTAAGCCTTCGGCTTTATCGACATATTCACAGCCACCGTAATAACGACGCCCCGGATAGCCTTCGGCATACTTATTGGTTAACACGGTGCCCTGCGCCTGCATCACCGCTTTAGAAACGATGTTTTCTGAGGCGATTAGCTCAATCTGATGTTCTTGACGGTGAAACTCTTCATTGACCGCCGCCATAATTTCGGCATCACGTGCCGCTAGATCTTGTGTAAAAAAGTCTGCACTCATCGCGTCACCGCGATACTCTTCAGTGTTCATCATATTGTTATTCTCTTGGGTCATTGGAGAGCGATTAAATTCAACTATTTCAAATCAGCAGGCAACGACATTGACCGCCAGCCCGCCCTGTGAAGTTTCTTTATATTTATCCTGCATATCGACACCGGTTTGACGCATGGTTTCGATCACCGAATCGAGCGATACATGATGCTGTCCATCGCCGCGCATCGCTAAACGCGCGGCGTTGATCGCTTTAACCGCGCCCATGGTGTTACGTTCGATACAGGGCACCTGTACCAAGCCTTCAATCGGATCGCAGGTTAAGCCTAAATTATGTTCCATGCCGATCTCGGCGGCATTTTCAACCTGTTCAATGGTACCGCCCATCACGGCACACAACGCCCCAGCCGCCATCGAACACGCCACGCCGATCTCACCCTGACAGCCGACTTCCGCGGCAGAAATAGAGGCATTTTTCTTGTATAACATGCCGATCGCCGCGGCGGTGGCGAGAAAATCGAAGATGCCTTGTTCATTCGAACCATGCACAAAGCGATCGTAATAGGCCAACACAGCCGGAATAACACCCGCCGCGCCGTTGGTTGGTGCTGTCACCACGCGACCACCCGCCGCATTTTCTTCGTTGACAGCAATGGCAAATAGATTGATCCAATCCATCACTGTTAGCTGATCTTTAAATGAAGCTTCTGGACTATTACGCAACTCGTTATAGAGTTCATTGGCGCGACGCTTAATGCCTAAGCCTCCGGGCAAGTCACCCTGCTGCTGACAGCCACGCCGAATACAGCTATCCATCACTTGCCAGATATGACGCAAGCCGGCACGGGTTGCCTCTTCACTGCGCCACACCTGCTCATTTTTCAGCATGATCTGCGCCACGCTCAAGCCACTGTTTTTACACAGCTGGAGTAATTCGATGCCGTTATTAAAATCATAAGGCAGTAGCACTTCATGCTCAGCGCTTGACGACTGATCGGCCTCGGCATCACTGAGGACAAAGCCCCCACCGACGGAATAAAAAATGGCGTCATGCAGTATAATACCCGCTGCATCAAACGCCTGAAAACGCATACCATTAGGATGTTTCGGCAATGTCTCGGCAAAATGGAACAACAACTCGGTGTCAGGACAAAAGCGAATCTGTCGTTGCCCTGCCAGCATCAGTTGCTGAGTTTGCTTAATCTGTTCGATCAACACCGGCACGCTATCGGGATCGACTTGATCGGGCACTTCGCCCAGCAAACCTATCATCACCGCCACATCGGTAGAGTGACCCTTACCCGTCATCGCCAACGAGCCATAAAGGCCGACTTTCACCTGTTCAACTTGAGTTAGCTGAGCACGTTGACTCAGCTCGTCGATAAAACGATTGGCTGCGACCATAGGTCCCACCGTATGGGAACTTGAGGGGCCAACCCCCACCTTAAAGAGATCAAATATACTTAAAGACACCGTCTCGTTGCTCCCATATCATCGTCATCGATACTCATGTTATGTCCCAAGCCAAGACTCAAGCCAAACATCCCCGTTAAAAAATCTCAGGTTAACCACGCTTCAGTTGAGTTAACCCGACCTTGATACATAGCGGCTTAAAAGCCCTATCAAGAACTGGATCGAAGATTAGCAGCGGGATTTCTCAAAATCAACAAAAAGTTTCCTATAAGAAACATATTCCACATAATATTCCAATCTCGATAAAAAAGGCGACTTTCCTTGCCTATAACGGTTGTGTAATATTATTGGAAACAGCAATCCTTTTCTTGCCAACCACGATCGATACGCAACAGCGCGTCACTGTATAGGTTTATGCGGAGCCCCCGATGCCAGACAAGCCCTCCTTTCTTCAGGAATCTCAACAACATCTCTCTGCAACGCAAAATAATGCAGAGGCGATGGTAGAACCCCTTGAATTAGGCAAGCGAGTACGGGAGATACGTCTGAGCCAAAAGCTGACGCTCGAAGAAGCCAGCAAGCTCACCGGATTGGCCCGTTCAACCTTGTCTAAAATAGAAAACGAACAGATCTCACCCACCTTTACCGCCGTGAATAAACTGGTGAAAGGCTTGGGTATCGATATCCCTCAACTGTTTACGCAACCGAAGAAGAAAACCCCAGGCAGCGGGGGACGCAGAGATATTACTCGCTGTGGCGAAGGCAAACCCCATCCGACCCCCACCTATGAACACGAAATGCTGGCCACGCAACTTTCCAGTAAAAAAATGATTCCGTTCAAAACCACCGTGCGCACCCACTCTTGGGATGAATATGAGGATTGGGTACGCCATGATGGCGAAGAATTTCTCCTCGTACTGAGTGGCAGTATTATGTTTTATAGTGAATTTTATGAGCCCATCGAACTGCACACCGGCGATAGCGCTTATTACGACTGTGAAATGGGCCATGCTTTAGTTTCAACCAGTACAAAAGATGCCGTGGTGCTTTGGGTAACCGCTTAACGGAGCCCTGCATCGATTCATCGGTGCCTCCTTCGATTTTAAGATTCTCGACGCCGCCTACTTAAGCGGCGACGATCGCCACGACCCCCATATCGTCGATTCAGGCCCCTCTCGGCAGCACTCCTGCGCATCAACATTGTCTCAAGACGACATCAACTAGCCTCAATGCGTAACTTTTTATTGCAAAATATTTCCTCTTAGATTAACTTTGTTTCCTATTGGAAACCTATTCTATTGCTAATCTATTCTATTGCTCTAGTTTCAATGTTACCGATGTCGCTTAATCTCGCTAGCTCGATATGAGTTCAATTAAGCCATGATGAGCGCAACAACATTCTGCTTAACAGCCTATCTATAATGGAGACACTCATGTCTGAACTGAACAAAACACCACTTTACAATCTGCATCTGGAACTGGGCGGAAAGATGGTCCCTTTTGCAGGCTTTGAAATGCCTGTTCAGTATCCGCTGGGGGTTAAAAAAGAACATATTCATACCCGCGAACAGGCCGGCCTATTTGATGTGTCTCATATGGGACAGGTCAAACTCAGTGGTGCGAATGCAGCCGCTGAACTGGAAAAACTGGTACCCGTCGACATTATTGATCTGCCTGTTGGCAAACAACGCTATGCCCTATTCACCAACGAGCAAGGCGGTATTATGGATGATCTGATGGTCACCAACGCCGGTGACTATCTCTATGTCGTGGTTAACGCCGCGTGTAAAGCTCAGGATATCGCACATATGCAGGCAAACCTTGGCGCAGGCGTTGAGTTGGAAGTCCTCGATGATCGTGCCTTAGTTGCCCTGCAAGGACCAAAAGCCGCGCTCGCACTATCACGCATCTGCCCCGCCGTTAACGATCTCGTGTTTATGGATTCCCGTCAAATGACCATTGATGGCGTGGAATGTTTCATCAGTCGTTCTGGCTATACCGGTGAAGATGGTTATGAGATCTCTATTCCTGCCGCTCAAGCCGAGCGCCTGTGTCGCCTGTTTATTGCTGAACCTGAAGTCGAGTTTATTGGCCTTGGCGCGCGCGATTCACTGCGTCTTGAATCTGGGCTGTGCCTCTATGGTCACGATTTGGATCAAAACACCACGCCGATTGAAGGCAGCCTCATCTGGGCGATCAGTAAATGCCGTCGTGCCGATGGCGAGCGTGCCGGTGGTTTCCCCGGTGCTGACAAGATCTTTGATCAAATCGCTAACAAAAACTATCGCCGTAAGCGTATCGGCCTCATCGCTCAGGGCAAAGCGCCGATTCGCGAAGGCGCTGAATTACAAAATGCCGAGGGCGTTAAAATTGGTGAAGTGACCAGTGGCAGCTTCGGTCCAACCGTGGGTGTCCCCATTGCGATGGGATATGTCGCAACTGAGTATGCTGTACTGGATACAGAAGTATATGCTCTGGTACGCGGTAAACAGCTACCAATGCGCGTGGCTAAAACACCGTTTATCGAACAACGCTATTACCGTGGCTAAATATAACGATCCTCAGCAGCAGCGCTTTAGATAAGCGCTGCCAAGCCAGCATAAAGGAACGAATGATGTCTGTTTATACACCCATCACTCATGAGCAACTTGAACGCTACCTGCAACAATACACTGTAGGCCAACTGATAGATTTTCAGGGCATCGAAGCCGGTGTTGAAAACACTAACTACTTTGTTACCACCACTCAGGGAAGTTTCGTGCTGACCTTGGTCGAATCGGTCAGTGATACACAGCTACCCTTTATTCTCGATTATATTGAACACCTAACTCAGCAGGGCATTGCCTGCGCTACCCCGATTCATTTGAACAATCAGCAACTGTTTGGTCAGCTTAATGATCGGCCTGCGGTATTGATGTCACGCCTCGATGGGGCACCACTCGACACCCCTAACGATCAACAGGCGAGCATTATCGGCTTAACACTGGCACAGATGCATCGTGCAGCAGAATCACTCCGTGCCGATCAGGCAATCCATATTCATCAGTGGTGTCATTCGCTGGGGGATAAGTTGATGCCTCATCTATGCGCTGAAGATCAACAGTTGTTGCAATACAATCTGCAACAGGCTGAATTAATTACTTGGGATCGTTTACCCAACGGGCCGATCCATGCGGATCTTTTTCCCGACAATGCATTATTTGATGGCGACAACCTGTGCGGCCTGATCGATTTCTATCATGCCTGTTCTGCGCCCTATCTTTATGACCTTTGTATCACTCTCAATGCTTGGTGTTATAACGAGACTGATGCGTCCTATGATTTCAATAAAGCCCTATTAATACTCGACAGCTATCAGAGTGTTCGTCCGCTAAACAACGATGAACAACGCAGCTTTGGCGCAATGCTGCAAGTGGCGGCGATGCGGTTCTGGCTATCCCGTTTACGTGATAGTCACTTTCGCAAAGAGGGTGAGGTTGTCACCCGTAAAGATCCAGACGGTAAACGCCAACTACTGAAGCTGCTCGGCGAGCATCAACGCCTACCAATGGCTAGTTAGCTAGGCGATTGACGCCTCGATTGCATCGCCGGTGTGATTCACAAAGCACGTAGTAAGACGACTTAATACGTGCTAACAACCTTACAGTAGGCGTTTCACTTGATATCCCGCCAACTGTAACTGCTCTATTAAGCCATCCTCACCGGCCAGATGGCCACTGCCCACCAGCACTAATTCGACCGGTCGATCGCGCAGCATATTCTTAATCTGTGGCATCCAATGCTGATTTCGTCCCACCAGTAGCGTCTGATATTGCGCCGGAAAATCCCGTCGCATATCATCCACAAGCAGATGTTCAAGCTCATCCAGATGCCCTCGTCGCCAAGCAGTGAGAATCTCATCGATCAATGCGGCCGACTCATCGAGTTCGTCTAACGACAAGCGCATAAAGGTTTCTTCATCGCCCTCACCCATTCGCGACAAAAAATCAATCTGCTGATCAACACTCTCTAAGCCAGACACCGGTTTACCCTGCTGCATGGCTCGTGTGTAATAAAAATCATCGATACCCTGTGCATCGACGCCCATCTGTTTCAAGTTGAGCATCGTTAGCGTAATCACAACCCCCGATGGACGTAACTCATTCAACACCTCAACCGGCAAGCCATAGTGTTGCCAGACGCTCTCGAGACGCTGATATAACTCGGCGGACAGTCGCTGAGATAAACCGGAGCCATCACCATAGCGAATCGCTTGCTGCATGCGCTGCTGTACTGCGACGCTTTGTAATTGCGCCAGATCCGTCTCGAACACTAAGCGGTCGGCACGCAAAAAGGCTCGATCGAATTCAACCGGCAAGGGATAATCTTGCTGACGTAACACATGCACGGTGCCTCCGAGATACAGCACATGATCGCCGTCACTCACCTGCCAAACGCTACTCCCAGTCTCGGCCGCAGCCGTCATCGCAACAACAGATAGACAGATTAGCGTCAAAAACCGCTGCACCTCTTGTATCAATCTCATGGCATACCTCTACAGTTTATCAACCGCGCATCACTCGCGCGGTGTGTCATCATACAGGCAAGATTACCCCTGCTGGCACACAGAAGCCACTGTCTCGTTCGCTCTGATTTAGCAATAAGCCAAGCTCAAAAAAAAACCGGCACAGGGCCGGTTTATTCAAGAACCAATAACTAGCGATTTAAATAGTGCTTATACACTCGGCGCGTAATACCGGTGAATAATGTATAAGGAATCGTATCGCAATAAGTTGCCACCTCGGCGGCGGTAACATTTTTACCCCAAAACTCAACTTCAGTGCCGATATCAGCCCCCTCAATATCCGTGAGATCAACACCCAGCATATCCATGGAAACTCGTCCGACAATACGGCTACGCTGACCGTTAATCCATACCGGCGTACCAGTCACCGCATGACGAGGATAGCCATCGGCATACCCCATGGCAACGGTGCCGACACGGGTCGGTTTATCGGCACAAAAGAGCCCCGCATAACCCACGGTTTCACCCGGCTGCACGTCACGCACGGCAATCACCTTAGAGCTCAGTGTCATCGCGGGAATCAGCTTATTGGCATTTTCTTGCGCCTCAGGGAACGGCGTCGCACCATAGAGCATTAAGCCTGGGCGCATCCAATCACGATGCGCATCCGGCCACGCTAACACCGCCGCCGAGTTAGCCATACAATGAGGCGCATCCAATCCCTCAGTGGCCTTATTAAACACCGCCAACTGCTTCTCTGTATCAGCCTCGGCTAACTCATCGGCATTAAAGAAGTGCGTCATCAAGACCACATCGGCAACATTATCTAGCTGCTTGAGGCGCTTAAACGCCGTTTGATAATCATCAGGATGAACACCTAAACGGTTCATCCCAGAATTCATTTTTAACCAGACGGTAATTGGCTTACTGAGTTTCGCCTGAGCAATCTGTTCAATCTGAGCGAGGCTGTGCACCGCACACCAGACGCCATGCTCACTGATATAATCCAGCTCACTGACTTCAAAATACCCTTCAAGAAGCAACACCGGCTTCTGAATACCCGCCTCAATAAGCTCGGCACCCTCTTCGAGACAGGCTACACCAAACGCATCGGCTTCAGCTTCTAACGCCTTAGCGACCTCAATTGCATTATGCCCATAAGCATTCGCTTTGATAATCGCGACCGCATGCCCTGCGGTATTAAGGGAACGTGCCAATCGATAGTTGTGGCGGATTGCATCCAGATCAACTGTAATTTTAGCTGCTCGACTCATTCTAGTTTACCTTACCCTCTGTTCTGGCCCGATACCTATGAGGTTAACCACAGGTATCAAGGTTCATTCATTCGCGATGCTTACGCTGCTTGTTTAAGCAACAACCATCACGGCTTCAACTTCGATATCTGCATCTTTTGGCAATGCTTTAACCGCATAAGCAGCCCGTGCTGGGTATGGCTGCTCAAAGTAACGCGCCATCACATCATTGACGGTGGCGAAGTTTGCCAAGTCGGTTAACAAGATAGTCACTTTAACTAGATCGTTCATCGAACCACCAGCCGCTTCTGCAACCGCTTTCAGGTTATCAAATACCTGCACAGCCTGAGCTTCAAAAGATTCGGTTACCATTTCCATCGTAGCCGGCATCAACGGTATCTGACCCGAGATATAGACAGTCTTGTCTACTTTAACCGCCTGAGAATATGTGCCGATAGCAGAAGGTGCGTTTTCAGTCGCGATAATGGTCTTAGTTGTCATAATATAAATTCCAGTAATAAATAATGTAATCGACCAACGGTCTAATCAATCGGCCTTAGTCGCAGGCTTTGCCAAACCGAAGCGGCCGATTATAGCCTGTAAAAAAAACTGAGCACAGAGAGATAATCAACTACTGAGGGGGTGCATAAAAACCTCTGTGCTCAAAAAAGAGTGCGTTACTTGTGTCCGTAACGAGCCGCCGATAGTCCCTCGGGATCAATATCCGGCTGCTGCCCACCGATAACATCCGCCACAAACTTGCCGGAGCCCAGCGACATGGTCCACCCCAAGGTGCCATGTCCGGTATTTAGATACAGATTCGGGTAACGTGTACCACCGAGTACCGGTGTACCATCGGGCGTCATCGGCCGTAAACCGGTCCAGAATTCAGCATTGGCCAGATCACCTCCTCCAGGAAATAGATCCCCAACGGTAAACTCAACATTTTTGCGACGTTTCTCCTGTAACGAAACATCATAGGAGGTAATTTCTGCCGTACCGCCGACACGGATGCGATCATCAAAACGAGTCACAGCCACCTTATAGGTTTCATCCATGATGGTAGAAACAGGCGCTCTGGATTCGTCAATAATCGGCAGTGTAAGTGAATAACCTTTGATCGGATAAACCGGTATCGCCACGCCCACATTGGCCAGTAACAGTGTGCTATAGCTACCTAAGCACATTAGATAACGGTCGGCGGTCAAAATACCCTGATTCGTTTTAACCCCGACAATAGCCTTATCATCGCTAATCAAACCTTCGATTTCGGTATCAAACTTAAACTCAACCCCTAGCTTCTTACACTCATCGGCCAAGGCATTGGTAAATTTGAAACAATCACCGGTTTCATCGCCCGGCAATCGCAAACCACCGACAATCTTCTCTTGAACATGCGCCAACGCGGGTTCACGAGCAACACAACCTTGCCGGTCGAGCACTTCATACTGAACCCCACACTCTTCCAATACCGCGATATCTTTAGCCGCCGCATCCACTTGCTTCTGAGTACGAAACAGTTGTAATGTACCGTTAGCTCGCCCCTCATAATTAATACCGATCTCAGAACGCAGATCTTTGAAGCAATCACGGCTATACTCAGCTAAGCGCATCATGCGGGCTTTATTAGTGTGATAAGACGATTCTGTGCAGTTGGCCAGCATTTTGGTCATCCACTTCAGCGTGTTTGCATTGACCTTGGGGTTGATCATCAGCGGAGCGAGATCCTGCATCATCCACTTAATCGCTTTGAGTGGTACGCCGGGGGCTGCCCAAGGGGCTGAATAACCCGGCGAGATCTGACCCGCATTACCAAAGCTGGTTTCCATCGCCGGACCATTCTGCCGATCAATGACGGTAACCTGATGACCCTGTTTGGCGAGATACCAAGCGCTGGTTACGCCAATGACGCCACTACCCAAAATCAAAATTTTCATGAAAGATACCTATCCATTTTTATACTTATCACCAACAAACTATTTAACTAGTGTATTGTATATTTGACAGATTATTTTTTTGTATTTAAAATATTTTCAAATAAATCACCCTATAAATGTAGCTTAATAAAAATTTTTACCTCCTTAGAGGTTTAAGAGCAAAGTGACACTATGAACAGTCAACAAAAACGTAAACTGGATAAGATTGATCTCAATATCCTAAAAACCCTGCAGGAAAATGGTCGTATCAGTTATGTTGATCTGGCGGATATTGTTGGCCTCAGCACTACGCCCTGCATGGAACGAGTAAAAAGATTGGAAAAAGATGGACTGATTCAGGGCTACTATGCCCGTATTGATCCGCATGCGATGGGTTACGGTATGCTGGTGTTTGTCGAAATATCCCTCTCCTATCAGTCTCCCGATGCCTTCCTCAAGTTTAATAAAGCGGTGGTATCGCTGCCCTATGTACTCGAATGCCATCTGGTATCCGGTGATGCCGACTTCCTCATCAAAGCACGGATTGCCGATATGTCAGAATACCGAGCGCTACTCGGCGAGATGCTGCTAACCCTACCGGGGGTTAAAAACTCGAAAAGTTATATCGTTATGGAAGAAGTTAAAGAATCGCTTAACCTACCGATCAACCCAGTGCAGCCAAGAGGCTAACATGAGTCTATGTCGCTCGGTTAGGTTAAGTTAGCCGCCTTAGTCGAATAACAGCGTCGGTGGTTCAGCCTGGCTGACCACCAATCTCTATCAACCAATCGTGTACGGCTTTAATCCCCGGGTTATTGAGCGCACCGTGTTCATAAACCAGATAATAGCTACAACGGCAGGTCTGTTTAGGATAAGGCGCAAATAGCCGGCCACGAATAATCTCATCGGTTAATAGCGATTCTCGCGCAATGGCTATCCCTAGCCCCGATTCAGCAGCCTTAATCGCCATATCGCCGCGATTGAAATAATGCCCACGATCCGTCTCAATCCCCTCGATACCACTGACTTGCAACCAATAACGCCACTCGGCATCGGGCTTTGCATTCGCCCACGGCGCACTGTCATGCAACAGCGGCACGCGATTCAGTACCCCAGGCGCATGCCAATCGATATCACTAAAAAACTCAGGGCTGACCACCGGAAACAAGTTTTCACCTTTCATGCGTGAATAACCTAAGCCGGGGTAATGGCCCACGCCATAATCGATGGCGATATCAAAATCGCGCTTATTCAGATCCAACAAGCTGCCTTCGGCAATCGTCTCGATACGGATATCGGGATAGCGCTTCTGAAAACCGCCCAATCGCGGAATTAACCATTTAAACACCAACGAGGGAATCGAGCGAAGCCGGACACTGCCCTCAGGGTCAGGGCGTTTGATCCGATTCAAGCAGCTTTCCAGACTGAGTAATGCCGGCCTAGCGGATTCATACAGCTGCAACCCCTGAATGGTTAACTCAACTTGTCGAGTCTTGCGGGTAAATAGCGGCACGCCTATCTGCTGTTCTAAGTTTTTAATCTGCTGACTCACGGCACCTGGGGTAATCGCCAGTTCGCTAGCGGCCTGACTGAAACTATGCAATCGCGCAGCGGCTTCAAACGTGCGCATAGCCGCCAGAATTTGACTATTGATATGCATAAAAATACTTTCATCTTCGATAAGATTAGTTTAGTCAAACTAAACTATACAATAGAAATGATCGTTTGTTTAGTCATCCCTTTGACTAGAGAATAGCCTCACTGTGCGATATAAACATAATAATATGCAGCGTGATTAATATAGAGCTAGCTATGAGCCACCTTATTGATACAGCACTAACAAAATCACTCAGCGCCGGTCAGCCGATGTTTTGGTTGAATCCCGACTACCAAAGCGCGCCTAATCAGCCTCAAACTGAACTCAGTCGACTCGACATTGAGCAAGCCGATCAACGTTTAAGACGCTTTGCGCCACTCTTGCAGCAACTCTTCCCTGAACTTATAGCCAATCAAGGCATCATTGAATCCGAACTGCATCAGGTCACCGAGCTGCAACAACAGTATTATCCTGATTTATTAGGTAAACTAATGATCAAGGGCGATCATGCGTTACCGGTTGCCGGATCAATCAAGGCCCGTGGCGGCATCCATGAAGTCCTCTGTCATGCCGAACAGCTGGCACTGCAACATCAACTGATTCATAGCACAGAAGATGATTATCTCACCCTACTCAGCCCTCAAGCCAAGGCGATCTTCAATCGCTATGAGATTGCCGTCAGCAGTACTGGCAACCTCGGTTTAAGCATCGGCATTATCAGTGCAGCCCTAGGATTTAAAGCGGTGGTACATATGTCAGTGGAGGCTAAACAGTGGAAAAAACAGCGCCTACGTGATCGCGGCGTGCACGTCATTGAACACCGTGATGATTACAGTGCCGCTGTCGAAGCAGGCCGGCGCGCCTCTCAGGCCGACCCAAACAGTTACTTTGTGGATGATGAAAACTCGTCACGCCTGTTTCTCGGTTATGCGGTGGCCGCGCTTCGCTTAGAGCAACAGTTAGCCGAGCAGCAAATTCGCGTCGATACCGAACATCCTTTATGCGTCTATCTTCCCTGCGGAGTTGGCGGTGCTCCCGGCGGCATTACCTTTGGCCTCAAGCAGGTATTTGGTGCCGCTGTGCACTGTTTCTTTGCTGAACCGGTGGAAGCGCCTTGCGTTCTACTCGGCATGCAGGCGGAGGATAAGCGACATCCTGAATCTGTCTATCAGCTCGGCCTCAACGTCACCACTGAAGCCGATGGACTTGCGGTCAGCATGGCTTCCGGCTGGGTCTGCTCGATGATGGAGACCATTCTCAGCGGCGTGTTTACCGTCACCGATGAGGCGTTATTTATTCACCTATATCAGCTGTATCAGAGTGAAGGCTTGGCCATCGAACCCTCCGCGGCAGCAGGGTTTTCTGGGCCTAACTGGTTAACCAATACTCCCGAAGGCTACCGTTATCAACAACAGCAACAATTACAGCCTTTGATGTCACAAGCCACCCATCTGCTGTGGACCACCGGTGGCTTATTTGTACCACCTGAAGAGATGCAAAAATTTCAACAACGTGGCGCTCAACTCGCCACTTAAAACGATTACTCAGGCTAACCACTCACTTGGCCTGAACAGATATCGGTCAGATCGCTTATTTGACCGATATCGCGCTGCGGCGTAGAACCGCCGCAACATTGACGCTGGAGATCAAACACGGTGACTTAATCAATAACCGTGATTTTATTCATCGTCACCATAATACAGCCGTCACAAAACGGCCACATAACCAATCGAAAGGCCCTCTCGAGAGTCGGTCAGTTGGAACATTACAATAATGATGGAGTTCATATGGAAGCTATTTCTTCGGTAATCAGCACAATCAACGGTATCGTTTGGGGACCGATGATGCTGGTACTAATCTTAGGCGTTGGCCTGTTTCTGATGTTGGGTCTGAAACTCATGCCAATTTTAAAACTGGGTACCGGCTTTAAACTACTCTGGAGTGGACGTTCGGCAGAAGGTGATGCAGCCAGTGAAGGTGAAATCCCCCCTTATCAAGCCCTCATGACGGCGCTATCAGCCACCGTGGGCACCGGTAATATTGCCGGGGTGGCCACCGCAGTTTTTCTTGGCGGTCCCGGTGCGCTGTTCTGGATGTGGTGTACAGCATTGGTGGGGATGGCCACCAAATACGCAGAAGCCGTATTGGCGGTTAAATACCGAGAGGTAGATGATGCGGGTAACCATGTGGGTGGCCCGATGTACTATATCAAAAACGGCTTAGGGGCTAAGTGGGCTTGGCTCGGCAGCGCCTTTGCGATTTTTGGTGCCATCGCCGCTTTTGGTATCGGTAACACCGTACAATCGAACTCCGTTGCCGACGTTATTCAATCCAACTTCGGCCTGAATGTTTGGCTGACCGGTGTTATTTTGATGGTTCTCGTTGGCGCCGTACTGATCGGTGGTATCAAGCGGATCGGTAGCGTTGCGGGTGCCCTAGTGCCAATTATGGCGATCGCCTACCTGGTGGCTGGCCTCGTGGTTCTAGCCATCAATGCCGATGCGATTCCCGCCGCTTTAAATCTTATCTTTACCTATGCCTTTACTGAAAGTGCGGCCGAAGGTGGTTTTGCCGGTGCGGCTATCTGGATGGCGATCCGCTTTGGTGTGGCGCGCGGTATTTTCTCTAACGAAGCGGGCCTTGGCTCAGCGCCTATCGCACATGCCGCGGCACAAACAAAAGATCCCGTTCGTCAGGGTTTGGTGGCCATGCTGGGCACCTTTATCGATACCATTATCATCTGTTCAATTACCGGCTTAGTCATCATCACGTCCGGCGAGTGGACCTCAGGGGTTTCTGGCGCAGCACTCACCTCAGCAGCCTTTTCTCATGCGCTGCCCGGCTTCGGAAATTATCTCATTGCGATCTCGCTAGCGATCTTTGCGTTCACCACTATCATTGGCTGGTCTTTCTACGGTGAGCGTTGCGTTGAGTTTCTGTTTGGCCTCAAGGCTATTACACCCTACCGCATTTTGTGGATTATTGCCGTGCCATTAGGGGCGGGAGTCAGCCTCGATTTCGTCTGGCTGTTAGCCGACACGCTCAATGCCATGATGGCGATTCCTAACCTGATTGCGCTGGCGCTGCTCAGCCCGGTTGTCTTTAAGTTGACACGGGAATACTTTGCTAAACAACGATAAAGCTAGCTATCGGTTTGACATCTAAGAGGGCTGCGGCCCTCTTTTTTATGTCCAGATTAACCCCATCATTGATGTTCATCAGCCACGTTAGCCCTCGATAAGCGCACAACAAAATAGCCATATTACCCTTTTCTCCTCGGTATTTTTACGACTACACTTTCACTGAGGTGTAACGCGACAATGCAAGCAGGCAAACGAGATCTCGCTATTCACAAGCATGGCGCCGATAAGCCTTAGCACCAAGGAATCTACCCTGTATTAAGTGGAGGTGAAACAAGACTGTTATGGCTAAACAACAGTGGCTATTACTGCGAGGCCTATGCCGTGAAAGCCGGCATTGGGGCGCATTTCCAGAACAGATGCAGAAGCATTTACCCAACACTCAGGTTAGCTGTATCGATTTACCGGGCAACGGAAAACGTTACCGTCACCCCTGCCCGACCTCGATTAACGAACTAATCAACGATCTGCACCGTCGTCACCGACCAGAACAACCGGTGTACCTTCTCGGCCTGTCCCTCGGCGGTATGATTGCCTACCACTGGATGCAGGAATACCCAGATGACTTACGCGGCGTTGTCTTGCTCAACAGCAGCCTATCTCTCGATAGCAGCTTGCCTTTACGGCTGCAGCCCGGTGCATGGCCCAAATTAATACGCGCCATGCTCAGCACCGGCTATTCGCGAGAGAAGGCCCTCTTTGATCTCACCTGCGAGTCGCCCCATGCGCAACAAGAAATACTCTCTTTCTGGCAGATGTATCAGTTGGAATACCCCCTCAGTTTCAGTAATGTCCGGCGACAGCTGCAACTCGCGATGCAATGCGGCACTCAGCCCTATCCACCGAAAAAGCCGGTGCTATTACTCAGTAGCGAGAACGATAAACTGGTTAACCCTCGCTGTTCGGAACAACTCGCCAGCGCTTGGCGTATGCCTCACCGCCAACATCCGAAGGCGGGGCATGACCTGCCTCACGATCAGCCTGACTGGCTGATTCGGCAGCTTCAAGAGTGGCTAAAAGGCTAAGGGAGGTATGATAGGCAAGAGGCCATCGACTCATGGGCTGCCATGAATATGCTGATTGAGCAGCTCCATAAACAGATCTCTGGGCTTATTTAACGGCCCAGAGCGGCGGCTAATCGCCGCCACCTGTAAATTATAAAAACGGCTGGCAGGCAATAATGCTCGCATGCGTCCTTGCGCGACCCACTGCTGAGCGAACTTTTCCGCCAGAAACCCCACATAGACACCCGACAGAATCATGGTGGCCCGCGTTTCATAATAATAGGCTTCGGCCGCTTTATTCATCTCCTGCAACTGCTGACTCGCCTCGGGGTTAGTCAATACTCCCGCATGAACGAGCTTCGCTTGTTTTAAGGCGTGATTCAGTTGTTGCTCGTCTTGCTCATCAAACAACGGATGACGATCACCACAATAGAGCAATGATTTATCTTGATACATCAAGAGAAAGTCCAGCCCCTCTATATCACGATGATGAGGTATAAAACCAACATCGGCATCGCCATTAATCACTCGACGCTCAATCTCACCGAGGGGCGCGGTATCAAAACTAATATAGACATCCGGTGCCAGTGCGGCGAATTCAGCCAGCACCCGATCCAAACCGCAACGCTCATCCAGACTAATGGTATCTGAGGTTAAAATACGTACTTCACCGGTCATCTGCTGATGTAACGCGTTGACTGTCGAACGAAACTCCGCTAAACGAGAAAATAGCTGACGGGTCGCGTTATAGATCGTTAACCCCTCTTCCGTGAGGGCGAAGCCAGACCGCCCCCGCTGACAGAGCTTAAGCTTAAGACGGCCTTCAAGGTTTGACATATGTACTGAGATCGTTGAACGACTGATATTCAACTCCACCTCGGCGGCAGAAAAGCCACCACACTCAACCACCGTTTTAAAGACTCTCAGTAAACGGATCTCAAAATCCCCCACCTTACCCATACTTTGCAGCGCTTTGTTGACCATCCACTCTTTCCACATATTAAGTTTGATAAAGATAAAAGTAAGTATTCAATGTTTGTTATTTATAAGACTTTAACACTGACGCTACTATGTCGCCATAAGGCCATTAAGTTAGACGCTAATATTGGGTTCTGATGCTCACTCATCGATGCCCTATGGCGGATAAAAACGCACGCCACTAAGCGAACGTTAGCCTCCAACCATTACTCATCACCTAGATAGGGTTTTCTCATGAGCACAAACATTAATATGGATGCGTTCTGGATGCCATTTACGGCTAACCGGGACTTTAAAAATCAGCCTCGCTTGATTGAGCGCGCCGAAGGTGTGATGTACTACACCACTGAAGGCCAAGAAATTCTCGATGCCACGGCAGGCCTTTGGTGTGTCAATGCCGGCCACGGGCGTAACGAAATCGCCGATGCGGTTAGTCAGCAATTACGCGATCTCGATTATGCCTCACCGTTCAACTTTGGCCATGAGATCGGTTTTGAGTTTGCTAATCGTCTGATTAAACATACCCCCGCCCCCCTGAATAAGGTGTTCTTTGCCAACTCGGGTTCAGAAGCCGTTGAATCGGCGCTAAAAATTGCGCTGCAATATCAGAAATCCCGCGGCAAGGGTGGCAAAACTAAGTTTCTCGGTCGCGAACTGGCTTACCACGGTGTTAACTTCGGTGGTATCTCGGTTGGCGGGTTGACTCCAAACCGAGTTGGCTTTGGTCCATTGTTACCCACAGATCACCTGCCACATACTCTGGATATCGCTAATAACGCCTTCAGCAAAGGCTTACCCGAACAGGGCATCGATAAAGCGGAAGCGTTGGAACAGCTGATACATTTCCACGGTGCTGACAGCATTGCCGCCGTGATTATCGAACCGATGAGCGGTGCCGGTGGTGTGATTATGCCGCCACAAGGCTATCTAAAGCGGATGCGTGAAATCTGTGATCAACACGATATTCTGCTGATCTTTGATGAAGTCATTACCGGCTGGGGACGTTTAGGCTCAGCCTTTGCCTCTGAAGAGTTTGATGTAGTTCCTGACATGATCACCTCAGCAAAAGGAATCACCAACGGTGTCATTCCCTTGGGTGCCGTATTTGTTAAAGATGAAATCCACGATCAAATCGTCAATAACGTCGCCGTCGGTGGAATCGAGTTTTATCATGGCTACACCTATTCGGCTCACCCTGTTGCCTGTGCTGCGGGTCTAGCAACGCTGGATATTTATGAGCAAGAGGGCTTGTTAACTCGCGCCAGCGGCGAAATCGGCACTCACTTTGAAAATGCATTGCATAGCTTAAAAGATGCCCCCAAAGTGATTGATGTGCGTAACTACGGCTTAGTCGGTGCGGTACAGTTTGATGCCTCGGTAGCCGCCAACGGGGCCATCGGTTTGGACTTCCAAAAAGGCTGTTACAATCGCGGCGTGATGGTGCGCACGATGGGTAATATCGTGGCCTTTTCACCACCATTAACCGTTCAAGCCAACCATATCGATCGCTTAGTCAATGTACTACGAGAAACCGCAGAAGATATGTTCGGTTAAGCCGGCTCGGTTAGCCGCTCTAGGCTAAAGCGTGCCAACGTCGGGGCATCTCGACGTTACCGTTTTTGAGGACATCAGCCCCAGCTCGAGTAAGGTTGATGTTCTTTTTTTTTCAGCGCAACACACAGCCACTATTCATTTGCCGTCAGTTGATCGTACAGCAACTGTTCAAAATCCCCCAGTGTCAACGGCTTTGAATATAGGTAGCCTTGACCCAAATCACACCCCAGTTCCAGTAACAAACGATGCTGTTGTTCGGTCTCAATTCCCTCGGCAATCACTTTAATGCCTAAGTTATGCGCCATGACTATAATGGCTTTACACAGTGTGTAGGCATCCGACGAGAGCGACAGGTTTTTAACAAAATAGCGATCAATTTTCAGGTAATCGATATCGTACTCACTGATATAGGCCAGACTCGAATAACCGGTACCAAAATCATCTAACGCCACCTGCACCCCTGCGGCCTCAAAAGCAATCATCTTCTCACGAATTTCTGCCGCATCGCTCATCATCATCCCTTCGGTGATTTCAGCAACGATCGAGTCCCCAGATAACGCCATCGCGCCAAGCTGCTCGAGCCAAGACGATATATTGCTATCTAAACTTTCGAATTGTACCGGTGAGATGTTCACACTCACTTGAAACGCTGGATGATATCTATCTCGCAACATCAGCACCGCCTTCGATGCCTCTTCAAGTACCCAACGACCAATCGATATGATCAGCCTCGTCTCTTCTGCAACGGGAATAAAGTCATCCGGCATGATCATGCCTTTCTCTGGGTGAGGCCAACGCAGTAGCGCCTCAGCTTTCTGGACGGAGCGATCGCTCATCTGCACTATCGGTTGATAATAAAGCACAAACTGATGCTCAGATATCCCTTGGCGGAGATCGGAAATTAACTGCCGACGATCAATCGCCTGCTGCTGCATCTGTTGGGTAAAATACTGATAGCGGTTACGACCACTCTGCTTGGCGGCATACATCGCCTGATCAGCAGACTTGATTAAATCATCGGCATTGGTCGCATCGTCAGGATAAAACGTAATACCAATGCTGGCGGTAATATACGCCGTTTCTTCTCCTAGCTGAAAAGGTAAAGCAAGTTGATGTAGCAGTTCATCGCAGATAGTATCCACGACATGCATATTCTTCACCTGACTGAGCAAAATAGTAAATTCGTCACCGCCCTGTCGCGCTACCGTATCCATCGAACGAACACATTTGATCAGCCGATCCGCCACTTGCACCAGCAACTGATCGCCCATCACATGCCCTAGCGTATCATTTATCTCTTTGAACAGATCTAGATCGAGAAACAGCACGGCGGTGGGTAAGCCACTGCGATCGGTATGTTCAAGTTCTTGTAAGATTCGATCGGACAATAACTTGCGGTTGGGCAAACCGGTGAGAGTATCCTTATGCGCCTGATGCCAAATCACTTCTTCAGCGCGTTTTTTCTCGGTAAAGTCAATAAACATGGCGATACGGCGAACCGGCGTATTCTCATTATCGTAAACCGTATTGATGGTTAGCCATTCAGGAAATACCTCACCATTTTTACGTTGATTATAAATCTCGCCTTCCCAGGTGCCAGTGTCCGTCAGTTGTTGCCAAAATGATGCGTAGAACGCAGCATCATGATAGCCCGATTTGAGTATTGCCGGGGTTTGACCGATAACGTCATCCAGACGATACCCCGTTATCTTAGTGAACGCTGGGTTAGCATCCAAAATCACGCCATTGGCATCAGTGACCAGAATACTTTCACTCATCGACTTAAATACCGTGGCTGATAACTCGAGTGATTCCTCCGCATGCTTTTTAGCCGTGATATTGCGCACCACCACAATAAACTGATTAAAACCAGCAATCCGGCTCATGCGGGCTTCAAAATATTTTTCATCACCGGAAAAATCCAAGCGATATTCCCAGATCACCGAGCCATTGCGATTCTTCAGTTGATGCTTATATTCATTAAACCCAACCGAAGCAGGCATCACATCGATTATCGATCGGTTAAGAAAAGCGTCTGGAGAGAGGTATAGATCAGATTCCACATCCGCTTTGTAATCCAGAATAATGCCGTCTTCATTAAGCCTGAAGTAAAGGTCGGGTAAGGCATTAAACACAGAGTTCAGTACCTCATTTTTCTCCAAAACCTGTTGTTCAGCATCGAGGCGTTTACCTGCCATATCCTGAAACTGAGCATGTAGCTGTATTATTTCAGGTGCCGCCTGAGGCACAGAAGCTAGCGTAAAGCGGCCTTCAGACAGTAACCGAGTCGCCTCAGTCAGCTGAGCTAGCGGCCTGAGAATACTGACTCTCAGCCCATTGATCGCAATGATCAGCACCCCCACCATTAAACCGATCAATAACAGCAAGCTGACATAAAGTTGTCGATTAGCGGCGCTTATCTCCGCCTCAATCGGCACCCCTACACTCATTGAAATCGTTCTACCCGCCGGTGTCTTATAGAGATCGGCAGTAAAATAAACACGATGGATATCGTCTAAACCCTTATGGATAAAGCTAGCGGTAACCTGTTCTCCAGCGCTTGACGAGGAGCTATCCGATACCTCAAAGCGCTGATCATGCCGCTCAGCTAAACCACCAGATTGACGCGAGTCCGACGGATAACGAGCAATCACTTCGCCACTAGCATCATAAATATACGCGACGGCATTATCCGGTAACCCCGATTCAGCCAGATATTGATTCCACCAATTGAGCGACACTACGGCAACAACGGCGCCAGCAACATGCCCGTCATCGGCGATCACTGGGTAAGCGAAGTTAATACTCACAATATCTGCAGCGCGGTCTAGTTGATACTCACCGATCGCAAAGCTGCGATGCTCTAGCGCACGTTGAAAGTAGCCTCTGTCTGCCACCGAGACCGGTTTATCCAACGGTAAAGCGTTACACAAAAGCTGCCCGTTCTTATTGGGCACCCCCAAGTTCACAAAGTCATTATTAAATCGCAGCAGGTGTGACAGATACTCAGAACAAGCGGGATCCGAAGGTTTTTTAACCAATGGATAATTCGCCAGTAGCTCAAGATATTGACGGGTACTCTCAACCAGATGATGTTGATGCTGAAGCGAGTGTTGCACAACAAATTGAGCCTGATTACGGCTAAAGTTAATCGCCGATTCCCGCTGTTGATGTACATGAATGAACACGGCTAAAAAACCGGGCAATGCCACCAAAAGCATCAACAATACCAAACGGCATTTCAATGACCCGAACGGACAACTCAGTTTCATTCATCCTCCCCGCCAGCCAAACCAATATACTTATAATATGATACTAGGCGGAACAGAATACCACCCCCTTTTATAGTACTGATCTCAATATAGAAGGTTATTATCAATCCAGCATCTGCGGCTTGCATAGCGCCTCACACGCTCTGATAAGATTCGCTAGGCTTATCTAGCCAATCATCCCGCCGATGGATGGTTCAATTTAAGCCCTGACAGCCCATCGAGGAGCGATTTAAGCTATGTTTAACTGAAAGAGAATGGCTTATCACTAGCATAATAAGATACATTACTTTCATCGACCTTCGTAAATCAAGGCACGGCTGTGCGCCCCCTCCAGTATTCAATCAGTCATCTAGGTTATCGCCATGAAACATTACTTTGAGAATTTGGCAAAAGCGCTGTTGGGACAAAGCTATGGCGCGCTGGCCAAGAAAGAGCAGAAAGTCATCACGAGTATTGCCGAACACACCACCGTGTCGGAAAACATTAATGACACCTATGGCGATAGCCTGACCAGCGGTGAGAAAGTGGCTGATATCGTCGCTCGATTCGGTGGTTCTTGGTGGTTTATCTCGCTATTTTTTCTGTTCATCATTGCCTGGATTGTGCTCAATAGCTATTTACTGATCGACAAACCATTTGATCCTTACCCTTATATCCTGCTCAACTTGGGTCTATCAAGTTTGGCGGCCTTTCAAGCCCCGATTATTATGATGTCGCAAAACCGGCAGTCGGCCAAAGACCGGATCAAACAAGATGCCACTTACGAAATAAACCTAAAACTCGAGCTGCAGATCATGCGACTGCATACCAAGCTGGATCAGCTCAACGAAGTGATGACCCAGCATGACAATGAAAAATCGGGAGATGTATAAATGATGAAGTACTTTATCGTGCTCGCCGTCATCGTCGCTTATGCGCTGGCGATCCGTTTAATCAATCGTAGCATCAATCGACTCGGAGAAATAAAAGGCACCGATTCCTATCGATTAAAATATATCGCTAAAACCCTCAACATTGCCTTAACCGTCTTATTCTTGACACTGTTAACGCTCATCTTAGGCATTCAGTATTCGCAGCTATCCGTCTTTTTGTCATCCGTTTTTGCCGTTATTGGTGTGGCGATGTTTGCTCAGTGGTCGATCCTCAGCAATATCACTGCCAGCCTAATTATCTTCTTTGGTTTTCCTTATCGAGTGGGCGATGCGATCAAGGTTGTCGATAAGGATGATGATATTCGCGGGATCGTCGACGAGATCACCCTGTTTCATGTAATCATCCGGCGTCAAGGCGAAATCATTACCTACCCTAATACACTGATTCTACAAAAGGCCGTGATTAAATTTGAAGACAGCTCCTCACTCGACAATCCAGCCACTCATCAAGCTGATAAGGAAGCGAGTCTAACAACGCCAATCGAGAGTACAGCCTCCACATCGACGCTTGAGACACCCATCAAAGACCGTTAAACAGCGGGGTTGGCACTCACGATCTCGCATACCTCAGCGAAGCTATTGCGAAACCGATGTGGGCGGTTACTATCAAAATAATAACCATCACCCGTTTTCAGGTGGTAGACCTGAAAGCCCACCGTCAGTTCTATCTCTCCGCGGATAACCACCCCGGCCTCTTCACCTGGGTGCTGGAGCATCTCCGGACCGGTTTCTGCACCGGGTTCATAGCGCTCAACCAACAGATCCATCGAGCGTCCCTTATAGCGGCCGCCGATCAGCTTAAGACTCAGGTTATTAGAACCTATATCGGGCATCTCTGCGGCTTTATATACCACGCTATCGGGCTCAATATCGTCTAAGTCCAAGGTAAAGAAATCGCCAATCGAGATAGGGATACCTGATAACACCTTCTTTAATGAACTCACCGAAGGGCTCACACCATTTTTCTCAATCATCGAGATCGTGCTGTTCGTGACGCCGACTCGTTTCGCCAGCTCTCGTTGCGACAGCCCGTTCATTTTGCGAATCGCTTTTAAGCGTTCGCCAACATCCATATGCTCCACGTCAGTTGCCACCGTCAATTTTCATTATGAGAACAATCACACCTCAGCATGACTCTGTGTGTAAAATATTTTATACAAAGAACGGCATAGGAGGAAGGGGCGTGCTCGAGTCGCACAACGCACGACTCAAGCGATCAACGATATGATAACGGGGTTCAGCCGCTGACGGACTTAAAGCCCACCCACCAGGGTGTATTTAAGCTCCAGATAATCATCCATGCCATATTTCGAACCTTCACGACCGGTACCCGATTCTTTAACGCCACCGAAAGGGGCCACTTCCGTCGATAGAATACCGTCATTCACCGCCACCATACCGTATTCCAGCGCCTCAGATACACGAAAAACACGCGCGTAATCACGGGTAAAGAAATAGGCAGCCAAACCAAATTCGGTATCGTTGGCAATCTGCACCGCTTCTTCTTCGGTTTCGAAACGAAACAGCGGCGCCACCGGACCAAATATCTCTTCGTGGGCTAAGCGCATATCGGCGCTAATATCCGCGACGATAGTGGGTTCATAAAAATTGCCCCCCAGCGCATGAGGCTTTCCACCCGCAATAATACGGGCGCCTTTGGCCACCGCATCATCCACCATCGCAGTAACTTTTTCTACCGCTGCCTGATTGATTAACGGCCCCTGCTGAAACTCCCCTTCGGAACAGTTACCCACCTCAAGCTTAGCCACCTCAGCGGCATAACGCTGTGCAAAGGCTTCATAGATACCACTCTGAATCAATAACCGATTGGCACAGACACAGGTTTGTCCCGAGTTACGGTATTTAGACGCTATCGCCGCCGGGATGGCCTTATCCAGATCCGCATCGTCAAAGATGATGAGCGGCGCATTGCCTCCCAGCTCCATAGAGGTCTTCTTCACGGTATCGGCACACTGACGCATCAACTGTTTACCCACTGGCGTCGAGCCCGTAAAGGACAGCTTACGTACCACCGAACTATCGGTCAGCGCCTTGCCGACTTCGATTGGACGCTTGGTGGTTAACACACTGATAACACCCGCCGGAATACCCGCGCGATCCGCCAGTTCCATCAATGCCAATGCCGACAGTGGTGTATCTTCCGCCGGCTTAATCAGCATGGTGCAACCCACCGCCAATGCTGGGGCGCATTTACGCGTGATCATCGCGTTAGGAAAGTTCCACGGGGTAATTGCGGCGGTAACACCGATAGGTTCTTTGGTGACAATAATACGTTTATCGACGGCATGACTGGGGATGACATCGCCATAAGCTCGCTTACCTTCTTCGGCAAACCACTCGATAAAGGAGGCACCATACAATACTTCACCGGCGGACTCTGCCAATGGCTTACCTTGCTCTGCGGTCATTAGCATCGCCAGATCATCTTTATTCGCAACGATCAGTTCAAACCAGTTACGCAGCAGCACTGAGCGCTCTTTCGCGGTTTTCTTTTTCCAGCTTTTGAAGGCGACCTCTGCGGCAGCGATCGCCGCTTCGGTTTCTTCAACCCCTAAATCAGGTACCGTCGCGATCTGCTCGCCGGTGGCGGGATTGATCACCGGATTGACGTCACCATTTAAGGCATCGATCCATTGACCGTTAACATAGGCTTGTTGCTTTAACAAAGAGGGATCTTTCAAATTAATCATGTGTGACTCCAAAACAGTCGGGTCATCCGTAGCACCGCTCAGAATGACCCACAAACTAAAGAATTTTTTACATACGCTTATATCAAAAGCGAATCACTCACGGCTTACCGTAGGTTTAAAACGCTCTATAAAAACGGCGTAAAAAGCATTAAATGGGTGCGCCGCGTAACAAGCGCTTTAAAAACGATTATCAATACCACCAGCCAATTGCTCGCCTAAAGTTAGCCAATCACCTTACTGGCCTTTAGCTGAACAATCTCTGCTTGCGAAAGCCCCAACTCGGTGAGTACCGCTTGCGTGTGTTCGCCCAACATCGGAGATGGCCGATGATATTCGATAGGGGTGTGCGAAAATTTCACCGGATTCGCCACCGATGGCACACAACCAACAACGGGATGCGGCAGATCGAGGCGTAATTGACGATACTTTACCTGCGGATCATTAAACACTTGATCGAGTGTGTTAATGGGACCACACGGCACCCCTGCTGCTGTTAAATTGTCTAACCACCAACGACTCGCGTGATTCAGCATCAATTCCGCCATCAAAGGGATCAGATAGGCTCGGTTCTCTACCCGTAAAGCATTGGTCGCGAAAGCAGGATTAACGGCTAACTCAGGCACCGCTGCTAGGTCACAGAATTTAGCAAACTGCGCATCATTACCCACTGCCAAAATAATATGCCCATCGGCGGTTGGAAAAGCCTCATAGGGGACGATATTCGGGTGAGCATTACCCAACCGCTCAGGGGATTGATCAGTTGCCAGATAGTTCAGCGCTTGATTTGCTAGAGTTGCCACCTGTACATCCAATAACGCCATATCAATATACTGCCCAATACCGGTTTCTCGCCGATGCAGTAGCGCCGCCTGAATCGCATTACAGGCGTACAGCCCCGTCATCACATCCACCAGCGCCACACCGACTTTCATCGGCGCGCCATCGGGTTCACCGGTGACACTCATCAAACCACCCATGGCCTGAATCATAAAATCATAACCGGCCCGTTCGGCATAGGGTCCATCCTGACCAAAGCCAGTGATAGAGCAATAGATCAGGGCAGGATTGATCGCCTGTAGACTGGCGTAATCGAGACCATACTTTTTCAGCCCACCGACTTTATAGTTTTCGATGACCACATCCACCTCGGCCACCAAACGTTTAATTAACGCCTGACCTTCCGTGCTGGAGATATCGATCGCGATTGAATGCTTGCCACGATTAGCGGCATGAAAATACGCCGCATCAGCCGAGTTTCCTTGTTCATCCTTGACGAACGGCGGCCCCCAGCTGCGAGTATCATCACCACCATCGGGCCGTTCCACTTTAATCACCTCGGCACCGAAATCAGCCAGTAACTGACCGGCCCAAGGGCCCGCCAGAATACGACTTAAATCCAATACCTTGATATGACTCAGTGCACCCGACATCAGAAGAACGCCTGAATGCCTGTCATTGCACGGCCCAGAATCAGCGCATGAATATCATGCGTGCCTTCGTAGGTATTCACCGCTTCTAGGTTCATCACATGACGGATAACGCCAAATTCATCGGAGATACCATTACCACCGTGCATATCACGAGCGACACGGGCGATATCCAACGACTTACCGCAGTTGTTACGCTTCATCAGCGAGATTAACTCCACTGGGCAGCAATCATCATCCATCAAACGCCCCATCTGCAAGCACCCCTGAAGCCCCAGCGAGATCTCGGTTTGCATATCCGCCAGCTTCTTCTGCACCAACTGATTCGCCGCCAGTGGTCGCTGAAACTGAATCCGATCGAGCGTATATTGCCGTGCCGCCATCCAGCAGAACTCTGCCGCACCCAACGAGCCCCAAGCAATACCGTAGCGGGCTTTATTCAAACAGCCGAACGGACCAGCCAACCCCTGCACATTGGGGAGCAGGTTTTCATCTGGTACAAACACATCTTGCATGACGATTTCACCGGTCACCGAAGCCCGCAGTGAGAACTTACCTTCAATCTTCGGTGCACTCAGACCCGGCATGCCTTTTTCCAAAACAAAGCCACGCACCACGCCATCGAGCTTAGCCCAAACGACAAAAACATCGGCCACCGGCGAATTGGTAATCCACATCTTCGCGCCTTTTAGACAATAGCCACCATCGACTTTTGTCGCGCGCGTTTTCATATTGTTAGGATCAGAGCCCACATCCGGTTCCGTTAGACCAAAGCAACCGATCCACTCGCCAGATGCCAGTTTCGGCAGATATTTCATGCGCTGTTGTTCGTTGCCGTAAGCATAGATAGGATGCATCACTAGCGAGGACTGCACCGACATCGCCGAACGATAACCGCTATCAACTCGCTCAACCTCTCGAGCAACCAAGCCATAACAGACATAGTTAACGTCAGAGCCGCCATACTGTTCTGGCAAGGTGGAACCGAGTAAACCAAGGCCGCCCAGCTCCTGCATAATCTCGGTGTGGAAGATCTCGTGACGATTAGCTTCTGTCACCCGCGGTAACAGCTGCCCCTGACAGTAGTCGCGGGCCGCATCACGTACCATGCGCTCCTCTTCGGTCAGTTGGCTTTCAAGGGAGAATGGGTCTTCCCAGTTAAATGCAGGCTTGCTGGAAGATTTGCTCATGGAACACACCTTTTGCTTGATGTAGGGTCATTGCTATGGACAGCGGTAACACCGATACCGACAGTATAATGACCCTATATTGTTCATTATTTTTGACAAAAAATAGTCATCGACATGGCCGATAAGCGCTTTTTGTCCTTATATCGATACTACCTTTCTGCCTAGTTGGGCGTAAATGCCCCAACAGGGGGAGGTAAAAGCGAGTCACATAGCCAGCGATAGCAATAAAAATCTCAACGAATTAAATCGTAATCAAGCTAAAATCACTCTAATATTCAATCAACGGCCTTACTCTGCCATGTCGCAGATCGATAGAATTTAAAGTTTGCCTGATCGATATCCGTTAGTTACCTTAACCATCGATCTATTAGGATAATCCAAACCCAACAACCGAGGATAAACTGTGCGCCACACGATCATCCGAACACTTTATCTATTAGGCGGTTTTATATTCGTCCTGCTGGGTATTATCGGTGTGCTACTACCATTATTACCAACCACGCCATTTCTTTTACTGGCGGCCTTCTGCTTCTCCCGAAGCTCTGAACGCCTACATCAGTACCTGCTTAATCAACCCACGTTTGGTCATTTTATCCGTGACTGGGAAGCCCATGGTATCATTCCCTTCAAAGCGAAAATTTTTTCTACCGTCATGATGCTACTAATGATCAGCTATCCTCTCTTCTTCCTACCTTTTCATCTCGGTTTAAAGTTACTGGCCGCGACAAGCGTTGTCTTCGCGCTCTGGTATGTCTGGAGTCGCCCTTCCTGCCCCAAGACAAGCACAAACGACACCATCCATCAGCTAGAAACCAACCTACTCGAATAAGCTAAACAGCCAAGCCTTAGCCTCACGACAGCCGTCAACCGGATAACGATTAATTTACCTGATACAAACTCACCCTCAGAGTAAACTCATTTGCAGACGCGCGATATCGAGTCGACCTGACATTATCGCGTGATTACATCGATGTCTGACAATACGGTTTTGAAATGAGTTCTTGAAAAACGATTTTAAACAACAGCACTGAGGCAATCCCTCATCAATATCGACGATAGCGAATCGAGATAGGCTGAGAAGCGGTCCTCAGCCAAACGGCTGTAGCAACACTATAGACGTTAGCTTGATGGCCCATTGCTCTGCAGCCGATCCACATCTCGCAAACCATCGGCATAAAAACATACCGTTTCTGCCTTTCTTTTAGCCGCATACATCGCAGCATCGGCCGCCGCAACCAGGTCGATTAAGTTGTCACCATCCTTAGCGTAAAGCGCCACACCAATGCTATTTGAAATTTTCGCATGGTTACTACCTAATTCAATCGGCTCATTTAAGCTATCGCTTAGCTTTTCAACGATAATCAGAATATCCGCCCGGCTGGGATTGTCCGGCAAAATGAGCGTAAATTCATCGCCCCCTATGCGCGCCAAGGTATCGCTATGGCGCAAGACACTACTGAAGCGGCGACTCACTTCTTTTAATAGCTGATCACCACACTCATGCCCCAAGCTATCATTGACGACTTTGAAACCATTTAGATCCATATATAACAGTGCCACGACCGTATTATTGCGCTGACATAAATCGAGTGTGTGTTGCAGTCGATCAAGAAACAAACGTCGATTCGGTAGTCCCGTCAACGAATCATAAAAGGCATATCGTTGTAAATCGGCGTTCACTTGCTTCAGTTCTTGTGTCCGACGGCTGACCAATCGATTAAGTTTTTCATAATAGCCAAAGGCAGATAACACGATAAACACCGCTAAAAGACCAAATACCGCCTGAGCGGCCAAAAAGTTCAGTGTATCACCGACCCTCAGAACCGTGACACCCTTTGGACTGACATGCAGGTTAAAGGTCCATTGATGATTAGCGAACTGCATCTCAAACTGATAACTCAGGCCTTCTGCCGCATCAACAGCCAACAACATATCGGGATTGCCAAAAACAGCGTTAGCCGGATTGCCGTTTTCATAGATATACAGCTCCATTAGTTGACTCGCATCCCTAAGGCTATGCTGAAGAATGTCGTCAACCTGAAAAACACCCACAGCAAAGCCGCGCAGCGCTTCATACCCACCGAGAGATATATTCGCTGAATCAACCCGTTGATAAACCGGTGAAAATATCAAAAAACCCGGCACATTTTTTTCCAATTGCACTAACTGAATGATATCTGTTGCTTTATCAACATGTGTCTCTTTAGCCGTGAGCATACTTTTTTTACGCTCGGGATTGGAAAAAACATTAAACCCTAAGGCCGCACGGTTTTCCTCCAACGGCTCGATATACTGTACAACAACTAACGGATCCGTTGGCGTTAACGGTGTGCCTTTAATCTTAAAATCAGCATAACCTTGCTGCTGCACAGACTGTTCAAACAGCGTCGCTTTGTGCTGCTCGATCAGCGGATTCCAAGACATAGCCTTAATACCCGGTCGATGCATTCTTAACCGCTCAGTTTGATCAATAAACGCCTCTTTAGTCACCTTGTCTGTTTGCCCTAGCCAAACGGCTAACTGTTTTAGAGCATCGGTGTAATCTTTCATATTCTGCTTAAAATTATTTTCAAGCGCTTCTGCTTTTAATACAAACTCATTGTTCGTGGTTTTCACTACCGTATATTCAATATATTGCTGAGCCACCTGAAACACCACGATGATCAATAGTAACGGCAGTGATAAGGCCTTCAGCAAACGTAAGCGAGTTAATCGATCAACCTGCCGACGCCGTAAACTCAAGAGTAACGGCGTGACCAGAATCACGCCCAGAAAATCGCCCGTCCACCAGATTGATATATTGGCCCAATGCACCTGTCGATCAATTTCGCCCAGCGAAAAAAATATCAACGCTTCATTACCAATAACGGCACTGATCAAGCAACATGCCAACGCAATCGCTATAAACATTGCTACATGGGAATATGAAGGGGCATCGAGAATATTAATACGGCGCAGATAGAGTAGTTTAAAATTCATCCAAACCTGTAGAACCGAACCCAGCGCGATCACCAACGAACTCAGCAATACCGATAGATCCAATTGCCCATGCTGCCAGAGATAAGACCCCGTGTTAAAGCTGAGTGAACCAAGCAACACGGCGGGCAAAAAACAGCGGCCAAAGATAAGACAACCGGCTAACGCCACGCCGGCAGGAGGCCATAAGGATACGATTTGAGCCTGAGGACTAAACACTGAAAAAAACCAGGCCGAACCGATATAGAGTAAGAAATAAAAAGCGTAAGCGCTTTTACTCAATAGCTTAGATTGAAGTTTCAAACTGTATCGACACTCCTTTGTATTACATTATCCTCAACAATGACACATTCGTTCGACACTAATACAGTCTTTTTTAGTTTAGTAGACGTTTGACTAAGCTGTCGCCAATCGCTCGTTTATAAAATAGGCCACCGGGCTAGCACTTAAAAGTCTATCCCGTTAGTAACACATCTATAGGCACATCAATCGATTTCGGCCGCCCTCTTTAGCCTCATAGAGACGATCATCCGCCATCTTTAACACATCGACACCGGAAACACCTCGCGCCGGTATCAGCGATGTTAACCCAACGCTCACCGTCAAGTATTGATTCACCGGAGCCCCCTTATTCGGTATTCGCAGTGCGCTGACTTCATCAATAATGGTTTGACTTAAGCGACGCGCTACGGCTAATGAGGTCTCTCCCCAGATAATGACAAACTCATCACCTCCCAACCGCGCGCACTGATCGACGCTTCTCTGCGAGTAACAGGATAAGATCTCGGTGACTTTAATCAGACATGAATCCCCCACATCATGACCATAGGTATCGTTTATTAATTTAAAATGGTCTAAATCAATTAACGCGACACATAGATTATGCTTTAAGCGAATACTCCGGTTAATTTCATTATCCAAAAACTCATACAGTACTCTGCGATTCGCAATACCCGTTAGGCTATCTGATTGAGCCAGCTTGTGCACACGCTCTTCGGCTAACTTTCGCTCAGTGATATTCCGATGAGAGATGACAATATAGCGAACATTATCGCTGATACAGGGGGTAACACTCATCAGAAACCATCGCCTTTCATCGGGACTATCACAGGGATACTCGAAATTGAATGTAGCGACTCGCCCCTCAATCACACGGCGAATACCATCGCCTGCAGAGAGGCCAAACATATCCCCTTGCTCAGCCGCCTTATCGCACTCATGTAGATAATTAACGCTGCGCCAATCCTGTCTCAATGCACAGCCATTATCCTTGCCAAACGCCAACCAACTGTTATTGGTATATTCGATACGACCCTGCTCATCGATGACGACGATACTCTCCGTCATTGAATCGAGCACCATACTCAGGAAACTCGTTGAGTGATTCAATCTAAAACCTCACTAGCTTTTGAGTCAACATTTAGTCCATTCATCAACCGCTAATCGTGACAAACAAAGCACGACTGCATTTAATATTATAATGCCCGTTTTTGACACACTAAGACTAGGGTTGAGACTCTGAGCAACCCATCAGGGGCATCGCTGCAACAAAATGCTCAAACCATCACTGCCATCGTCAGTAACTTATGCCATGCACACCGAGAATAGCCTTATCGGCGAGCTAGAACACCATACCAACGTTATCACGCGGTGAGAACCATTCGTCTTTATAAATGCCTAGAACCCTTTTAATAACAAACAATCATACGGCCTCATCAACGAGATGATAGCGCTATTGCTGTTCACCCAACAGATTTCATGCAGCACGGCCTAAGTCGAGATTATCAGCAGAGGAAGTTTTTACGCAGCTTGCCTAAAAAGGCCAATGATATTGAAACCCTAGAGTATCGTTAAGGCTAAGGAAGATACACACGGCTAAGTTCGACCGCATCTTAAACAGGGCTTGGACCACTATCAAAGCTGAACGATAAACCGCTATGTTGCTGTAACATGTTGGTTTGATAGCGCCGAGTCGGTGTAGCTTTAATCGACCAGCAACAAAACCGGGGGAGCATTCCTCCCGGTTTTTCAGCCTAAAAGGCTTGCTTATGTAGTCAAAGAAAAGCTCATAAACCAAGTATTACAGTAAATCCCCATAGCGCTCAATATTCGTTTTTCTAATAACCTCTTCAATAAAATCTAAAAACACCTTTACCCGCACCGGCGTTAACCGCCCCGGTGGCCGAACAGCCCAAATACGGGTTTCGGGCCAAATCTTATAGTCAGGTAGAACCTGTACGACCTTGCCCTGTTTAATCGCTGGACCAACATGCCATAACGAAGCCATTCCAATCCCCATATCCGCTTCCACTAAATCGGCAATCGCATCACCCCAGTTGGCGGTGATAGGCCCTGATACCGACACCTCATGGGTTTCACCCGCCTTATCTTTGAAGCGCCAATGGTTAGATTTAGCAAACGGAATGCAACGATGCTGAGCAAGCTCCGCCGGTGTTTGAGGATGCCCCACTGCTGCAGATACGCTGGCGAAGCCACTAAGATCATCGGGTTATCGGCTATGCGCCGGGCTAATAAACTGGTCGATTCGAGCGCGTGCATTCGAAAAGCAATATCGTATCCCTGCTCCACGATATCGATGGTTTTATCGGTAAAATCGATCTCAATTTGTAAATGAGGATACTTTGCTAATAATTCAGGGATAAAAGGGACTAGATAGATACGCCCATAAGAGGCCGACACCGTTAAGCGAATCTTCCCCTGTACCTTATCGTCGTCCCCCTTAAAGACGTTCCAAGTTTCCTCCACATCATCGAGGATACGTTTCGCATGTTCTAAAAACACCTGTCCATCATGGGTCAACGTGACGACCCGTGTCGTACGGTGGAAAAGTTTAACGCCTAACGTTACCTCTAACGCCTGTATCCGCTGACTGGCATTGGTTGACGATAAGCCGAACTCCTCCCCTGCTCGACCAATAGCGCCGAGTGAAGTAATACGCACAAATAACGCTAAGGTTTTTAAATCCAGATCCAAGACAGACTCCGCTCAACAGATAGATCGTTATCCATTCAATACTATCCCGAAAAACAGGAAAATCAATCCTGATATAGCTAGATGATCATTGTAAACGGGATAGCTAACATAAGCCTCATATTAAGCAAGACCAATCAACCGTTTACACCCAGATGAGGCGCCCATGAAAGCAATTGGATATCAAACCCCCGGCAGTATCGACCGTCAAGAAGCTCTCGTCGATATCAGTCTCGATCAGCCAATACCACAAGGCCAAGACCTACGGGTTAAGATTCAGGCCGTTTCCGTTAACCCCGTTGACTATAAAGTCCGACAGGGTATGCCCGCTCCTGAGGGTGGCTGGAATGTCTTAGGCTATGATGCCTCGGGGGTGGTTGAGGCGGTCGGCGAAGCGGTGCAAAACTTTCAAGTAGGCGATCAAGTTTTCTATGCCGGCTCCATGATTCGTCCAGGCACAAACAGTGAATACCATTTGGTAGATGAACGTATCGTGGCGAAAAAACCCACCAGCCTCAGCCATGCAGAAGCAGCGGCGATGCCGCTGACAAGCATTACCGCGTGGGAAGCATTATTCGATCGCTTAGATGTCACCCGTCCAACCACTCAGGGCGGCAAGCTGATCTTGATTATTGGTGGCGCCGGTGGCGTTGGCTCCATTGCGATTCAATTGTTACGCGCCCTGACTGACATGACTATTATCACCACCGTGTCACGCCCCGAGACGCAAGCTTGGGTGGAAGAGCTTGGCGCCCATCATGTTATTGATCACAGCAAACCGATGGCACCACAGATTGACGCCTTAGGCTTGGGTGCACCTGGATTCGTATTTTCGACCAACCACAGCCAACATCACCTCGCAGATATTGCTGAGCTAATCGCGCCACAGGGACGCTTCAGTTTAACCGACGAAGTCGACGCCTTTGACAGCCGCCCGTTCGTTATGAAGTCGATCTCCGTGCACTTTGAATTGATGTTTACCCGCTCCTTGTTTGGTACCAGCGATATCGCCGCCCAACACCAGCTGTTAAGCAAGGTGGCAGAACTGATTGATGCAGGAAAAATCAAAACCACACTGACCGAAATCGCCGGCCGCATTAATGCTGATAATTTGAAGAAAGTGCACGCACAGCTTGAAACGGGTAAAGCGCGGGGAAAAATCGTACTCGAAGGCTTCTAAACATCTAATTTCATCAGGAGAATCATCATGGCTTTTACTCAAATTATTAAATTTTCAATTAAACCTGAGTTCAGCGAAGCATTTGCCGCGGCCCTATCAGTGAATAAAAAAGGCGTTGCACAGGAACCCGGCAACCTTGAAATGCGACTCTATCGGGACAATGCTAACCCCAATCTATTTTTTGCCTATGACCGCTGGCAAGATGAAGCCGCATTAGCGACTCATATGCAGCAGCCCTACACAAAAGAGCTGCTAGCACTGGCAGAACAAGCGCAGGATAAACCGATTGAAGTATTTACCGTCAATGACACTCAGCCTGCCCCCATTGCATTAAAACAGGCCAACCCAGAAGATCCGTTATTTAACATCTTCTTCATCTTTAAAATTAAGCCTGGCAGTCGGGAAAAGCTGATCCAGCAGTTTGAAAAACACATCACCCACACCCGCACCGAAGACGGCTGCTTGCTGTTCGATCTTTACACCGTCGAAGGCGATGACGAAACCTTGGTTGTCTATGAGCATTGGCGCAAAGAATCTGATGTCTGGGACATCCATTTCAAGCAACCTTATGCCATGGAAACCGGTGCGTTAATGGAAGAGTGTGTCATCGGTGAGCTAGAACAATATATGAACTTTGTATCGCTGTTATAACCGTTACCCGCCAAAGCGCTATAAAACTGAAAAAGCAAAGCGTCGCGTGATTAACTCGATTAAACACGCCTGCAATTTAGATTAAAATGAGCGCTCGTTGAGTGGCTCAGCCATTGGCCAAACCACTCAACATTGCTCGAGATAGACTAGGAGAAAAATGACATGAACTTGACCGACATTGTGAAGTCTCGTTATTCAACTAAAGAGTTTGATAGCAATAAAGCCATCCCCGAAGCACAGTTTCAGCAGATCAAAGACGTCCTGCGCTATAGCCCTTCGAGCGTTAACTCTCAACCTTGGCACTTTATCATTGCCGATTCACCAGAAACACGTAAACGCATCAGCGCAGGTACTCAGGGAGCCTTTTCATTTAATGAAGCCAAAGTACTCAACGCGTCCCACGTTATTCTATTTTGTGCCAAAACAGATATAGATGATGCCTATCTGCAGCACCTGCTGACGGTAGAGGATAATGACGGACGTTTTGCTGAGCCTTCCTTTAAAGAGGGTGTGAACAATGGCCGTTCAATGTTTGTCAATTTGCACCGCTTCGAGCTAAAAGACGCACAGCACTGGATGGAAAAGCAGGTTTACCTCAACATGGGCACAGTACTGCTCGGCGCTGGCGCACTGGGCATTGATGCTGTCCCTATCGAAGGTATTGACACTAAAGCGCTTAACGAAGAGTTTGGTCTACTGGAAAAAGGCTATACAGCACTCGCCCTGATTGCGCTGGGCTATCATAGTCAAGCCGATTTCAATGCGGGTTTGCCTAAATCTAGATTGCCGGAAGACGAGATATTCACGCTGTTGTCTTAATCGCGGCGATCAGTTCGCTGATGATATCAACCCGATATCTTAATCATCAGCACCTATCAGGCTTTTCTAAAATCCCCCTTAGACAAGCCTGTTTTAAAGCCCCCTCGAAAAAGACAGTCTAGAAAATCATGTCATTTAAGCCATCGAGCGGTACTGCAAAATCAGACTAATAACATCATGATCGCTTGCAACCGCTTCCATCGCTTCATCTATGCGCCGGCGTTGCGGTAAAAATATATTAAATTTGTTACGTAAAACTTCGCTTACCTGTTCATCTGAATTAGGATCAAAAGTCTTGCCAGCAAAATTACAGATGCGTTGGAGCGTAAATGCTTTAGTGGTCATAAATATAATATCTGCTTAAGTAAAAGAAGCTCTGCCCTATAAAACTCATCAGCAGATAGCTAAAAACGGCCGCAATAGGCGGAAAATAAAACGGGAAAAGAAGTCAGTATATCGAAACGTTTAATGCTGATAAAAAATAAAAAAATGTTCGCGCCCTACTACGAACAATGCGACCGGCATATAGCCAGATTAAACACACATATCGAATACTAAAACAGGAGCGCGGGTCAAACAAATCAACAAGCGGAACTATCTAGGGGATGGTTTGCCTAATACGATATGCCGTGGGCCTGCATTATTTTCACGACCCGAAACACCCTTATCAATTTTCTGAATTTCACCACCCGCTTCCAAGAATGCGGCTGTCTGCTCGGCAATAGAATCATGAGTTTCATTTGCTGCTGTTTTTTTAGACTTAACTGCCATAAAGTAACTCCGTTTTAATGGTGACTAATAATAATACCATTTTTTTACCTCCGCTGTGCGGATATTTACAACACCCCCTATTTATGTTTGGTACTACCTTGTTTATTCAAGGTTTTTTAGATCCTCCGCTTACGCCTCAGAACGTTTTTAATCGCCTTACGACGCATTAACCCGACTTTAACCTTGTCCCTGTTAAGCTGAACCAATAACTGGACATCTATCAGTGTTGCGCTATTCAAAAATCACGATAGCCCGAATCGCTGATTCGTCTTAAGCCTCGTCTTTATTATTTATTTTTAGGAACATTCCATGATGAAATATTCAAACAAAATTGGGGGGCTAGTACTCATAACCGCGTTACTCAGTGGTTGCCTACAAGACAGTCAACCGACGAAAAGCGTGTCTGTCCCCGCCGTTTCCTACGTTAGTGTGACAACCGCCAGCCACAATATTAATACTCAGATGCAGGCCCGAGTGGTGGCCTCACAAGTCGCCGAAGTGCGGCCACAGGTGAGCGGTATTATTCAACAACGTCAATTTCAAGAAGGTAATTTAGTCGAACAGGGACAACTCCTTTATCAAATTGATCCGGCCAGCTATCAAGCCGCTTATAACGAAGCAAAAGCCAATTTAAACAGCGCTAAAGCGGCCCTACAGACCGCCAAATTAAAAGATCAACGCTATGCAAAATTGATCAAACTTCAGGGTATTTCGCAACAAGATGCCGACGATGCCCATGCCCTCTATTTAGAAGCGAAAGCTAATATTGAAAAGTATCAAGCGGCTTTAGAGACTGCGGCCATTGACCTTGAGCACACCAAAATCAGAGCCTCTATCTCAGGGCACATCGGCATCTCTAGTGTTACCAAAGGGGCGTTAGTGACCTCACAACAAACCTCAGCATTAGCCACGATCCGCACCTTAGACCCGATCTATGTCGATATGACAAAGAGCAGTACTGAACTATTAACACTGCGTCAATTAATTCGTGAGAAGGGCGTCACCCAAGGCACCACTACCGTCACACTCACGCTTGAAAACGGCAGTGAATACGATCACGAAGGCCAACTCAAGATGCAAGAAGTCGCCGTTGATTCCGCAACCGGCGCCGTTACCCTGCGCGCCGAGTTCCCTAACCCTGATGGCTTATTATTACCGGGTATGTTTGTCCGCACCCAGGTTAATGAAGCCGTCAATGAGAACGCTATTGTGGTGCCTCAACAAGGCATTTATCACGCCGCTGATGGCCAAGCCTATGCTTACGTGATTGATGATAATAATCGCGTAGAAAGGCGCATCGTACAAACCAGCGATGCCATTGACAACAAGTGGGTCATCACCAGCGGCTTGTCGGCCAACGATAAACTTTTAGTCGAAGGGTCTGGCAAAGTTCGCCCCGGCAGTGAAGTGCAACCAATACGTGTCAATATAGACGGCAACGGCTCGATGATATCTGTGGTAGAACCCAGCCCTGACGCTGCGTCATTACAAGGGGGGGCATAACCTATGTTTGCCCGTTTCTTTATTGACCGACCAGTCTTTGCTTGGGTTATTTCCATCATCATCATGCTCACCGGTATCGCCTCCATTATGTCGCTGCCGATCGCGCAATATCCCAGTGTTGCGCCGCCCGTTATCAGCGTCAAAACCACTTATAGCGGAGCCGACGCCGTAACGGTTGAAAACAGTGTGACGCAAATTTTAGAACAGCAATTAACCGGTCTTGACGGATTGCTGTACTTCTCATCATCCAGCACCTCTGATGGCACAGCAGAAATTCAAATCACCTTTGAAGAAGGTACTAATGCTGATTTCGCCCAGGTTCAGGTGCAAAACAAAGTTCAACAAGTCAACTCGCGACTCCCCGACTCGGTCCAATCTCAAGGGGTAACGGTAACTAAATCAAACTCTGATTTCCTCTTGGTCACCGCCGTCTATGACTCCACTGACCAAGCGAATGCATTTGATATTGCGGATTACATCTCCTCTAACATGTCAGATAGCATAGCGCGTGTAGATGGTGTCGGTGATATCCGTGTGTTTGGTGCAAAATATGCGATGCGCATCTGGTTAGATCCAACCAAATTAGCTGCCTATGAATTAATGCCATCCGATATTATCAGTGCTTTGGAGGCACAAAACGTACAGGTACCTGCAGGTAAGATAGGCGCCTTACCCGCCTTAGCGAGTCAGGAGCTCAATGCCACCGTCACCGCACAATCGATGATGTCTACGCCGGAACAGTTTCGCAACATCATCGTAAAATACGATACATCGGGGGCCAATGTTCGCTTAAGTGATCTTGCTCGGGTCGAAATTGGCAGTGAAAGTTACGATGTTATTCCTCGCTTAAACGGCCACCCAGCGTCAGGTATTGCCGTGATGTTATCACCAGGTGCGAACGCACTCGACACCGCGACCCTGGTTAAGGAAAAAGTCGCTGAGCTGGCAGCTAACCTGCCCGACGGTTACGAGATCACCTTCCCAAGGGACAGCACCGATTTTATCAAAATTTCAATCAGTGAAGTGGTACAAACCCTCGCCGAAGCGGTCGTGCTCGTTGTACTGGTAATGTGGTTGTTTCTTCAAAACTGGCGGGCTACGCTCATCCCCGCCATCGCCGTACCCATCGTACTGCTGGGCACCTTTGGTGTGCTCTCGGCGTTTGGCTTTTCAATTAATACCTTAACGATGTTTGGTATTGTCTTGTCCATCGGTTTACTCGTGGATGATGCCATCGTGGTGGTGGAAAACGTTGAGCGCTTAATGCGCGAAAAAAATCTATCACCACGGGATGCCACCATTGAATCGATGTCAGAGATCAGTAGCGCACTGGTGGGTATTGCCGTCGTGCTATCGGCGGTATTCTTACCGATGGCCTTTTTTGGCGGTTCAACTGGGGTTATCTATAAACAGTTCTCTATCGCCATTGTCTCATCCATGACCCTGTCGGTAATCGTTGCTCTGACCCTCAGCCCAACCTTATGCGCCAGCCTGCTTACCAAAACCGAACATAACAGCAGTGGCAAAGGATTTTCTGCCGGCTTTAACCGCTTATTTGATCGCATGACAGCATCCTACACCGGTCATGTACAAGGCATTATCAGCCGCAAAATACGCTGGGTGTTAGTCTATGGGGTGATTGTTGTGATTCTCGGTGTATTGATCGTGCGTCTGCCAACAAGCTTTTTACCGCAGGAAGACCAAGGCAGCATCATGTACCAAATTAGCTTGCCGAGTGGTGCATCGATCAAACGTACCCGCGCCGTTGCCGAGCAGGTAGAGCAATACTTGGCTGAGAATGAAACGGATAGTGTTATTCGCGCCTTCTCGGTGGCGGGTTTTAACTTTTCAGGGAGTGGACAAAATGCCGGTCTAGGCTTCGTATCATTAAAACCCTGGGGTGAGCGCCCTCGAGAAGATCAAAGTGCCGATGCGTTGATTCAACGAATGAATCAAAATCTATCATCGGTTCGGGATGCGAATATATTTGCCATGTCGCAACCGGTCATTCGAGGTTTAGGCCAAAGCAACGGCTTTACCTTTGAATTACAAGCGGCCTCCGGCACCAGCCGCGCTGAATTAACCGCCCTCAAGAATGAACTGTTAACCCAAGCGCGACAAAGCGGCTTACTCACGGCGATCAGGGAGGGAGCCCTCAGTGAGACGCCACAAGTTAAAATTGATATCGATAGTGGCAAAGCAACCGCACTGGGGTTATCTCTGGCGGATGTTGCCAGCACTCTTACCTCGGCTTGGGCAGGTTCCTATGTGAATGACTTCATCGATGATGGTCGAGTGAAAAAAGTCTATATTGAAGGTGATGCTGAATATCGCTCTAAGCCTGACGACCTCAATCAATGGCATGTTCGCGGCCAAAATGCCGCCGGCGAAACCACCATGACGCCGTTCTCGGCCTTCAGTACGTCCTCTTGGTCAAGTACACCGCAAAGTCTGTCACGCTTTAATGGTATTGCATCCTACGAGATACAGGGTGCGCCCGCCAGCGGTGTTAGCTCCGGCCAAGCAATGGATGAAATGGAACGCCTCGCCCAAGAGATCGGTCAAGGCAAACTTAGCTATGCTTGGAGTGGTTTATCCTATCAAGAGAAACTCTCCAGTGGTCAATCGACAATGCTATACGCGATCTCGATCTTGGTGGTTTTCCTCGCGTTGGCCGCCTTGTATGAGAGCTGGTCTGTGCCGCTATCGGTTATTCTGGTGATCCCGCTAGGCGTGGTTGGCGCGGCATTAGCCACCAGCATGCGAGGGCTAGAAAACGATATATACTTCCAAGTGGCAATATTGACGACCATTGGTCTGGCCTCAAAAAATGCCATTTTGATTGTCGAGTTTGCCGAAACGTCCTATCAACGGGGTGCTTCGTTAATTGATGCCGCCGTACAAGCCGCCAAGTTACGCTTGCGTCCGATCATCATGACGTCGTTAGCATTCATCTTTGGTACTTTACCCCTAGCACTGTCATCCGGCGCAGGGGCCAATAGCCGCATCTCGATCGGTACCGGTATTGTCGGTGGCACCTTCACCGCAACCGTATTGGGGATATTTCTGGTCCCCCTCTTCTTTGTGTTGATTCGTGGGCTGTTCCCGTCAAGACGCCCCGTGTATGACGACGCAGCAACGTTAGAGGAACGTAATCATGACTAAGTTAAGTACTGACATACCTCGTCCGGCTAGGTTATTACCCCTCGCCTGCGCTCTCTTACTTGCCGGTTGTAGCTCGCTCGCGCCAGACTATACGCGCTCCGAGCTACCGCTCGCCAATGATTGGCAGCACTCACTCGATACCAATGTTGCAGGGCTATCCGCCGAGCAAGCCGTACAGGTGCCGTGGAAGAACTTTATCCATGAGCCTCTTTTAGCCAGCGTGATTAGCTTAGCACTTGAGAGTAATCGAAGCTTACGTCAATCCCTTGCCGATGTCGCCGCTGCTCGCGCCACTTATCGGGTTCAGCGAGCCGATCAATTGCCGCAAATTGATGCGGGATTAAGTGGCGATCGCAGCCAATCCTCCTCCGGTGATATAAGCTCTAGCTATCAAGCCGAGATCGGCTTAAGTAGCTATGAGATTGATCTATTTGGCAAAAACCGAAGTTTAACTGAGGCTCAAATGGAAGCCTATTTAGCCAGCGAAGCAACAGCCAAAGCCGCTAAAATTTCGCTTATCGGAGAAATCGCCAATGCTTGGCTCACTTTAGCCGCGGATCAAAGCGCCTTGACGCTAGCCAAAGAGACCATGGACAACGCTCAACAAGCCATGGAGATCACTCAGAAGCGTTTAAGCCTCGGTGTCGATTCAGAAATTGATGTGCTCAGTGCGGCCACGATCTATCACAATGCACGCGCGGATACAGCTGCTTACAAAACGCAGGTAGCGCAGGATATCAATGCCCTGAACCTGCTCGTCGGTGAAACACTCGATGACAGCCTGTTACCCATCGCCCTACCTGATAGCGCAACATTGGTGAATGATGTGCCTGCGGGATTATCCTCATCGGTGTTACTGCAACGCCCCGATGTTTTGGCGGCCGAGCACAGTTTAAAATCTGCTAATGCCGATATTGGTGTCGCCCGAGCGGCATTTTTTCCCACCCTATCATTGACCGCTACCGGTGGTGTGGCCAGTACGCTTCTGACAGATCTCTTCAGTGGGGGCAGTTCTATTTGGACAATCGCACCTAGCTTAACCCTGCCCATTTTCGATGCGGGCTCGAATGAGGCTAATCTCGCCTACAGTGAGGCGATACAACAGAAAACACTGGCGGCTTATGAGTATGCGATTCAAAACGCTTTCGCAGAAGTCGCCGACGCGCTCGCACGACGGACAACGATCCAACAACAATTGGATGCCGAAAACGCTTTAGTGACAGCCGCTACTCGTCAGTACGATTTATCATTAGCCCGTTATAGCAATGGCGTTGATAGCTTTCAAAATACCTTGGAAGCGCAGCGAACCCTGTATAGCGCCCAACAAGCGTTAATTACCACGCGCCAAGCCGATCTGAATAACCGTATCGTACTGTATCGTGTTTTAGGTGGCGGACTGAGCGATGCGGCAGTATCAAGTTAGCGTTACGCTAGCGTTCTTGGTTCAATCCTCAATTAAGTTCTGAGTTCTGAGTTCTGAGTTCTGAGTTCTGAGCTAAGTTCTGAGCTAAGTTCTGAGCTAAGTTCTGAGCTAAGTTCTGAGCTAAGTTTAAACCTAGCTTAGAACACTACATCGATACCACGACATAAGCTATATTTTCAGGTGATAGCGTCGCTAGGTATAAAGGAAACGTCGATTAATGATGAATGTACTTCTGGTGGAAGATGATCTTGATCTTGCCACCACTATTGTTGATTATCTTGAGATTGAAGCCATTCAATGTGATCACGCCAGTAATGGTCTAATGGGATTGAATTTAATACAAAGCAATCATTACCAAATGATCATGCTGGATATTAATATGCCCAAAATGGATGGCTTAACCCTGTGTAATACACTGCGAGAAAAAGGCATGGATATTCCCATACTCATGCTGACGGCTCGTGATGGTCTCGAAAATAAGCTACAAGGATTTAAAGCCGGTAGCGATGACTATTTAGTCAAACCCTTTGATATGCAAGAACTGGTAGCCCGTGTGCAAGTGCTTGCTAAACGCCGTAGTGGTGAAGTAAAACGTCTCATATTAGGCGATTTAACGCTCGATTTAACTCAGCATACGGCACAGTTAAAACAGCAAACACTCAAACTATCCCCTATCGCGTTTAAATTATTAGAGGCGCTCGTGCGCGCTAGCCCTCAACCCCTGAGCCGCCAACACATTATGCAAGCTGTCTGGGGGGATGAGCAACCCGACAGTAATAGCTTAAAAGTCCATATCCACCATCTACGTAAACAGCTCGATGTGAACAGCAGCAACATCACCTTAGAGACAATTTCAGGTATTGGCTTCGCCATCAAAGAACAACCTAAAGAAGGGTCTTCATAATGAAAATCAGGCCAAGCCTCAAACTGTATTTTTTTATCAGTGTCGTGCTGCTTGGCTCAGTCATGGCGATCGGCTTTTCTTTATTAAGCGCTAATTATTTTATTAATGGGCTCGATAAAGGATTAAATATCGTGATGAAGGATATCGCGAAAACAGCAACAGTCGAAGATGGACAACCCATTGACCTTATTGGCTTTAATATCGCTAGCCGTTGGCAAGATACGCCTGATATTATTCAGAAAAATTTTGTATCTCCGCCAACGGAGGCTGGACAGTTACAGAAATTAAAAGATCAATCCTCTATCTTTTCCATTCCTGAGAACATCTATTTTGTCGTTCTTACTTACACACCATCAGGGGAAAAAAGATTTGTTTCGAAGGTCATCCTCGAAAAAAATCGTCTCGATGCGAACGCGGCAAAACAACCCAAAAACCGTTTATATTGGGCACTTTTTACTGCGCTAGCAGCCATCACATTATTTGCCTTCTGCTTGGTTATGATCATGCAGAAAATAGCTAAGCCGATTGAATCTTTAAAAAACTGGGCTAAATCACTGACTCAAGAGAATGCACAAGCCCCTCCTCCCGATTTCTCTTATAACGAACTCAATGTTTTAGCCTCATTAGTTCAAAACAGCTTAGTATCGGCACATCAAAGTTTAGAACGTGAGCAGCAATTTTTAAGCTACGCAAGCCATGAATTACGAACGCCTATCGCGGTTATTCGTAGCAATGTGGATCTGCTTAAGCGACTCAGTGAAACATCGCCTCTCAGCGACAAACAAGCACTCACGTTACAGCGAATTCAACGTGCAGGCCTCACCATGAGTGACCTAACTGAAACATTATTGTGGCTTAGTCATAAAGATAAGCAAAACATCGCTCTCGTGCCGATAAATCTACATGAAAAAGTTAAACAGCTAACCGATGAGCTTAATTATCTACTTAATACAAAAAACGTTACCGTTAAAATAGAGACTGACGAAGCGCGTGTGAATGTCGCAGCAACCGCTTGCCACATTGTGCTCAGCAACCTTATTCGAAATGCTTACCAACATACGCAACAGGGGCTAGTCGAGATTAAACAGCAAGGCAGCCGCGTCACTATCACTAACCGTCACGAAAGCGATAAAGAATCGGCTCAGGTAACTAAAATAAACACTCAAGAAGTATCACTAGGATATGGCTATGGTTTAGGCCTACAACTTAGCGAAAAAATCATTAACCGTCACGGCTGGTTGTATAAGGTCGCTGATCTTCAAGGCTGTTATCAAGTCACCGTTGATTTTGACGGTCACGACCAAGCGACCTAACCACTCGATATAATACCCAGCGCCTCCTTGCAGCCAAAGTGGGAGGATTCGCCCTCCCCTATTTCAAACGCCCTATGACGGCTATAACGTTTTCTGCTTTAGATTTTTCATAAAGGCGGCGAAATGTGGCATCAAATTAACAAATAGCTCCTGTTTTTTATTGGCCAACATGATTCCGCCAAATAACTTAATGCCAAGCGCCAGCGGTGCCGCTTTTTCAGGGCCAACATCCGCTCTGCTTTTTAGTTTTTCGATGATCTCAAACAGCTCATCATGGCTTAAAAATTCAAATTCACAAATGTCATCGTCAGGCACAGAACCATCCGCGTTTTGAATGTGATCAATGCTTATTTTATACAGGTGTTGTTTCTTCATTATCGTTATCTCTCTTCGTTCGTCACGGTAAAGCGGGCACATCAATGCTCACGCTTCGATAAACGGTGTTTAATACTTCGGTTAAGCAGGCACTCAGCTCTTCAAATAAAGCTCGATTTTAGGTTTAACCGTCAGCGAGATAACCATCATTAAGGTTAACCCTAAAGGCAGTGCCGCTAAAAAGCTGAATGACCAGCCCGTCAAAAAATCAGCAAAATTGGAAAAACCAAGGGTATTGGCGGTGGTACTAAACGCCATCATCGACTCCATGATGCAAGCCATCATCCCACCTGTAACGAGATTACGGGCATGGGCATTCGCGTTTGGTAACCACAGTGCAACAAGCTTGGTGATCAACCCCATCAATAGAAATCCCACAGGCATCAAGATAAGAGCCGCTAAAAACGAACTCAGCCAATCGCTATAAAAAGTATTCGCGTAGCCGACATTCATATAGGTCATTACTCCGGTTAATGAACCGCCCATAACGCTCATGATGCTGACTACCACCAGCGCCTTATAGATCAGTGGTGTTTTCGATATTGAATCGGTGTGTACGCTCAAGATAGCTCTCCTGTCTTGATACAAATACAAATATAGTTGATAATGGCAACTATATTAACAATGGTTGACTTTGTCAACCATTTGCGCAGAGATTCGTTATGTCTGATCAATCATCATTAGAAAGCTTGTTTCACTTAGTCCACGGATTGAAGCGTCAATTACATCAACAAACTGAGCAACTAAATTTGGGTATTACACCCATGCATATTCGTGTCATCAAGATTATTCACCGCAAAAAGCCCTGTACCGCCATTGATATCGCCAGCTTTCTCGGACGCGACAAAGCCCAAGTAACACGCTTGGTTAACACCTTAATTGAACGGGGATTTATCTCCCGAATGCCCAATCCGAATGACAAACGCAGTCATTACTTATGTCCTACGGATGCAGGGATTGCCGTGATCAAAGAGATTATCGATATTGATGCCAAAACGGTTCAGACAATGACTGAGGGACTTACGTCAGAAGAACTAACGGAATTTCAGCGTATTTCAAGCATAATGGCGAACAACCTTCATCCGACGAGCGATTCTCACTAATCGCCCTTCTCGACTTTAATCGCCGGCCCACTTCTCCAGCTAAGCTCGGTCGCCACGCTGTAGATAGTAAGCGATGAGACCGATACACAACCCCCAAAAGGCGCTACTGATACCCAACAGATTCATCCCCGATGCAGTCACTAAGAAAGTCAACAGGGCGGCATCTCTCTCAGACGGCTCTGCCAACGCCCCTGACAAGCTATTACCAATAGTACTCAGCAACGCCAACCCAGCAACCGCCATCACTAATGCTTCAGGAAAAGCCATAAACAAAGCGGCAATGGTCGAACCAAACAAGCCCGTCAGCAAGTAAAAACCGCCCGCCCAGACCGCGGCCAAATAACGTTTGCTCGGGTCCTGCCCCGCTTCATTCCCCATACAGATGGCTGCAGTGATAGCCGCCAAGTTATAGGAAAAACCACCCAAAGGCGCTAAGATCACGCCCGTTAAACCGGTCCAGGTCAGTAACGGTGAAATAGGGGTGTCATATCCGTTGGCCCGCATCACCGCCACCCCGGGGACGTTTTGCGAGGCCATCGTGATAATAAATAATGGAATACCGATACCGATGATACTTTGCAGATCAAATACCGGCGTTACCCAAACGGGAGTCGATAACTGCCACTGTAGAACCTCTAGATTCAACTGCCCCTGAAAAAACACCACCAGCGTACCAATCAATAACACTAGCGGAATCGTATAGCGAGGCAAGGTAAGCTTGATCAACAGGAACCCCGCTAACATCAGCCCCACGAGCAATAGGTTAGTCCCCATCACCGTAAATAGATCAAGACCGAACTGCAATAAAACCCCTGCCAACATTGCTCCAGCTAGCGGCTGGGGCACATGATGCATAATCTTTTCAAACCAGCCGGTTATGCCGCACAATAAAATCAAGCCAGAGCTGAATATAAACAACCCGATCGCTTCATTGATCGGCACGCCGGATAACGCCGTGACCAACAACGCGGCACCCGGCGTCGACCAAGCGGTTAAGATTGGCGTACGAAAATAAAGCGAAAGCCCAGCACTGGTTAATCCCATACCAATACCTAAGGCCCATAACCAAGAACTCACTTCAGCAGGCGATGCACCTGCCACTTCCGCGGCCTGAAAGATAATCACCGCCGAACTGGTATAACCGACCAAAACCGCGACAAAACCAGCGGATATATGCGATAGGCTGAAACAACCGCTTAATTTTAAGCGACCCATTATTGATCCCATTCGAACAACCTCTTACACTTCATTAATTATTTGTGCGTTATAACATCCAAGATCAAAAGCGTATCACTGTGCGCTATAACGTACAACCAAAAGATAGCCACCGTAATTGGGAATATATCTGTGCAAGAAATTAATCAGAACATCGCTAAACACTTGAAGCAGCAGCGTCAGCAAAAAAACTGGAGCCTCGATCGGACCGCCAATGAAACTGGGGTGAGTAAAGCGATGCTTGGTCAGATTGAACGGGGGGAATCGAGCCCAACCATTACCACCCTATGGAAAATTGCCACGGGATTTCAACTCTCCCTCTCCAGTTTGATTGAATCCTCCAAGGAGCAGAACGACAGTACTGTGATCCGACCGGTGCTCGAACAACATAAATATTTAGCCGACGATAAAGCCCCTGCTCCGGCTATTTTTCCCTATGACGATCGCTTTGGCTTTGAAATGTTTGAGTTCATTCTTGAACCCGGTGTCGAACGACTATCCGATCCTCATCGCTCAGGGGTAACAGAACATGTAATCGTTATTAGTGGCACCATGGAATTACTCATCGATGGACAATGGCTAACGCTTGCCTCTGGTGAAGCGATACGCTTTTCCGCTGATCAATCTCACGGCTATCGCAACCTGTCTGAACAAGCTGCCGTGTTCCATAATATTATCCACTATGCAAAGGTGGTCAGTGAGGTATAAAACGCGTTCCACTGTTCGCGTATGACGTATCAACACACAGGTTGATTTTTTAGACTACGCTTAGGAAGGTGTGAATAAGTCAATTACGCCTCTGGCTTACAGAGAAGCTGGAGATCAAGGCAACCGTTACAGGCATACTGGTTATTCGCACCTTCCTTAGATTTATCTTTCAGCAGCCAAGGTAATAAAGCATATGTCTGATCATCATACATACAAGAAGATCGAGGTTGTCGGATCATCCGCCATCAGTTCCGACGATGCCATTCGTAACGCATTGGATCACTGCAGCAAAACAATTAAACAGATGGACTGGTTTGAAGTCGTAGAAACCCGAGGGCATATTGTGAATGGTCAGATCGGCCACTTTCAGGTGACCCTCAAGATTGGTTTTCGCTTGGAAAACAGCTAAGACTAAAGACACTTTAAATTAGCTGATATAGGGGTTAGCTGAATAACGCTACCACTCAGCCGGTTGCTTATGACGGCGAAGATGGCTGCTGAGCGGCTCCCTGCTGTTCAGCCGTCTCCTCATTTGCATGCTCAAGCTGACTCACTTGCGTGGTTTTCTGCTCAATCACCTCGGCTATACGCTGTTTATCATCGCCTGCCGTATTTTTGGCCTCCGCCTGTAATGCCGCTATTTCACTGAGCAGCAACAACTTTTTTTCTTCTCGCTCTTGCGCTGCTTCAGCCTTATCAAAAACGACGTCATCCGCGTTAAAGGGCGCATGGGCTGGTGTTTTAATCACCGAGGCCGGCAAAATTTTACTGTTTTCCGCTAAACGGCGCTGATTCATGAAGCTCGGCGAGACAATCTCAACATCGTTGCGATGCAAAGTATCGAGGATATTACGATAAAGATTAGAACGGGTGGTGAGTAAGCTGGTCACCTCAAGCAGTAAGCCACTCACCCGATAAGTAATCGCATAATCACCTAATTCGGTAATCTGACAGAAAGGCTCTGTCAAACCGGTTTCTTCTGCCGCTTGAATAAGAAGATGTTCGATCTGCCCGTGATGGAGATCGTAACCTAAGGATAACGTTGCAGAGATAATGGCACCATCCGACAACACCACTTCAATCGGATTTGAGATCAGATAGGTATTCGGTAGCGATACCAACTCTCGGTGCTCTGTTTGAATTTCAGTATCGAACAGACCTCGCTGTGAAACCCGGCCAAAATGATCACTAACCCGAATAAAGTCACCCACCCTAAACGGTCGCGTGTTGCGCAACATCACACCGGCCATCAAGTTTGTAATCACCGCCGTTGACGAGAAAGCAATCACTCCTGAAACCAACACGCCGATCAAGCCGATGACCTGATTACGCGTACTCTCACTCACCGGTAGTGCAATGGCAATCAATACCGTGCCCGCTAAGCTCAAGGCTAATAGTATTAGCTGTCGCGGTAGCTTACGTTCATTACCCATTTCGGGATGCCGCGCCAGCAATAGCCAGTGCAGCCCCAATAGACTCATCAGCACCAACATACCCGTTAACAACAACGGTAAAAAGGCAAAAACCTGCTCTAACAGTTGTTCCATAAAGCCCTCAGACAGCATTATTCGACTTAATCGCTAACGACTGTATAGGATACATTCCAGATATCACAGATATTCTCTATTATCGGCAACGTTTCTTCGCCAACATGACCTATAGTCACGCTGATATAAGCAGCCCTAGCCACGACTTTACGACAGCCATCGATCTCTGACAGACGCTGAAAAAAGGCATTTTCATCGGCCAAGCATTTAAATATCGGGGCGGTTATTTCAAGCTGCATGATTATAGAATACCCCATTATACGGGTATCTGCCGCACCCTGATTTACCCTGAAAGCATTAAAGCCAATAGACTGGGTAGTGCCTACCCGGATTGCGGGATATATTGTTAACCAACAGCGTAACCAGCAACATAACCAACGCCCCAGTTAAAATAGGAGGTAGCACATACAAATAGCCCATCGCATGGATACCTTCACCGCCAATAATAGCAATCAGTGCTGTAGCTCCACCTGGCGGGTGAAGTGTGCGGGTAAAGTGCATCGCCACGATCGCGAAAGACTCCGCTAAGGGGGCCGCGAAGAGTGGCTGATCACCTTCCTTAGAACATGGGACAGCAGATAAATCGAACACACAAAGCAACAGGCCGAGCGACATCACTATCGCTCGGCCTGAGATTTAACAGGGGTATAACAAAAACTTACACCTTCTCCTGCTGAAAATAACGCCTTAACACTTTCGCTAGATTGACAGGATCATCGCTGCCGGCCAATTCCCGAATTGAATGCATCGCTAATTGCGGCACACCGATATCAACGGTTTTAACGCCCAGTTCAGCGGCGGTAATCGGGCCAATCGTGCTGCCGCACCCCATATCACTCCGTACGACAAAAGACTGCAAGGTGACGTCTTCTTGCTGCGCAATATGGCGAAACAGCGCCGAGGTTTCACTATTAGAAGCGTAACGCTGATTGGCATTAATTTTAATTACCGCGCCGGCATTCATGCGTGGGCCATGATTACTATCATGCTTATCAGCAAAGTTAGGGTGTACCGCATGCGCGTTATCGACAGAAACCATCATCGAGTGAGCGATCATCCGGCTACGGGATTCAGGATCGGGCAGGATACGTTGCAACAGTTGTTTCAACATCGGTCCCTGCGCACCGGCAGCACTCATGCTGCCCACCTCTTCATGATCGTTACAGACCAACAAACAACTCTGCTCAGAATCGGACTCAATTAACGCCTGCATACCGATAAAGCAGCTCAACAAATTATCCAGTCGAGCCGCAGCAAAAAACTCATTATTCAGGCCAACATACGCCGGCTGCTGTACATCATAGAAACATAATTCGTAATCTAATATTTCAGCAACATCATCAATATGGCTGGCCAACAGTTCATTTTTCAGCACCTCACACAGTTGCATCTTAGTATCCCCCTGCAACTGAGCCATAATAGGCGGAAGATCCGTTTGTGGGTTAACATTCAACCCTTGATTCACCTCTCGATTAAGGTGAATCGCTAAATTAGGAATGACCGCGATCGGCCGTTTAAAATTGATCAGTTCGCTGCAAATACTGCCGTCTGTGCTGAGATAGTTAACGCGACCCGCTAATGAAAGATCACGATCAAACCAAGGATTGAGCAACGCGCCACCATACACTTCAACGCCTATTTTTAGACATCCTTGACTTTCAATTTCAGGATTCGGCTTAACTTTTAAGCAAGGGCTATCGGTATGGGCACCAACCATTCGCATGCCGGAATGCATTAAGTCGGCATGCACGCCCATATTCCAGGCAATGATGGATGACTCATTACGTACGATAAAATAACGACCACCGGGCCTCACATTCCAGATATCCTGCTCTTGAAGCTCGATATAACCCGCTTCCTGTAAGCGCCCCCGCATTTCATACACGGCATGAAATGGCGTGGGTGACGCGGCCAAAAATTCAAATAATTGCTGATTAAACTCATGTTTTTGCATCATTGATCGGCCTTTTCCTCAGGCAGGATTTCTAACAACTCAATTTCAAAAATAAGTGCCGAATTAGCGGGCACCATTCCACCAGGGCTGCGCGCACCATAAGCTAACTCCGAAGGCAGGTAAACTTTCCAGCGTGCTCCCGGCGACATCTTAAGTAACGCTAATCGCCACCCCTTGATAACTTTGTTCAGCGTAAACATAGGGTATTCAGTTTGCGATGCCGAACTTTCAAACACTTCGCCATCGACGGTCCAGCCGGTATAATTGACTCGCACTCGATCGAATACACGCGGTTTAGGCCCTTCTGCGGCAACTAATATCTCATACTGCAACCCGCTATCCGTCACAACAACGTCATCGCGCTGAGCATTCTCAGCTAAAAAGCGATTACCCATCTGTTTCGTTTCATCATTCAGGGCTTTGTCCAGCAACTGCTGATGAAACTGCTTTTCCTCTTCAGTTTTACCACAACCGGTGATTATGCTGACGATTAGCGACAACAATAAAATCTTAATACCCAGCATAATCACAATAGTAGTACCCGCTTCAATTTATAAACAAGAGTTAAGCTGTTGATTTTACATCAGCACGCGACAAGACTACACTCAGATTTTCTGAGTTACGGAACCAAGCGGGTTATTTGTCTGTCTCAGACTTTATATGTAGTAGCAAAACAGGAACATACAGTTTGATATACACACGCCCATTACGCCGCTTGCTCACCACCTCACTGGCTTTGAGTTTGCTGATAGCACTGCCCGTCAGCGCTATAACCAATACTGTTTTGCAACCTGCTCCCATTCATAAGCAGACAATCACCGATATTGTCACCTCATTGAATCAGGATCACTATAACAATATCGTACTGAATGACGCACTCTCCAGTAAAGTACTCGATCAATATCTAGATAGCCTCGATCCATCAAAGGTGTTCTTCTATCAATCGGATATCGATGAGTTTGAGCAATATCGCACTCAGATTGATAATGAGATCCGAAACAGCGATTTAACCGCGGCATACGCTATTTTTAACCGTTACCTTCAACGCTCTCAAACGCGTCTAGAAAAACTCATTGCAACCTTAGAAAGCCCCGATTATCAAGTTGACTTCAATATTGACGAGACCATTGAAACGGATCGTGAAGACAGTCAATGGCCCGTCGATGCAGCCGCCATGGATGAGCTTTGGCGTAAGCGGCTTAAGAGCGCGCTACTAACATTAAAGATCGCTGATAAAGATATCGATGCAGCCAAACAACTGTTAAGCAAACGCTATAAGAGTCAATTGAAGCGAACCACACAAACCAATAATGAAGACGTATTTCAAAATTTTGCTAATGCGTTGACCAAGCAGTTTGATCCACATACGCAATACTTCTCACCTCGCCTGTCTGAGAATTTCAATATCAACATGAGCCTCTCGCTAGAGGGTATTGGCGCGGTATTACAGAGCGAGAATGAAAACACTAAGGTGGTGCGTCTAGTGCCTGCAGGCCCTGCCGATAAGGCGGGCCAATTAAAGCCTGCTGATTTAATTATTGGCGTTGGTCAGGGTGAAGATGGCGATATTGAAGACGTCGTCGGCTGGCGTCTTGATGAAGTGGTTGATCTCATCCGCGGCCCTAAAGATAGCGTTGTCAGACTCAATATCATTCCCTCCGATGGGGACGATAGCCATCAAAAAATCATTAAAATCACACGCAATAAAGTCAAACTGGAAGAGCAAGCCGCGCAAAGCAAAGTTATTGAGCTACAACATGGCGGTAAGCCCTATAAACTCGGTGTCATTAGTATTCCCGCCTTTTATATCGACTTTGCCGCCTTACAACGCGGCGATAGAGATTACAAAAGTACCACCCGGGATACCGCGCAGTTGATTAATGAACTGAAGCAAGAGGATATCGATGGCCTGATTATTGACTTACGTAATAACGGTGGCGGTTCACTGCGTGAAGCCAACGAGTTGGTTGGCCTGTTTATCAGCCGAGGTCCGACGGTACAGATCAGAGATCCGCTCAATCGCGTCAACATTCAAGCCGACCTTGACCCTCGAGTGGCTTACAATGGCCCGATGGCGGTATTGGTTAACCGCCTCAGCGCATCCGCTTCAGAGATATTTGCCGGCGCCATACAAGATTATCAGCGAGGCATCATCGTCGGCAGTCAAACGTTCGGCAAAGGTACCGTACAGACACTATCACCGCTGCATCACGGACAGATCAAACTGACGCACGCTAAGTTTTATCGCATTTCGGGTGAAAGTACGCAGCATAAGGGGGTTATCCCAGATATTAGTCTACCAACGATCTATGACACCGATCAGATCGGCGAGAGCGCCTTAGAGGGAGCCCTGCCTTGGGATACCGTGTCTGAAATTCCTCATCAACGCTATCTTAACTTGAGCGCGATTCTGCCAACCTTGAGTCGTCGCCATACCTTACGGACGCAGTTTAATCCAGACTTCCTGTTCATGGACGCGCAGATTAAACGTATGCAGGAAAACAAGCAGGATAAAACCATATCACTCAATGAAACGACGCTTAAAAACGAACGTGCCACCTCTGAGCAATGGTTACTCGATCAGGAAAACACACGCCGCATCGCTAAAGATCTACCGACTGTCAGCGCCTTAGCTGAATTAGATGACCTATTAGAGAAAGATTCACAAGGACGTATTATTAGCCCTGAACAGGAAGCACTGCTAACCGAAACCGGCAATGTCTTATTGGATATGATTGAACTGACGAATAACTATATCGCCATTAAAAACTGAGCCATCAAAGGTTGATGCAATGCCGTTAAGTAAGCTAAAACTGACACTTTTGATTGGCGTACCGTTGTTACTGATTGTTGCCGCGCTAACCGGCTATATCATCTATACCGCTGTGAGCGCACAACAGGCTGAAAATCGCGAAAAAGTGGAGAACTTCGGCGAACTGATCATTCCATTGGATTCAACCCTGTCACAATCGGCGACCAACCTTAACCCAACCATCAATCAAGAAGGTTTGTCGCCAACTCAGCGGATTATCATGACACTCAAGGATGAGCGCAGTAAGCTAATTGAAGAAGCCGTATCGATGCGTGAAGAGATCAGCAGTCTGCAAGCTCAGGTGGCCGACTTAAACAGATATAAGCTAACCAACGAACGCTATGCGCCACATACCTTCAATGAAGAGGTCTCCACTGTTCATACCCGCATGAAACAAATATTGGCCAGCCAAGAAGAATCGAAACGTTTCACCTATACACAGTTAAAAGGTATGGCCGCCGCCGCGGCACAGGAATACCGCCGCTATCTCACCATGCATAAGCTATTACTGGATAAAAACGACATCGATACGGTAGTGAATAATCACCTGCCGGTGTATGCCTACTGTATTGGTGATGGGATGGATATCGCGGCTAACAACCGTATTGAAGAGCAGCAAGTGGTGGAATACTTTAAGACCAGCCGAACGGATCTGATGAGCGCTCGGCTCAAGAGTGATTTAAAAGCGATACTCAAGCCCTGTCAGGCATTACTAGCAGAGCGCCTCGCTTACTTAAGCCCCTAAACGAAACGCCCTATCTCTAAGCCGCAGCGCTATCGATCGCGATGCTTAACGCTGCTGCAGATCAACGATTGAGCGGCTTGCACCACTCAGCTGCTTTTCTATGCCAATCGATTACACGTCGACCATCATGCACTGAGTGCCCCGCTAAACAGGTATCAACGGGCACTGACAACCCTCAAGCAAGCCACAAGCGACTGCTCAAAGGCGTGCTTCAGTCGGCCACGTCAGTCCAATAGATAATCAAAGTACTCGTCATCGCTTTTCAACTTGTCATCAGTCACTTCATACCAATTCAGTACCGATGCGCCCGCCTCTTTAACCGATTCACGACGCCCACTGACTAAAGGATGCCATTCAGGCAGGTCTTTACCTTCATGCACGAGACGATAAGCACAGCTCGGTGGCAACCAATGAAATTCCTGCACATCCTCAGGGTGTAATTTGACACACTGAGGCACCAATGAGCAGCGCTTCTCATACTGCGTACAATACAGCGTTTCCATATCCAGTAGATGACATACCACACTGGTATAATGTACCTGCCCCGTATCTTCATCTTCTAGCTTATGTAAACAGCAGAGTGAACAACCATCACAGAGAGATTCCCACTCGGGCTCCGACATCTGCTGCAGGCTTTTAGAGCGCCAAAATACCTGATCAGCCACTAACGTACACCTGTTTGCGGACGATCCTGATATAGATCTAGCAGATAATCATCTTTTGGCGGCGGCATTTGCAAGAAATAGCCCTTTTCGGCAATATCTGCCAATACCTGCGCTGCATCGGCCCGTGACAACGCTTTATCTGGCGTTAACAACATATCAAACACATGAATCGGAGCACCAAACATCTCTTTTAATGGATCAGGCACTCGCTCTAACTTTTCAGTTTTATCGACATAAAGATACATCTCATCTTTTTTCGAACTGCGATACACACTACAAATTTTTTTCATAGATACTCTGTTTACTATCTAAGGTTAACCGCTAGGGCTCAATATCTAGACGCTGCAATTTATCCAATAATGCATCGCCGATCACCTCTTTACGCCAACCGGATAGGCTAGGCGGAAGGCTAAATTCACCCTGATGTTCAGTCCTGATCAGAGCATCGAGATCTTTCTTGCGCAAGAGTATTTCCGGCGCGATATTGAGCGCCTCGGCTTTATCACGCGCCATCGCTTTCAAGGCTTTCAACGGTTTATTCCATTGATAGCTTAACGGCCGTTGAATAGGGGCTGGAGGGTTTTCAACGGCAGACTGCGCGGCCGTTTGCAGATAACCCAAGATCACTTCACCATCTTGTTTTACCTGTTGCATCCTAACCTCGGCTACCCGAGCAAGCTCTCGAGTATCTTTGGGCCAACGATTAATGATTTCCAACAACGCATGATTTCTCAATACGCGATTTCGGGGTACATCTCGCTGACGCGAAATACGCTCTCGCCAAGCAGTCAAATCACGCAGCGCCGCCATTTTATGCGGCGGCAATTTCCACGCCTGACTAAAACGTTGGTAATAATGCATACCATCAGGATCATCATCCGCTATCGGCCGTAACAATAATGCTGTTTCCTCTTCAGCCCAAGCCGTCATACCGCGCTCGGCTAACTCAGCCATTTGTTGCTGACAGAGTACTGGCAGATAGGCGACATCCAGCGCAGCATAGTGCTCTTGTGAAGTCGTTAACGGACGCTGCAACCAATCCGATGTGGTCTCGCCTTTTTCAAGTGTGACCTGCAACGCATGTTCTACCAAACGCTGATAGCCCATCGAAAACCCCCAGCCCAAAAAGCCCGCAGCGATTTGAGTATCAAAGATAGGCGTGGGCATCTGACCGAGCATATACAGGAAAAGCTCTAAATCTTCATTGCCCGCATGCAATACTTTAAGCACCGAAGGGTTACGAAACAGTTGCACCAAGGGGGCATAATCTTCGATTTTAAGGGGATCAAGTAGATAACAGGCCTGATCATCAGCAATCTGAATCAACCCCGGTATGGGGTAAAAAGTATCGACGCGAATAAACTCAGTGTCTAGGGCAATCAGCGGCAGCGTTTGCCACTGCTGACAAAAGCGAGCCAGAGTCGCATCATCCGTAATCCAGATTGGCTGACCTGCAGCGGCTTCCAGTCGTTGCCAATTATATGCCTGTGTCATGATTCCCTCAATTCATCGACCGTCGACCGGCCATCGCATGAGCCAGTGTTCCGCCATCAACATATTCAAGCTCACCCCCTACGGGGACACCATGAGCGATACGGGTTATCCGAATATCAAGGTGCTTTATTTGTGCGGCAATAAAATGAGCGGTCGCCTCGCCTTCGACGGTTGGATTGGTGGCAAGAATCAACTCTTTCACCGCCCCAGATTCAAGCCGTTTAAACAGCTGATCTAAACCTAGATCATCCGGCCCGACACCATCGATAGGTGATAAATGCCCCATCAATACAAAATAGCCACCGTTAAATCCACCGGTCTGTTCGATCGCCAACATATCGACAGGGGATTCCAACACACAGATCTGACTTTCATCGCGACGATTGTCGGCACAAATGTCACACAGCTCATTCTCTGATAACGTCCGACAGCAGCGACAATGACCGACTTTATCCGCTGATCGCGTTAATGCAGCGGCGAGTGTATTAGCACCTTGACGATCCCGTTCCAGTAGGTGAAACGCCATCCGTTGAGCCGTTTTTGGACCCACTCCCGGTAACACCCGAAACGCATCAATTAAATCCTGAATCAGTGGACTAAACGACATAGTTTAAGTCGCCTCAAAACGGCATATTAAAGCCCGGTGGCATACCCATACCGCCGGTAATTTTAGCCATTCGCTCCTGCGTGGTGCTTTCGACCTTACGTACCGCATCATTAATCGCAGCCGCAATCAAATCTTCGAGGATCTCTTTATCTTCTTCCATCAAACTCTCATCGATGGCAACACTGCGCACATCATGACGGCCATTCATAACAATTTTTACCAGACCCGCACCCGATTCGCCATTGACTTCAGCCTTAGCGATCTCTTCTTGGGCTTTCTGCATATCCGCTTGCATTTTCTGAGCCTGCTTCATCAGGTTACCCATACCACCTTTCATCATACTATTCCTCGTCTGTATTAAAGATCGACAACATCATTGCCGATAACCAGGGTTTTTATCTTCGCGTTAATCGATCGGCTGAACCGACTCAATATCAATGCTGGCGGCAAACCGTTGAATCACAGTTTGCACCACCGAATCACTCTGAATTGAACTGACTGCGTCGGCCAAACGCTCGGCGCGCTTGCGATCACGATATTGGCTCGGCGTTTCACGGCTATAGCGGCCAAGGTTGAATTCTACCTCAACTGAGGTATTAAAATAATGACCAATCGATTCACGAATACGGCTGATATGCGTTTCATTCAGCATTGCTTTCTGTGCTTGCATATAGTGAAAACGCCAGCAATCACCGACGGATTCCAACGATGTATTCGCCGCAATGCTATACGTCATACCGCTCAGCCCAATGAGTTCGACTAATAACACCCATTGATCCGGCTTAAACTGAGCAATATCGTGACTCACATTGGCCGCCGGTTCGATTATCTCAGCCGCATCAACCTGCTGCGTAGCCGGTGACGGTGCAGCCCGCTCAGCTGGCTGTCGGTCAGCAACCGCGCTTGATTCACGCGATTTTTCCGCAGCAGGCTGAGGCTTATCCACGTTACCCTGAGGCGGCTGTTCAACGACCGGCTGATTATCTTCCCAAGGCAGATCAACGGCAGACGATGTCGCAGCCGTAGACGCCGCCACTGAGGACGGTGCTAAATCAGCGACGGGCTTTTTTTCTGGATAATCCTCATAGCCACCCTGAAGATAAGATTCATCATAATCCGGAGGCGAAGCTGAGTGTGGTGATGGATCATTTTGAATAACATTCGCTACACGCTGCTCAATCGGCTTTGCCAATACCGCGGCCTGTGACTCAACTGTTTCTGTTGGCTTCGCAGCGACTGACGCGGCGCTGTTTACCTCGGCGTCGATAGGTGCCGATACTTGAGCCGCTGTGATTTGGGCGGCTGAGGTTTGAGTAGCTGTGACTTGAGTCTCACCATCGGGCTGACTCAGACCACGGGGACTCACCGATACCGGCCGGAACGCCAGCATTCGCATGAGTGTCATCTCCAGCCCTTCGCGAGCATCCGGCACAAAGGGTAAGTCTTTACGCCCCATCAATGCCGTCTGATAAAACAACTGCACATCTTCAGCGGTTAACTTACCAGCTAAATCCAGTACTTGTTGTCGATCACCCAAGCCATTATCGACCGCCTCTGGCACGATTTGCGCCAGCGCAATCCGATGCATCAGACTAATTAAATCACCTAATACGGTATTATAATCCGGAGAATAACGCGCCAACTCATCGACGCTGGCTAACAGCGCACGGGCATCATGAGCCGCTAGATTACCCACCAAGCTGTAGACCAATCGCTGATCGATCGTTCCCAGCATGGCTCGTACATCAGACTCCACGACCTCACCGGCACCAAACGCAATCGCCTGATCCGTCAAACTTAATGCATCCCGCATCGAGCCATCTGCCGATCTCGCCAACAACCATAATGCCGGTTCTTCGTAGGGGATGGTTTCCGCCGTCAGTACCCGACACAGATGCTCAACGATCCGCTCGGGGATCATATTTTTCAGATTAAACTGTAAACAACGCGACAAAATCGTGACTGGCAACTTCTGTGGATCGGTAGTTGCCAATAAAAACTTAACGTGCGGCGGCGGCTCTTCTAGGGTTTTCAACAAGGCATTGAAGGAATGCGTCGACAGCATATGTACCTCATCGATGAGGTACACCTTAAAGCGACCGTGCGTCGGCGCATACTGCACATTTTCCATCAGTTCACGGGTATCTTCTACCTTCGTACGCGATGCCGCATCCACCTCAATCAGATCGACAAAGCGGCCTTCGCTTATCTCACGACAAGCCGAGCACTCACCACAAGGCGTTGAAGAGACGCCCTGCTCACAATTGAGCGACTTGGCAAATAACCGAGCAATCGATGTTTTACCAACTCCTCGGGTGCCGGTAAACAAATAAGCATGATGTAAGCGATTATCATCTAGCGCATTCACCAAGGCCTTGAGCACATGCTCTTGCCCAACCATTTCCTGAAACTTTGCGGGACGCCATTTACGCGCCAGTACCTGATAACTCATCGCTGTCGATCTATATGAAAGAGGGGATTATTCATGGGTACCAATGCTAACGGTAACCGCCAGATATCGCCAGCGAAACCCACTATTTAGTGCCAACTAAATAGCAATTCCCGAGACAAGACCAAATTTATATACAAACGTGACTTAGCCAAGGTGCGATTAATGATCTAACTTAAAAAGACAAGAATAATCTTCGCACCTCTGAGGACAAGAAGATGAAAACAGCAAACAGTGCCAATGAATATAGCGTCAAACACCACCGTCTGATCGAACACCATGAGATCATTCACTTTCAAGATCCACACTGCCCTATTCAGATCCTCACAGAAGAGGCAACCGGCTGGATAGCCACCAACAACATGTTGTCACTAGAACACAACGACCTTAACGCTCACTAAACGAGCGTTAAGCGCCACACACAGCACCGAAATAAGCCGATAAAGCTTAGCCTCGGTGCCTTATGCATTACAAACCAGTTTCAAATCAATAACTGCAGCCTATTCACACCAAGCGCATCAACCACTACACAGAGTGTGTACTCAGGGTTAAGTCGATATAAAAAGAGAAAAGGAACAACAAAAAACGAGGGAAAGGTACCCCATACAGAGATGAAGCACCCTAAAATCAAATAAAAATGCTGCTAAGACTAGCCTTAAAAATTAAGCGCAAGGCCAGCAGAGATCAGATCAACATCCACATCACCAAGATCGTAACGTTCAAACTCTGCACGGAAAGTCACACTGTCCATGGTGTAAGCAACGCCGAGACCATAACTACCATCGGTACCATCGTCTCCACCTGAGACCCCAACATTGCTAGATACATCATTACTCCAATGGAACATACCGACTTTAGCAAACAGATCCACCTGCTCAGTCACCGGTAAAAGCCCCACCAACGATACACCATATCCATCTATAGCGGCGTCAACGTTAACCGACCCACCTGTTAACTCGAGATCACCAAGGTCTGCATAATAACCTTCAACGGCAATATTTTTGTTAAAACGGTAGCCACCGAAAACCTTAAAACCCTGATCACTGTCATCTTTTACACTAAACCCTAAACTGTTCAAATCGGCACGCTCAGAGCTAGAAACATTAAATTCAGTACGTCCATATGAGCCACCTAAATAACCGCCCTCAGCACTGGCAACAGTAGGAGTCAATGCAGCCATGATGCCTAACGATAAAAGTGCTTTTTTCATGTATCTATTCCTTAGAGATGATTTTAAAAAACCGACTCAGAATACAATGGTAGATTTTTTTTGATATAAGATTTTCTCCTATTTTTATACCTTTCAACAATAAAGCACAGAAAAAACACCTAAAGACAGAATAAACACCTCATAAAAAATGACATTTTGGGTACTCAAAAGCTTAACCGTAGTAAAAGTAAGACTTTTTCCTATAGGCAGCCTTTATCGTTTTCTATACCCTCGCCGCAACTTAATTTATTGATATAAAAGCGCTTATTTTCATTAAAAGGAATTAACATGCCTCCTAAGGGATCATCAAAACCTGCTTCGCTGCTGTTTTTAACTATTTTATTAACCGGCTGTAACGCTATTCAAAACAAACAACAATCAGCTAATTTCAATCAGCAATTAGAATCGGGACACTTTCAGGCAGCCGCTGATACAGCATTGAGTGCAGGCAATATTACTCCCGATGGTGAATCCAGTAGTTTACTGTGGTCGCTTCAAAGTGGCACTGCCTTAAGCACTGTTGGACGGTATGAATTTAGTAATAAAGTATTTGATTCTGCTGAAGTGATGATGAAAACAGAAGATACGGAGAATATTGGCCGTAAAGGATTAGAAAAAGTTACCTCTGTTTTGGTCAATAATAGCCTAAACCGATATTCCCCCACCGTTTACGACGGTGTCATGACCAATACTTACAAAGCCGTTAATAACATTTTCTTACATGATTTTCAGAATGCTCGCATCGAGTTTAACCGTGCCGCTGATCGTCAGCGACGCGCAGAAGAAACCTTCAAGAAAAAACTAACGGAAAAACAGCAAGAGCTAGCTAAGCAAGAGGCCGAGGCCACCACTGACTCAACCAATAAAAAAAGCCCCATTGATTACCAAAAAAGTGCTGAACAGTCTGAATCAGCCGTTTATGAGCAATATCCCGAGTTGAAAGAGTGGCAAGCCTACCCTGATTATGTCAACCCCTATACCGATTACCTGCATGGTCTCTATTTCATGCTCTCTAGCCAAGACAAATCTGATCTGAGTAAAGCCCGTACCTCGATGCGCAGAGTCGCTGGTATGAATCCTGATAATCCTGCGGTCAAAACAGATCTAAAAGTAGTGGATAATTTACGCCGAGGTGTATGGAGTAAAAAACGGCTAAGCCCAGCGGTCTGGGTGATTTTTGAAAATGGCCTCGCCCCTACTGTAAAAGAAACGCTGATTCCTATTCCTCTTTTTCTCGTAAGCGATAAAGTCGACTACGCGCAGGTCGCATTACCAAAACTCAATCATAGAACTAAAGCCTACCCTTACCTTGAAATTTTTGATGGTCATAAGTCTTTGGGTAAAACCTCTCAATTAGCCGATATCGATCGCGTTGTACAAACTGAATTTAAAAAAGAGTTCCCGCTAAAAGTAACAGAAGCGATTAGTAGTTCATTAGTCAAAGCGCTTATCCAATATAAAGCACAAAAAGACGGAGGGCCTATGGGTGGACTAGTGGCCGCCTTATATCAGGCAGCCACCACTCACGCGGATACGCGTAGTTGGAGCTCGTTACCCAAAGAAGTCCAGCTCGCGAGAATTAGAAAACCGAAAAGCAATAGCTTAAGCATCAACGCACCCGGTTTTTCAGCCCCTTTAAAAATAGATCTACCCGACGGTCGCTTCACTGTTATTTATGTCAAAGCTACTACTCCGGGGAGCGTACCCGCCTATAAGCTCACCAGTTTCGACGCCTAATAAGAAGGTTTTATATGAACAAATTAATGCTGATAATATTGCTTCCACTGCTGCTCTTAACCGGTTGCCAAACACAGCAGGTTAAATCGCCCGACTACCCTCAACTCGTTTTTGGTCAAGGGGCTAGCCATTTTTTAGCCATTGAGTCTGTCACCGATGGGTATACTGCTGGGCACTTACTAAAGGTCTCTATTCAAGCCTTCAATCGATCCAATAGCAGCAAAACCCTACGCTATAAATTCACATGGTTTGATGCAGCAGGCTTTGAAATAAAAGGGCTAACCTCGCGTTGGGAAGCCCTTAAAACAGAGCCAAAAGAACCGATATTGATCAATCGTATTGCGACCAGCCCTGAAGCGGTCTCCTATCAAGTATTTCTCTCTGATGCTTACGCCTCATCCACTCAACCTCAAGGAAACGACCGATGAGAACAAAACTCTCAGCTCAAACCTCTAAAGCGATTGCACTCTCCGCTTTTGTACTCATTATCAGTGGCTGTACACCGCAAACTCAAATGCTAACACCTGGCGCAACCGATGAGCCCATTACCATGGGCTTAAGCGGAACTGACTTTGCACAAGCGTCAGTCGATGCTGTGCAATCTATGCTGACATCGGGAGCCGTTGATCGTAACGATGGTAAAAAGAACATCATGGTGGTCTCTTCGATTATTAACGACACCATGCAACGTATCGACACCGATCAACTGGTTAAGAAAATCCGCATTGAATTATTAAGAAGCGGCAAGGTTATGACAACAACAGCCATTGGTCTGCACGGTGCTGAAGACAAAATGAATTCGGTCTACAGTGAATTAAGCCAATCAAAAAAAGTTGATCGTAACAGCGTTGTTAAACAAGCCTTGACCGCACCAAACATGAGCCTTTCTGGCAAGATTATTCAACGTAATAATCGCGTCGACGATGGCCGTCAACTGGTCGAGTATTACTTCCAACTATCACTTACAGATCTCAAACATGGCCTGGCCGTATGGGAAGGCGAAACACCGATTCGCAAAATTGGTAGCGCTAAAGGAACCTCTTGGTAAGTAATGTAAAGGAATACGATGATGAAAGTACTATTCAAACAAACCGCACTAGCACTGGCAATTAGTGGCATAGCGATCGTGACTCAAGCACAAACCGACTCTCACCAACCAGAAGCCGAAACCATAACACCAGTAGCATCCGCACCTTCAACGGATCAGGCTGAAGCAATTGATCTTGCAGTGGCTGAAGCGGCTGCACTTGCACCGGTCGACCCAGGCATGATGCTGATGGAACAGATCGAAGAGTGGAAACAAGGTGCAGGCGCGGGTTTGACTAAACGGGCTGAAAATGGGGGGATTTTTATGGCGGAAGGGATCTCCTTTGTAAAAGTCACACCGGATGCTGCTGACTGGGCTGACCACCGACTATTGGCTTATAAAGAAGCGCTGATGCATGCACAAGCACAATTTATCGAGTTTGAAGGTATCAGCTCTCGAGCCGAAACCCTCAGTAAATTCTTTGAAGATAAGAACCAAATGCCGTCATTCTCGCCTGATGAATTACAAAGTTCGAACAAGCTCGAAGAAGTGCTTAATAAAGCAGTCGCATTAGCCGGCGGTAAACTGGACGAGCAACTTAATGAACTGGGTATAAATCCAGATGAATTTAATACCGCGCCTCCCGCGAAACGTGCCCGCCTTTTTGAGAACTCCATCAGCGAACAAATTACAACGCGAGCACGTGCTAGCTTGACAGGCCTAGTACCGGTTAAAACCTTTGAAGCCAATGATACCGAAGGCCGTCATGCGATCGCGGTGATGGTGGTTGCCTCAGATAAGATGCGCCAATTTATTTATGATATGACACAAAGCAAAGGTGACTTAGCCCCTAACCCTAAAAAAGTGGGCGGGCTATCTCTGCGTGAGCGCTTCACAGAGAACAAAGCGGCCCTCATTAATGAGTTCGGCATCCGTAAAATATATGATGAAAACGGCTATCCTGTGTTGGTATCCTTCGGTCAATCAGGAACGGGTTATAACGGTTCCGACTTCAACCGTAAGATGAATGCCCGTAAAGGAGCCTTTTTATATGCAAAAGCCGATGCTTACGCCAACTTTGCTTACCTACTGAATGCCGTCGGCAATGCTAAATCCAGCACCAGCAAAAAAAGCACGGATGTAACTGAAGGTATCGTGCAAGCTGAAAAAGATGGCCTGATGACATCTGAAGAAAATCGTATTGAGATGGTAAAAACGATCAACAATGAGATTTCAGCCCGCGCCAGCATCTCAGATCTAGCAGGCACCCGTCAGCTACTGCGCTGGACCGCTAAGCACCCTCAATACGGTAACGAAATCAACGGTGTTATCTATGTCTGGCACCCAGTTTCAGAGCAAAACGCGCGCGATATGCGTAATTTCAAACCCAAGCGCCAAGAACAGGCTAAGTCTCAGGAACACAACAGTAAGGCTCACACAACTGGCACGGCTCAAAGTCGCGACCTAATGTCGGCCGATGATTTCTAAGGACAGAAGAATGCACTCATTACTGAAAACACTACTGACATTAACCGCCCTGCTCTGGAGCTGTTGCGGCTACTCAGCAGAACAAGTTGTCGATACCGTAGGTTATGGCAACAATCGCAATCAGGCGATCAGCGATGCATTAGTACAAGGCCTGCGACAAGCGACCGGTGTCAGTATCGATAGCCATGAGGTTATGCAAACCTTATCGGGTCGTACCCACAGCAGCAACAATCAAGGCGAGCAGTTCAACAGCTCGTTCGAGGTCGCTCATCGTGGCGATCTCAGTCTTAAAACCAAGGGGCTAATATCACGCTATGATGTTCATTCAGTAGAGCAAGAAGCGGATGGCAGCTACCGCGCTGATGTTAGCCTGTATGTACTCAAGTACGATAAACCGGGTCTGCCCACTGATAGTCGTCGCACACTCGCGATAATGCCCTTTCACAGCGATAAGAGTAGCTACTCACTCTTGGGTGATCGCACCTCTGCGGTCAAAATTGAATCGGAGCTGCGTAACCGCGCGTTGGATCAGTTTATTCAGTCCCGCAAGATGAACGTGTTGGATCGCGAGTTTGGTGCCGAGTTTCAACAGGAGAAAGCGCTCTGGCTCAGTGATGATGCTGCGTTGGCTGAAAAAGCCAAGACCGGTAACGTCTTAGGGGCCGACTATATCGTTGTGGGGAATATCCGCAATGTACGCAGTACTAGGCATACAAAAACCCTTCAGTTAACCGGTGAAACCATCGTCAACTATAATGGTAGTGCACAGTTGGACTACAAAATCATTCTAGCCTCTACCCGCCAAGTAAAATGGTCTGATACCATCAACCTAAAGTTCAGCGATCACGACATCCGCACTATGTTGAAAAAATATGGTTCATCCCAAGCGGGTATCACTGCTGAACTGGCTGAACAATTAGCACAACAAGCCTTAGCTAACATTTACCCGATGCGAGTAGTAGCCGTTAAAGGCAAAACAGTGGTTATCAATCAAGGCGGAAAAACCTTAAAAAAAGGTGATTCCTTGAACGTATTCCTACTAGGCGATGAGATGTTTGATCCTTATACACAGGAATCACTTGGACAGCTAGAAGAGCAAATTGCGACAGTTAAAGTGTTAAGAACAACCGCAAAAATATCTTATGCAACCATCATCACAGGAGAAGCTGCGCTAATTGAGCCCAATTTTATACTTCGTCGTTAAAATTAACGCGTTGAAATAAAGCTACTGACTTAGGAAGGTGTGAATAAGTCAATTACGCCTCTGGCTTTCGCGTATCTGGCCATTCTAATGTCCGCAGAGAACATAACGGACTTATTCGCACCTTCCCTTAATTAACGCCGTGCCACTTTGCTATAAAACCTGCTGGTTCTTGATATAGAGTCTAATAACCGGCAGGTTTTATTAAAAAACAGCGTAGGCTGTTGTCTTAGATAGCATTGCCAGAATCTCACCATAGTCCTTAGTTTGGTTGATTTTTCCCTATTTAGGAACTGTACTTAGGTCATCTAGGTTTCTCTTTTAGCGAACCTAGAGGAGTGTATATGATTAAGTTTCACTGGCTTCGTTATTGCTGCGCCTTGTGCATTTTTTGTGGCAGCCCTCTGCTATCCGCAGTGGAGCATCCTCTCATACATTCAACCCTGATGAATGCCCATCAGACTGATACGTCTTTGCCAAACACTCGTTTCAATAGCCTTGAAGAAGCTCTTTATTTTTATCAACAACTCGATCAGCAAGTACAATGGCCGCAACTCAAACCGGGGCCCCTGCTGCGTCAAGGCGATCGACATTCTCAGGTCATGATTCTGCGACAACAATTAATGTTGCTAGGGGATTATCGAGGCTTAACGTCAGCCACCCGAGACGAACAACTGTTTGACTCGGCTTTACATCAGGCATTGCTACGTTTCCAACGCCGTCATGGTGCCAAAGTGGATGGGATACTTGGCCCGCAGAGTCGTCAATTACTGAATATGACTCCGTCTTCGCGAATCCAACAGTTGCACGTGAATCAGCAGCGTATCAAGCAATTCAAATCACACGTCAGTGAGCGCTTTATTCAGGTCAACATTCCTGAATTCAAATTACGACTCATCAATCAGGGCGATATTGTGTTGCAGGTAAAAACCATTGTGGGTCGAGAAGAGCGTCAAACGCCCGAGTTTACAACAGACATTAAGGCACTGCTGATCAATCCCTCGTGGACAGTACCCAAAAGCATCGGTTGGAAAGATATTATTCCCGCTTGGCAACTCGATCCGGACTATTTAGAGAAAAAAAATCTCAACATTGCTCAAGGCTTGGGTGAGCAGCGAGTCTTATTCGCGGCTCAGGAAGTGACACCTGAGATGATGTATTCAGGCAGCGAGTATCGTTATTTCTGGGAAGCGCCAGGACCCGGCAATACCCTAGGGCGAATCAAGTTTATGTCTCACAGCCGCTATGCCATATATCTACATGATACATCGGCTCAAGGGTTATTTAAATCACACCGACGAGACTTCAGTTCTGGCTGTATCCGAGTTGAGCAAGCCAATGAATTAGCACAGCAGTTGTTACGGTTAGACAGCCCGTGGCAATTACCACAGTTGCAACAAACGCTAACCACAGAACAAACACAGGAAATATATCTTAAGCAGCCTGTTCCGGTACATATCACTTATTGGACCGCTTGGGTGGATCAACAGGGCATACTGCATTTCCGTGATGATATCTATCATCGTGATCCTTAACAACAACGCTTGACCACTGCTCAACCTAAAACAACCTACAGCAAACACTAATGATTAAAATATATACAAAAAGGCACCATTTATGCATAATGCTGACTGAATTTTAACCAGACAAATATACCTTGCCTCAATGACGATAAAAAAACCCTCACGCAGACACTTTTTACGTAAACTTGCTCTTCTATCCGCGGGTGTGTCACTACCCTCAAGCTTGCTTGCCAATCAAACCATAGCGACTCATGCGGATCTCATGCCGACTGACATGTCGATTGCTTTCAATAATTTACATACCGGGGAGAAACTTCACACCACTTTCTATCATCAAGGTAACTTCATACCGCAAAGTATGCATGAGATTAACCACTTACTACGAGACCATCGTAATGATGAAATCGGTACTATAAGCCCCGACTTGATGGTCCTGCTCTATGATCTACAAAAAACTCTCGGCGCTAATCATGCGTTTGAAGTTATCTCCGGTTTTCGCTCTGCTGAAACGAATGCGATGCTCAGTCAGCGGAGTAACAAAGTCGCGAAAAAGAGCTTACATATGCAAGGAAAAGCCATTGATATTCGTCTACCAGGTACCTCGTTGACTCACTTACATCGGGCTGCACGTCAAATCAATAGAGGCGGCGTTGGCCTTTACAGCGGCAGTCAATTTATCCACTTAGATACCGGTCGACCTCGGTTTTGGGGCAGTTAACAACGGTTTATCCGATTGATGATATGAAGCCAGCCGATCGATAGGAGCGATGACATAAAGTAGCTAAACCAGACAGACCACAGAAACGATGCTGACCCAATGGTTTAACCGTTTTATGCTCGCCCTTATTGCACATTCACACCACAACCCGCACCGATATCTCGGCATTAAAGTCAGCCGATATCGCCCTCTAACGATCACCGTTACCCATCAGGTGATCTATCACCAGCCGCTTCAGCATATTATTAATCACAAACCAAACCAACGCATAACCCCAAACAAGCAGCGCTAATGACCAGCCGATCGGTTCAACAAACCAGCCATAAACAGCAGCAAATGTACCTGCCACTTGTGTGAACTCCGTGGTAATAAACAACTTCAAGCTAGGCAGTGGACGATCCCAGAAATGCCCATCGTTACGCGTCAGATAAATAGTCAAATGACCGGCAACGAGCAGTTTGAGGAAGATCAATGTTTGAATAGTCGGGCGTGGCAGCTCCCAGATCGATTCGGCAATCCAGAACATTCCGAAACTAGAGATAACGCCTAAACTCCCGAGCACACTCGACAGAATAAGCACTCGGCGCATATCCCAACGTACCGGTCGTGGCGCAGGCCGAGCGTTATCATAGGCGATCATCATGATAGGAAAATCATTCAACAGCGCCAATAACACAATCATCGCCGCGGTGACCGGATAAAAATCAAACACCAGAATCGATAGCGTCATAAACAACAACACGCGCACCGTTTCACTGATACGAAAGATAGCATACGCCGTCATACGTTCAAAAATACGTCGCGCTTCTTCCACCGCATGCTGAATAACCCCCAAGCCAGGCTCAGTTAACACCAAGTCTGCGGCGGCCCTCGCGGCATCCGTTGCACCACTCACCGCAATACCAACATCCGCCTGACGTAACGCAGGGGCATCGTTAACGCCATCTCCCGTCATACCGACGAGATGATCACTAGCCTGAAGGGTGGCGACAATTTCAAACTTATGTTCGGGAAAAACCTGAGCATAACCATCTCGCTCAAGAATGTCGCTGGCGGTCATTTTATCTGTTGTGCCAAAGGCTTTATCTGCGGTGACAAAATTGCGGCCTATGTTCAACTGTTCGGCAATTTGACGGGCGATCGCGATATGATCACCGGTCACCATTTTCACCGCCACCCCCTGCTTGCTGAGTGCAGCAACCGTGGCCGCACTATCCTCCCGCGGAGGGTCGTAAAGTGGCAGTAAACCTAACACTTCAGCAGGCTGATCACCGATTCGCTCAGCGACCGCCAAAGCGCGATAACCATCGGTGGCAAATGTCTCAATCTGCGTTTCAACGGCGGCTTGAGTCGCCGATGATGCATTAGCCCAGGCTAAAATAGACTGCGGTGCTCCCTTAGCAATATAGCGAGCACTGCCATCCAGTCTCACCTCGACTTCGGCGATTTTACTCACTGGATCGAAGGGGATGAACTTATCAATCTGAGCGCTGGCTAAGTTATCCACCCCCTCAAGGGCAGCCAAAATCGAGCGATCGATAGGATCGTTACTTTGTCGCTCGCAAGCCAAAGCCGCAGCCAATAACACCTGTTCCGAATCCTGTGCTTCGATTAGTGCGGGAGCGCCCACCACCAATCGGTTCTGCGTCAAGGTGCCGGTTTTATCCGAACACAGCACATCGATCCCCGCCAGCTCTTCAATGGCAGCCAAGTGTGAGACGATGGCGCCTAGGCGACTCAAGGTCGTCGCCCCCACTGCTAACGTCACCGATAACACCGCCGGTAACGCCACAGGGATCGCAGCAATGGTTAAAATGAGTGCGAATTGCACCGTTTCCAATAGCGGATCACCTCGCCACCAGCCATAAACTAAAATAATCGCCACCAGTATCAAGGTAGCGATGATTAAAGCGTTACCAATTTTCAATACCGCTTGCTGAAAATGCGATGGGGCTCCGGCCCGTTCGACCAGTGCCGCGGTCTGACCAAAATAAGTCTTCATTCCGGTTGCCGTGACTACCGCCGTCATCTCCCCGAGACGAACAATGGAACCGGAATAAGCCGAGTCAGTTGCCTTTTTTTCCACCGGTAGTGATTCACCGGTCAACGCTGATTGATCGATGGACAAGCCTGAGCCTTTCAATAACTCAACATCGGCGGGGACTACATCACCGAGTTTTAAGTGGATAATATCACCTGATACCAGCTCTCGAGCCGGCAGATCCTGCCACCGACCCTCACGCAATACTCGAGCACGTGTCGCGAGTTTTTTCTTCAGTAATTCAACCGCATTGTCAGCCTTACGCTCCTGCCAAAAGGCCACGCCAGCATTGACGGCCAACATCGTCAGAATAATAAAGAAATCAGGCCAATCTCGAGCGAGTGCTGATAACACCGCTGCCGCTTCTATCATCCAAGGGATTGGCCCCCAGAAATAGGAAGCAATCTTCTGCAGCGGGCTCTCTCGTTGCTCGATAATCTCATTAGCCCCCTGCTCTTTCAGCAGCGTTGCGGCGTCCTCAGATGAGAGCCCGCTATCGCGCTGTTCGGGGTCAGGGCCTAGATTCACATCATTAAGCATGTTTGATCCCCTCACTCCTGCAAGACATAGGTTCCCGGCGCATCACAGAGAGGGGGATGCCGATTATTAGTGACGCTCAACGGCGCGACGGATTGATCACCCGAGCGCTGTTTTAACCAATCGACAAGTGCTGGCCACCATGAGCCATCCTGTACTGCGTTATTGACGAACCAAGTATCAGGATCCTGATAGCGATCATCATGTTGTCGCGTCGCTATACGGTAGTGACGGCGAGGATGGCCTATCTCAGAGACAATCCCAGCATTGTGTCCACCACTGGTGAGCAAGAAAGTCACATCGGTATCGGCCAGCAAATTTAGCTTGTAAACCGAGCGCCATGGCGCCACATGATCTCGCTCGGTGCCAACGGCGAAGATCGGCGCGCGAATATCCGATACGGTAATCGCTCGACCATCGACCCTATAGCGGCCTTCAGCCAAGGCATTATTTAGAAACAGTTGACGTAAATATTCCGAATGCATTTTGTACGGCATGCGAGTCGCATCACTGTTCCACGCCATCAAATCATTCAGCTTAGCCCGCTCGCCCATTAAATAATCATGCACCATGCGTGACCAAATCAAATCGTTAGATCGCAGCAACTGAAAGGCACCGGCCATCTGTTTAGTATCTAAAAAGCCCTGTTCCCACATCATGTCTTCGAGGAAGGTGACCTGACTCTCATTAATAAACAACATCAACTCACCGGCTTCGGTGAAATCTGTTTGCGCCGCCAACATTGAAAGTGATTTTAAGCGTTCATCGCCATCACGCGCCATCGTTGCCGCGGCAATCGATAACAGCGTACCGCCCAAGCAATAACCCACGCCATGCACCTTTTCTCCACCGGTTATGGTCTCAATCGTATCGAGGGAACTCATAATGCCGAGGCGGCGATAATCATCCATGCCGAGATCACGGTCTTCAATGTCTGGGTTTTTCCATGACACCATAAACACCGTAAAACCCTGCTCGGTGAGGTATTTGACCAGCGATTTTTCAGGCGATAGATCGAGAATGTAGTATTTCATAATCCAAGCCGGCACGATTAGAATCGGTTCAGGATGGACCTTATCCGTCACCGGCGCATACTGAATCAATTCGATCAGACGATTACGATAGACCACCTTACCCGGGGTCACCGCTAGATTTTTACCGACTTGAAACGCCTCACTACCGGCCGGTTTTTGACCGTTAATCGTGCGTTGCCAATCCTCGATAAAGTTTTGCATGCCTCGCTGTAAATTTTGCCCCCTTTCTTTTTGCGTCTGCTCAAGTAGCTCTGGATTTGTTAGTAGGTAGTTGGATGGTGAAAACAGATCCAATACCTGTCGGGAGGCAAACTCAACGACATTTTCATGTTGCTGCGTGACGCCGCGAACCCCCGTGGTCGCGTTAAACCACCATTGTTGATTCAGCAGAAAAGATTGATATAGCAAATTATACGGCCAGCGCTGCCAAGCCTCACCGCTAAAACGTTTATCTTGAGGCAATGGATCGATACAAGGCGATGACACATCTGGCACAATTCCGCTAGCACAACAGCCTGCATAATTCGCCAAGCGCACGGCTTTCTTAAGCGCCTTTTCGATCAGTTGTGTCTGCTTTCCCGGTGCCGTAGCCAAATGCACAGCCCAATCGGTATAGGCATCGGCTAAACCACTAGGAGACAGGCCACCGGTAAAACGCGATATCATCGCGTTGACACTCTTATCCATGGTTTCTTGCAGAGAAATCGGGGCATATGAGCCCTGTTCCAACAGCTGATTAAAATAATGCACGGCGCTTACCGGCCCCCAATCATCAGGGCGATGCACCTTCTCCGCTGCCGTAACGCCATCACCCAGTGGTGTTGATGAGGCTGATAACTCATGACTGTCCGCTGTATCATCTGATGGTTGATGAGTGCGGTTTGATAAGGCTTGCGATTCCATCCTAAGTCCCTCTCATAGTGTTACAAACTTCTTATTGCAGACTTTGCCCTTTTTACTAGCTCAAGTGTAGCGCGAATACTGCAGTGCAGCATTGATTTGGATTACGCCATAACGGCTTATTACGGCCGCTAATAGCGATTAATTGAGCAGCAATCGATTACGGTCAAGCTCATGTCAATCCGATGCGAATGAAACCTTATAGCCCTACCGCCTGTTCATTCAGTAACATCCTAAAACTCAAGACGGATAGCATTCGTTATTGTTATCGCCTTAATGACTAACGGCAATAGACCGTCGAAACAGCCCAAGACTCGCACTAAAAAAGATGCCACCCAGCGCAACCATGATCAGCAGTTGTGGCCAAATAATATCGATACCCGCGCCACGGAAAACCACGGCCTGAGCAAATGCCATATAGTGACGCGAAGGCAGAAACCACGTCACCGGCTGAATAATCTCAGGCTGACTCTCTATCGGCGTCAAACCACCGGATAGCATCGTTATCGGGATGATCACCATGATCATCAATAACGCAAACTGCCCCATGGTTCGGGCTATCGTGCCTAAAAAAATACCGATAGCGGCGGCAGCAAACAGATAAAGGGTCGTGCCTGCCACTAACAATAAGCGCGAGCCATTTATCGGCACCTCTAAAATCACCTCCACCACCAACAACATCGATACACTAAAGGCGATTAAAATAATCAAGCCATTCGCCCAAACCTTAGACATCACAATCTGAAACGAACTCAGCGGCATCACCAGTAAATGCTCAATCGTGCCATGTTCCCGCTCACGCAGTAGCGCTGCACCGGTAAGAATAATGGTAATCATTGAGATCTGATTAATTAACGCATTAATCGCGCCAAACCACATACCCGTACCATTCGGGTTAAAAGCACGCCGCTGCACCAATGTGACCGGGTAGTCTGTGGTTGCATCAGAACGATTAATGAAGTGATTCACCTCATTAACGATGATGTTCTGAATATAGCTATTACCGAGACTCGCCTGAGTGACCGCTGTCGCATCGATATTGATCTGCACACTGGGCTGATGACCACGTCGCACATCCTCTTCAAAGGCTGGCGGAATCTCGATAACAAACATAAAACGATCCCGATCCATCGCCTGATCAACCTCATCGGTAGATACCAGCACTGGGGTTTTAAAATAAGGCGGATAGAGTGCGTTGGCGATCGCTCGGGATAAGGTTGAGTGATCTTCATCGACAATCGCAATCGAAGCGTTATTGACCGACTCACTGGTTGCCGTAGCTTGTGCATAGATCGCTAAACTAAACGAATAGACGATAAGCACAACCATCACGCCATCACTAAACACGCTGCGTAGCTCTTTAATACCCAGCCAGAAGATATTGATCCACGTGTTCATCAATCAAGCCTCCTGCTTTTTCAGCAACGTAGCCGCGATGATGACCAGAGCCGGCCCAAACAACGTCAGCAAAACAATATCGCCCAACAGGTCAGTAAAGCTCAGCCCTTTGGTAAAAGCGGCAACACTGAGGTGCATATAATAAGTCGCAGGCCATACTTGACCGATAAGATATCCGCCGCCTTCCATCGTCGATGTGGGCTGAATCAACCCTGAGAAACTGAGCGTTGGCATAATCGATAAAATGGCCGTTGCAAACACCGCTGCCACCTGAGACTGCGTCACCGATGACACCAGCAAGCCTAGACTGGTGGCGGCAAAAACATACAGCAAAGCCCCTAAAGACAAACCCAACAAGCTGCCTTTTAACGGCACCCCCAGCAAGAAAATAACCAGTAATGTGAGGATAACAAAGTTAACCATGCCGATGAGAATATAGGGCAATTGCTTACCGAGTAAAAATTCAAAGCGACTGGTTGGCGTCACATAAAAATTGATGATGGTGCCTATCTCCTTCTCCCTCGCCATACTCACGGCCATCAAGATCGCGGGGAACAGTAACAGCAACATCGCCGGCGTTTTCGGGCCCATCGAATAAATAGTCTCGAAGGTCGGGTTATAACGATAGCGAGGTTCTAACACCACCTTCGAGGTCGCACTGACATTGACGCCCGCCTTGGTAGCCAGCGCGGTCAGATAGTGAATATGGGCACCACTCACATAGCCCGCGATCGTGCCGGCTCGGGTGGTATTCGCGCCATCAATCCACGCCGAGACACTGGGTGTTTCACCCTTTTTCAAGTTGCGACCGAAACCCGATGGAATTTCAATCGCGAGGGTAATCTCATTTGCTTGCAGACGACGTTCTAAATCGTCCTTACTCTGTAATTCAGACTGTCGACTAAAATAACGCGAGCCTTCAAAATTACTCAAATATTCTCGACTCTCAGGCGAGCGATCATTATCGAGCACCGCATAGGTTAAGTCCTCTACATCGAGCGAGATACCGTAGGCAATCACAATCAGTAACAGCGCACTCCCCAGAAAGGCAAATGTTAGCCGCACAGGATCACGCATCACTTCCATTATTTCGCGATAGCTATAAGCCAAGAGTCGATTAAGACTGAAACCCTGAGGATTTCCAGCCCTCCTCGATGCGTCTGACGACTCATTCTCTTGACTTAAGGCGGACGCCTTCGTCTGATGTTTCTCGGGTTGCTCTATCACACGGTTATTGTGCGACTGATGTTCAAGCCGTTCGTTATCGATTTCGCTGCGCTGATCGGCACGTTTAGTCTCATGATCGGTGCTGCTCTTGACATCCGCATCATCGATCGCCGCTTCAAGGTAGCGGATAAACGCCTCTTCTAATGAGGCAGCAGCTTGCACCTCAACCAGATGCTGTGGCTCATCGTAGACCAACACTCGCCCGGCATGCATCAGTGAAATACGATCGCAGCGCAGCGCTTCATTCATAAAGTGAGTTGAGATAAAGATGGTCACCTTATCTTTGCGCGATAGCTCAACCAACAACTCCCAAAAGCTATCCCGAGCGACCGGATCAACACCAGAAGTGGGCTCATCAAGAATCAGCATTTCCGGTTCATGAATCACCGCGACCGCCAACGAAAGCCGTTGACGCATTCCTAAGGGTAGCGATGAGGCCAAGGCATCCTGATATTCGCCTAGGCTAAAGCGCTCGATAAGGACAGCAATACGTTGAGTGGTTTTTTCCGCTGAGAGATGAAATAGACGGGCATGCAGGATTAAATTTTGCATCACGCTCAGCTCACCATAGAGCGAAAAAGCCTGCGTCATAAAACCCACCCGCTTACGGGTCTCTAAGTCCCCCGCATCTACTGGTTTACCAAACAGAAAAGCTTCGCCATCCGATACCGGTAGCAGACCGGTCAACATCTTCATGGTGGTGGTTTTGCCACAACCATTCGAGCCAAGAAAGCCGAATATTTCGCCAGCCTGAATCTCAAAGCTGACGTGATCGACCGCGGTAAAATCACCAAAACGTCGGGTTAAGCCTTTAGCAACAATCGCCGTTGCCTCGCTTTTTTCCAACGGCGGAATCACCAGCTCGGTCATATCACCTCGCTTAGCCTCAGGCAGCAAGCGCACAAATGCCGCTTCCAAATCACTCGCGCCGGTGCGGGCTTTCAACTCATCTGGGGTACCGCTATCCAGTACTTGCCCAGCATCCATCGCCACCAACCAATCAAACCCTTCAGCCTCGTCCATATAGGCGGTGGATACCAACACACTCATACGGGGTCGATCGGCACGAATAGTCGCGATCAATTGCCAAAACTGACGTCGCGACAAGGGATCAACACCGGTGGTTGGCTCATCTAATATCAACAGATCAGGATCATGAATCAACGAACAGCAGAGCCCTAGTTTTTGCTTCATGCCACCGGATAACTGACCCGCAGGGCGTGCCAGAAATGGATGTAGCCCCGTAGCCTTGGTTAAACGATCAATACGCGTCTGACGCTCTCGCCTTGACTGACCAAACAATTTAGCAAAAAAATCGAGATTTTCTGCAACACTCAATTCTGCGTAGAGATTCTTACCCAACCCTTGCGGCATATACGCAATCTTTGGACCGACGGCATGACGATGACGCGCCGATGCCATATCACCGCCCAAGACGTCGAGGCGTCCCTGTTGCAGCTTACGCGCACCCGATATCAGCCCCATTAACGTCGATTTACCGACACCGTCAGGCCCTAATAGACCCACCATCAAACCGGCAGGGATATCTAAGGTAATATGATCGACCGCACACACCTGTTGATAGCGATGCGTCACCGCCTCAATACGGGCAACGGGGTAATCTTGTTTAGCCATGATCAGACCCGCTATTCTATTGCTGACTAATGTTGCCAGGATCAGTCGACTTTAAAGCCGGTTCCAGCTTCGGCGGTAGCTTTTGCAGAAATTCAGGCCAAGGGGATGACTCCTCGCCGGGCATTGCCGCCAAGCGAATATAAGCGACACCGCGAATCCCGGTTTTAACACGATCGATATAGGCCAACACCAACGCTTCCGGCACCCTTACTTTGACACGGAACATCAGTTTTTCTCGCTCGCTCGCCGTTTCAACTTCTTTCGGCGTAAACTGAGATTCGGGCGACACAAAACTGACAGTCGCAGGAATCGCCACATCAAGAATATCCATTTTCACGCGCGCCTCCGCTCCGATCGCGACACGATGAGCCTGAGAGGACGGGAGAAACGTTTCCATATAAACATCTGATAGATCAAGCAGTGTCACCACTTTACCACCGCTACCCAGCACCTCGCCCGGCTCCGCTAAGCGATACAGCACTCGACCAATACTCGGCGAAACCAGCGTGGCATCATCAATCTGAGTCTGCACACCCTGTAAATCGGCCTGCACCGCATCGACATTCCGCTGCTGAGAAACGAGCATCGCCTGTGCGGCACTGACATCCGCCTTAGCAACAGCGACTTCGCTCACCTTAGTATCGAAAGCCTCTTTGCTGGCATGTCCTTTTTTAAGTAATGCTTGTGTCCGTGTCAGCTCTTGTTGCGCCAAAACCAGCTTGGCCTTGGTTTGCGCTATCGCAGCTTCAGCCGCCGCCACCTGACTCTCAGCACTCGCAATATTGGCTTCTGCTCGCAGTCGCTGCGCTCGCAACTGAGCCGTATCAATCTCAGCAACGACATCACCCGGCTGCAGCAAATCCCCCTCTTTCACTAACACTGACGCGACACGACCCGCAATCTTAGTGGAGATATCAACCTGCACCGCCTCGATACGGCCATTGCCCGACGCAATCCCCGAGGGCAACTCCGAGGTTTGCAAGGCTTGCCACAACAACCCGCTAGCGACAATCGTCAGTATTAACACGATGCCAATCATAACTCGTTTCACACTGTTCTCCATTTCGAAAAATTAATCCATTCATGAGTGACTTATGCCGCCTTATTTCAGCATACCGATAGCGCACGTCGTGTTAGCTCACCAACAACGTCTTATTATAAGATCAAATCAACGGTGATAACGATCGTCTTGATGCTTTCATCTTAAAAGCAGCCAAACACCACAGCCCAAGTAAATACGCTGATATTAAAGTGTAAGACACTCTAAGGAAGGTACGAATAAGTCCGTTATATTCTCTGTAAGCCAGAGGCGTAATTGACTTATTCGCACCTTCCCTAACATCCCAAATGGCGCCATGATTTTTCACTCTACTCAGTAGAAGGCACCATTATTTGATCACGTCCTAGGGCTTTACCTGCCAACAAACGCTCATCGGCTCGGCGGATTAACGCGGTGTAATCATTACCATCAACAGGCACCGCTGCAATCCCGATTGTCACCGTTACATGGCTTGAGGCGACCTGCGGTGCCTCAATGGAAATATGTTTAATCTTTGCAACGATACGCTGCGCAACCTCATCCGCTTCCTGAGCATGTGCGGTGGGTAATACAACGAGAAATTCATCACCGCCATAGCGAAATGCTCTATCGCCTTCCCGCAATGAGCTTTGTATCTCTTTGGCGATACCGGCAATAACATTATCACCCACTATATGACCATAAGTATCATTAACGGATTTAAAATGATCTATATCAATCAGCAAAACACTTCCCGATCTCAGCTGTTGCGTATTCGGAAACATCTCATCTAACGCCCGCCTATTGAACAAGCCCGATAAATAATCCCTCATTGACTGATGACAGGCGACTTCATATTTCTCACGATAGGTCAGCAGATCAAACAAATCCTTCAGCTTTGTAGAATTCTGAGGCCAACTAAAACCAAAGGTACGATGCAACATCGCTAATGCGAAAACCATGGCAGGAATAAACATCAATTTGCCAATAATATTGGCAAATAAAACGTCCCAATAATAAGGCTTTTCAACAAAAGCACCAGTGACAAACATTAAGCTATCCAATACCTGAATAACAGATAAGCTTAGAAAAATCCGTAAGGCAAAGCTTCTCAATCGATGCAACAGTTCATAAAGTAGAATGATCAGTAGCGTATCAATAAACAGGGCTACCGTGCCGACCATCAACACACGCGGGTTGAGCTGAAATATTTCTGCGGGTATCTCAAGAAAGGGACGATAGTTTAAGGACGTATAATGCAAACCAACAAGCGCCGTGAGTAGACTAAGAATCCCATTGGCAAGGATTAACCCATAGATTAAACGTCGCGCACCGGAAGCATCATCAACGATATAAATTAATAAAACCGACAATAATGTTCCGGAAAAATAAACCGTAGATCCGCCGTTAATGACGATCCCAGGATACACCTCAACATAGACCCCCAAGGCAAGAATCACTTGTAAATATTGAAGAATTCCAACGGTCAGGTATAAAGGCACACGGCCCAGCCATGGATTGAGTCGCAAAAGAATATACAAGAGAGCACCTAACACAAAAGCTTCTACTTGAAAGAGGATGAAATTCAATATTGCCACCTAATCAGTGAAATAAAATCTCGAAATGCATTAAAAATGTCAGTAATCCTGTACAAACGCTGGCAACACTATAACCCATTCAATAGTATTTTTATTCATTCAGCAATCACTTCAAACTAGACTTTCAGCTTATGCGACCCCTCGATGACGCTGGACATCGTCACTGACCTCAGTCACTAGACTTTAAACACGCTCTGTACAAGCCTGCAGTCGCCGACATTTGTCATCAGAAACGCCATACATCCAGTAGTCCACGGCGAGTAGCTTAAGCAGACAAGCCGCAGGGCATTATGTCGAAGCAGCGCTTGTCGATGAACTTTAATTCATCTTGATCGATTGAGTTTTTATGCTAGGTTGAATAGGTAAAACTGATCTTTGTCGTTATAACTTTGTCGTTATAGCTATGTAGTTACGATCGAGGAAACCTTATGGATATCATCCGCATTATCATCGCTATTCTATTGCCGCCACTCGGTGTATTTTTGCAAGTCGGTATAGGCAAACATTTTTGGATCAATATTATTCTCACCCTATGTGGATATTTACCGGGCATTATCCATGCGGTATATATTATCGCCAAAAAGTAACCGCGAAATAAACCTCGCCAATACAAATACTTAACCAAAAAAGTACAGGGCCAGTAAGCGCCTTGAAACAAAAAGTGCAGCTGCAGCTGATAATACTTTGACTCAATGGTCAACGGGCGCTATTGAATAGACAATAGAATGATTTTTTTGCGACGTAACATCCGCTGCTAACCTTTATTTTCACTGGTATCTAAATTAAGTAGGACAGGCACGCCTCAATCCAGGAATAAAAAATAGTGAACAAAAAGATCTGTTTTTTTATCAGCCGTTTGCGCGAACGACTCTGGGTAAAACCCTTAGTAAGCAGCCTGCTATCCATTGCTGTAGCCCTGTTCGCGCGTATCGCAGATAGCTATTATCCGCATGCAGCGGTCATCAGGCTGAGCAGTGACTCATTGGAAACCTTATTAACTATCATATCGGCAAGCATGCTGGTGATGGCGGTATTTGCTGTCGGCTCAATGCTCTCAGCTTACGCCTCTGTCAGCAGTGCGGCAACGCCGAGAGCTTTTGCCATTGTGATTACCGATGATGTATCACAATATGCTTTATCTGTTTTTGTCGGCGCCTTCATCTTCAGTATTATCGGGCTGGTTGGTTTGATGAACGGGTTTTATCAAGATACCGGTCGACTTGTGTTATTTTTAATAACCATGCTGGTTTTTATTATCGTTATTCTCAGCTTTGTTCGCTGGGTTGATAATATCGCTCGACTCGGCAGTCTCGGGAATACAATTGCCAAGGTTGAAGCCGTTGCTCTGACGGCTTTAATGCGTAACCGAAAGCTCCCGAGACATGGCGGTATCAAAAGCCCGGACAAGGTGACCGGCAGAGTGCTTTACGCGGATACTGTAGGTTATTTGCAACGCGTTGATATGAGACAGCTGCAAGCCACTGCTGAAGCGTATCAGTTGATCGTCAATGTAAAGGCTATGGTTGGTGCCCGGTGAACCATTAGCCTATTTGATAGGTGATACTAGCGACGCTAATACTGACTTGCCGGACAATGAAATCAGGCGTGCATTTGTCATTGGTAACCAGCGCACTTTTGATGAAGACCCGCGTTTTGGATTAGTGGTTTTATCCGAGATTGCTAGCCGTGCATTATCTCCAGCAGTCAATGACCCAGGCACCGCGATGGATATTATTGGCTCGTTGGTACGTCTGTTTAATAACTGGGCAGACACGCCGATAGCGGAAGATACAACCGTGGTGCAGTTTGATCGTATCGCGATGCCTGAATTACTACTTGACGATATGTTTGACGATGCATTCAATGCGATCGCCCGAGACGGGGCCGGCGTCATTGAAGTGATGCTGAGGTTGCAGAAGGCCCTTCAGTCTTTAGGAACGATTGATGACGCCTTTGCGCGGGCGGCTGCTCGCCATATCAAGATTACCTATCGATACGCCGAGTAAGGCTTGATCTTGCCGGAGGAACTCAAGCTACTAAAGGGGAAAGGGCAAAACTGATATCGATTCACGTTGAGTTTACACCAAGAGCTGGCCGCTTCGTATCGCTGAGTCCGGCTAAACACCTGTTGGCGGGCACCGATGAATACTAGCTCACTGTGGCCTGTGCAACGATCTGTCCGGCAATATCGATTTCTATGATGCTCTAAACATAACACGTCAACGTTGGATCTAATGATGCTCACAGTGCTTATTTGTTTAACCTTGTTACTTATTTTAGCGACACTGCTGCCGTTATCGCGACATCCACATTGGATCGTCAGGGGAATGGATTTTCCCCGTTTACAAATTGCTGTAATTGCCGCTGTTTTATTACTCGCCGATTTAATTTTTCTCGATCTTCAAGCGCTAATCGCATGGGCACTCATCAGCGCAACAACGCTATGCTTGCTGTGGCAATTATGGTGGATATTGCCCTATACGCCTTGCTGGCCTAAGGAAGTAAAAACGGCCACAGAAAGCAGCCAGGAGCGGCAGATCAGTATTCTCACCTCGAATGTGCTCACACCGAACCGTAACGCCGATGCCCTGATCAAGCTGATCCAACAGCATCAGCCTGATATTCTCGTGACACTGGAATCGGATCAGTGGTGGGAAGATCAACTTAATGCACTCGATACAGATATGCCCTTTAGCGTCAAATGCCCCTTAGATAACCTGTATGGCATGCATGTCTATTCAAAGCTGCCCCTAGAGGAGCCAGAGATCTGCTACCTCGTCGAGCAAGACGTACCATCGATACACGCATCGGTGGTGTTGAAAACGGGCGATAAGGTTCGTGTACATTTTATCCATCCAGCACCACCGAGCCCAACTGAAAATCCTGAGTCGGCAGAGCGAGATGCCGAGCTAATCGTGGTGGCTAAGAGTGTCGTCGATAGCGATCAACCGATCATTGTGACTGGCGATCTTAACGATGTTGCTTGGTCTGCCACAACCCGCCTTTTCCGTAAAATCAGTGGCTTATTAGACCCACGCGTGGGCAGAGGAATATACAACACCTTTCATGTTGACTATCCCTTTCTGCGCTGGCCTTTGGATCATCTGTTTCATAGCCGGCATTTTGTATTAATATCGATACAACGCCTACCTTCCATAGGGTCGGATCACTTCTCCCTATTCACGAAGCTGCTATTCATGCCTCAGCATGGTGAGGATCAAGCAGGCTTAGAGGCCGATGATGCAGACCATGAATGGTCAGAAGAGATTGTTGAAAAGCAGAACGTCAGTCAACACGATGTGCCTGAGCCGGGTAGATAAGTGCGAATACAGCCCCGCCCCTAATCTGTCGTTTTTGCGCGAACGAATAACACCCATTATAAAAAAGTACAGTAAACCGTTGCCAAAGACGCCGCCCCCTGCCATCTTCGGTCTACTCACCTACCCCTTCTTAACGCTGAGCACAATAGTCTTTCTCTAGCATAACAAACAGCTTTGGGCTGACTGCTTAAGGGTGGTTTCATCTATCAGATATCGTACGGTGTCTGCAACGTGAATACGCAAGTAATGAACTACGTTGCGGGAGTGCTGTGAATAAGCTGATGATCTAGCGACGTATTCCGCCTTATAACCCACTTCGGCGCACAACAGAAGCAACTAGAATAATCGTGTGAAAAATGAGAACAAAAGATGCGGTATTGGGTGGTAGCCCCACCAGCCACATCCCGGCACACGAATCCACCGCTGTGGCTGCTCCCTTCCGGGCCTGACCAGATTCACGGTTTATCGTTGCGGGAGGACCAATGGAGCCACCATAACGTGACCAACGAAGGTCGTCTCGAACGAGACAGGCGCGCAGTATAACAGCCTATCTCAAAGATGCAAATCGGATTACACGCTTAACAGAAACGAATCGCCCTTAATTGTTATATTTGCTCAGAAAACAATCACCACACAGCGTGTATAAACGCTTTGAATATGGGAAGTAGCGGTAACGAACGCGATAACATTCGGTGCAGATCATGAGCTACTTAAGCCGTGAATAAATGCATTCGGCGGCGCGCCAATCATCTGATGAGCTGTAACCGAGTTAATACCCCGCATCTACAGCCAAGCGCCAAGGCTCGACATGAATAGCATCAGTGACATTATTGATGTTATGCCGGGTTTATCGGCTAGAGGGTACGGATCAGTGATTGCCTCGCATGTCGCGCCCCGTAAGGCACGCAAACGCTCGTAATAAAAGTGCCTATGCCGTCCGCTTATGCTAAAACTAACAGTCAGCAGCGTATTCCTAGAGGAGATGGATGCAAGCATCATGAATAGCAATCCGTGCGCAAATTATCAGACTCAAACCGGTAGCGCAGCTCAAAATACACAGGAACATTATGCAACAGGATAGCAGCCAACGTTTTATCGCTCGCCTCTTTGCTCACCTGACGTGGATAATCATACTGGGATTGTTTTATCTGTTTTTTCAAGATAAATGGCAACAACAGCATGACCCAAATCATCATGTGATGACGACTACCAATACCTCAGTAGTGCTGCGACGTAACCGTCAAGGACACTACATTGCTCCGGGTCGCATCAACGGTTTGCCGGTACGCTTTTTACTCGATACCGGTGCAACGGATATCAGTATTCCAGGCGATTTAGCTGATACTCTGAAGCTCACCGCCGGCCGCGCATCCTATGCCCGCACCGCGAATGGCACGATTAAGGTTTATGCCACTCAACTCGACTCCGTTGCGCTTGGGGGGCTATCATTGCAACAGGTGTCTGCCCATATCAATCCACATATGCAGGGTGATACCGTATTACTGGGGATGAGCTTTTTACAACATCTCGAATTGATTCAAAAAGGCGATACATTGACACTCAAGCCCTAAGGAAGGTGCGAATAAGTCCGTTATGTTCTCGGCGGACAGAGACGTCATTGACTTAATCGCACCTTTCCTAATCATTGCTTTATTAGCCACTCTTTTTGCAGGACGTGTTGCGCCACAGCGATCATTATCTTAAAATATTGGCCTAATTCGTTTTTATACATTCTTTCAACATCAAGAGAAGGGCTGACGTCCTCGCCAACCTGCCTGCCTGGGTAAGGTGGTTGTTTTGCTGCTGATTATCGCAAAACGATGTGGTCATTACCGACAAAATCAGGTAACCCCCACGCACAACGTCAGCTCTCATGTAAATGGGAGCAGATCCATGTTTGAAGCACATATTTATACAGAAGCCGGCAATCCCGACGCAGGTTTGAATCATCAGTCGGTCAAACCGAATACATCAGCAAACTGTTGGCATACCCGCTATCAGTGCAATGTTCGCTACTGGCTGGCTGAAGGTAAACGGCAAACACGAGCGACATTATTTCTCTACATCGAATACTACAACAGAGATAATAGTCACGGGTATAAGCTCATTGAGATACCACAAAGCACGTTAACGGTTGATCAAGCTCAGCGTATTATTTCGCAAACACAGCTTAGCCCACAACTCGATCCCATCAAAACAGAGCAATGGTGTAAGACACTTTAACCGCGCTATCCCTAACGCTGCCTGATCAGCTCAGCAGGCAGCCTCTCGTTCACAATGTCATCATCGCATCGGGTTAATTGCTCAACCCTGAGTGACACCCGTTCTCATGCGCCAAAAAATGATCTTATAATCCCCCCCTTTTACCGATACTATGAATTATTCGCTCAGCAATCATCAGGTTAGTCATGCACGCTCTACGTAAACTGACATACGAAACTCTTGAGACCGGTAAAAATCATCATGGCTATGGAAATCTCATTCAGATTTTCCTGATTGTGCTGATATCACTCAACGTCCTCTGCGTCATTTTAGAAACGATGCCCAGCAATAATATCGAAGAACAATACTGGTTTACTCAGTTTGAGATCTTTTCGGTCATCGTCTTCAGTATTGAATATCTGGCCCGCGTATGGAGTAGTATCGAAAATGAAAAGATAAAAAAAGCTCACCCATTGTGGAGCCGACTACGCTATATGCTGACCCCGCTGGCACTGATCGATCTATTAGTCATTCTGCCGTTTTACCTCAGCATGATGATGGTGGTTGATCTACGTTTTATGCGGGTATTACGTTTACTGCGGGTCTTTAAGCTAACCCGCTACTCCGCCTCGATGGCCCTGTTATTACAGGTGTTACGGCGTGAAGCTCGCTCCATCGGCGCAGCTCTATTTGTGATTTTAATGCTAATGATTTTGGCTTCTAGCCTTATGTATTATGCAGAACACCAAGCTCAGCCCGATGTGTTTAGCAGCATTCCAGCCGCGATGTGGTGGGCGATTGTCACCATGACTACCCTCGGCTATGGCGATGTCATTCCCGTCACCGTGCTGGGTAAAGTGCTCGCCTCGATTATCAGCATCATGAGCTTAGGTATCGTCGCTCTCCCTGCCGGTATCCTCGCCTCAGGCTTTAACGAAGCCGTCCGTGAGCGTCGTACCACCTATGAAAAAATGGTTCATATGGCCATTCAGGATGGTCGTATTGATACCATCGAGCAAAAGGCTCTCAATCAGATGCGTGAAACGCTGGGGATTAGCAAAGAGGATGCTGCCAACATCCTCCATGCCAGCCTTAACCGAAATATGGAAAAAGATCTCGAGCGCGATATGGGCCGGTTACGCAATGAGATCGATTCGGTACTGCATGATCGCTGCCCTCACTGCAATTACCACGTCAAATGGCTTAAACGCGACAACAAAAGAAAGGATCGTTAAGAAAGGATCGTTAAGAAAGGATCCTTAAACAACAACGCGAATCACTGCTGCTTTATCGCCACGGTTTGCACACGCTAGCCGTTAAACTCGCTATCATGCAACCATGCGGCATGCTTGGGTGCTTTCTTGGTGCGCGACCATTCTTCCAACATTAATGGCGCTACTCTTTTTAATTCAGCCATCTGTGCAGCAGTGCCTTTGACGCAAGTTAGTTCGAGACGATGCCCATTTGGATCGAAAAAATAGATCGAGCGAATAATGCCATGCTCTGTCGGGCCGACAACATCAATCCCTTTTGCTTCAATTTCGGCTTTTGCCGCCATCAATGCAGCGTCATCTTTGACGCGAAAAGCGATATGTTGCACCCAGCTAGGCGTGTTGCGATCACGATCCATCTTCGGCTTCGTCGGCAGTTCAAAAAAAGCCAAAATATTGCCATTACCGGCATCCAGAAATAGATGCATATAAGGATCAGGCTCTTTGGTCGAGGGCACAAGGTCTTCTGCTATCGCAACCTGAAACTCCATATTCAAAACATTTTGATAAAACTCCACCGTCTCCTTGGCATCATTGCAACGATAAGCGACGTGATGAATCTGTTCAATTTCAATCATGGACTAACCCCATATTCCTAACACTATTGTTGTTATATAACCGATATCTTACTGTTGCTATCAAAGTAGCACTTCAGACTTTGCCAAGCTATATGGGTAATCTTTATCAGCTTGATGATGAATTCACCATCAATAATAAACTATTGTTTTAAATGGATTTTATATGAAAATAATGATTATTACGTAACAGGAATTTGTCTTTTTCGATGCTCTTTTTACGATAGTCTTTTTTACGATAGCCTTTTAGATCGTTTGATCGAATCATCGCGCGGCTAACACCTTCTCTCAGGTAAATCGACTCCGACACCACGAAGCACTATTGATAAACACGACTCACAAGCAAACTACTCACAAGCAATGATCGATTCCGCTCTGCAGCAGGGAACCCCCTATCAGCAATCCGATCAGCCATGGCCGCTGCATCATTTGATTCAGGCGCAATCACAACATCGACTCAGTCGCGCCCATAAACGCCTCAGCAAAGCCAAGACTGATAACAGCCGAATAATCAGCACTCATGAGTGAGATCATTCGACAGATGAGTTCTCCCGTTCAAACACAACCTAAGCGTCGACTGATTGCGTGAGACAGGTCACAATGCTGATCTCTCCTTCGAGTGTTCGGTGAACAGGGCAACGGTCAGCGATTTCAAGTAAACGTTGACGTTGAGCAGCGGTTAATGCACCGGTGAGTGTTATGCGTCGCTCAAACTGATCAACCTTGCCCTCGCGTTGCTCACAACTAGAGCAATCTTGTGCATGAACCTTGTCATGAGTGACATCCACTTGCACATGCTCCAACGGCAGCTTTTTCTGTCGAGCGTACATTCTAATCGTCATCGATGTACAAGCCCCTAAACCCGCCGCCATCAGTTGATAAGGGCTTAGCCCTAAGTCGTTACCACCATAGCTCATCGGCTCATCGGCGATCAGGTGATGACCTGCCGCACTAATATCCTGAGTAAAACTATCGGCGTCGGCTTCGCTGACACGGACGATACCTTCTGGCGCATGGCTATATTTCGGTAAAATGTGCACATCGATATAACGTTGCGCCCAGGTTGAAATTACTTCAGCGGCGTAATCCGCATCTTCCTGCCGACTCAACAGATGATCTGCAGAATCGAGGGTGACAAAGCTTTTCGGGTGTTTTGCCATTTGAAAAAGCCGCCCCGCATTGTCCAGCGGAACCGTCTCATCCAACGGCGCATGCATCACCAGTAACGCTTTACGTAGTCCTTTTACCGCCCCTTCAAGGGAAGCGGAAGAGATATCTTCGAGTAACTGACGCTTAATGGTAAAGGGTCTGCCGGCCAAGCAGACATTCGCCTCACCTTCACGACGGATGGTTTCCAATTGAGCATCAAAATGATGCAATAGATGTTGTGGGTCTGCCGGTGCACCAATCGTAACCACGGCTTTAGCTTCGGGCACCTGAGCGGCCATCGCTAACATCGCGGCACCACCAAATGAATGCCCAATCAGTAACTGAGGCGCGCGGTAATGTTGACGCAGAAAGCTAACTGCCTGCAGCAGATCCTGCATATTTGAGCGAAAGTCGGTATTGGCAAATTCGCCCTGCGAGTGACCCAAGCCGGTAAAATCGAAGCGTAATACCGCAATCCCCAATGACGCTAAACGCTGCGCAATACGGCGGGAGGCGGGTAAATCTTTGGAACAGGTAAAACAGTGCGCAAACAACGCATAGGCCGCCGGCTTACCCACCGGAAGATCGAGCCTTGCGGCCAATAACGAACCATCATGCCCAGTAAATTCTAAACGCTCAGTCTGCATCATATTCTCCTGAATTGGCTTCAGTACTGAGTATTGATCAGACCGCGCTGATGAGCTATTTATTTTTGACTATAAAACAGATTGCCAGGATAAATCAGATAGCGAATCGGCCCGTGATGATCGACTCGTTATCACTCGCAATGCGATGAAAAGAATCGAAAGGCCTGATAAGCGTAAACCGCCTTAGCATCCTAACGCGGTGTTCTAACGTCGATCATTCTGTGCGTTTAATGATGATGACCACCTACCCCATGAGCGTGACCGTGAGCGACCTCTTCCGCCGTTGCCTCTCGAATATCTAAAATTTCAATATCGAAGGTCAACTCTTTACCCGCCAATGGATGATTGTTATCAACCGTAACCATAAATCGTCCGACTTTAACCACGGTAACCTGACGCTGACCTTGCTCGGTCTGCACCGTGCCAACCATACCCGGCCGCCATTTCTTAGCACCTTGCAAATGCTTAACAGGAATACGCTGTTCACAATCCGGTAGCAACTCACCATAGGCATCTTTTGGTGCTAACGTAATCGAAAAAATATCGCCGACAGCCTTACCTTCCATCGCCTGCTCAAGGCCATTAATCATATTGTTATGACCGTGCAGATAGGCCATAGGTGAGCCACCTCGGGTCGTTTCTTCGATGGTCTTCTCGGCATCGCTCAAACTGTAATGAAACTGAACGACTTTATCTTTGGTAACACTCATGGTTATTCCTTCATTAATGGCAGCGAGATCGAGCACGCTATAAAACGATTAACGCTGATTATACGTCATCAACAGAGATCCGTAATCTCAAATTCTCCCTGCGGTAACGTCACGCGATCACCCACAAATCGGCCGATCAAAGCGGCGCCTAGCGGCGCTCTCGGGGTCACAACGATCACGCTATGATCGCGCCTCACAATCTTAATACCACCACCGGCAACACCAATAAACAGACACTTCTCACAACCCGCGCTATCTTCAAGGCTGACCAATGCCGATAATCCCACTGACATATCGGCGCTGAACTTCTTCAGCGGCATCTGCTGATAAGCAGCAATGTCGGCTTCCAGCGCTTGCACCCGCTGCGACTGCCCGTGCGCCAGATACGATGCTTCTAGACCTAACGTGTCGTATTGATTTTCCGCGACACTCTCTTCATGAGTAGCCGCTTCATGCGCCTCATTAGCAGCGGCGACATTCACCGCGAGATCGGCCTGCAGCTGTGCCACGATCTGAATAATTAGCTGTTGTTTATCCATACATCCACCTGAGATTCAAGCGTTGCAGTATCGCCATTTAATAATCAAAAAGAAACACGCTATTCACACACTTTAAGCACGATTTATGGGACAATGTGCCCGCTTTTTTTTAACCTTAACGTTTAAACTGATGGATTCCTGTTTTGCTGACTACCGCTAATATCACTATGCAGTTTGGTGCCAAACCGCTGTTCGAAAATATCTCTGTAAAGTTTGGTGAAGGTAACCGTTACGGTCTGATCGGAGCAAACGGTTGCGGTAAATCCACCCTGATGAAAATTCTGGGAGGCGATTTAGAAGCCTCTGCAGGTAACGTCAGCAAAGATCCGAATGAACGGATCGGTAAACTACGTCAGGATCAGTTCGCGTTTGAAGCATTCAGCGTGATTGATACGGTCATTATGGGCCATGCCGAACTTTGGGAGATCAAGCAGGAGCGGGATCGTATCTACAACCTGCCCGAAATGACAGAAGAAGACGGCATTAAAGTGGCTGAACTCGAAGTCGAATTTGCCGAACTAGACGGTTATACCGCCGAATCCCGTGCCGGTGAACTGTTACTTGGTCTCGATATCCCGACCGAACAGCATTTTGGCCCCATGAGCGAAGTCGCACCTGGCTGGAAGCTTCGCGTATTGCTGGCTCAGGCACTGTTTGCTGATCCTGACATTCTGCTGTTAGATGAGCCGACCAACAACTTGGATATTAATACGATCCGTTGGTTAGAAGGCGTCTTAAACGAACGCAACAGCACCATGGTTATCATCTCCCATGACCGTCACTTCCTCAACTCCGTCTGCACGCATATGGCCGATTTGGACTACGGTGAGCTACGGGTTTATCCGGGTAACTACGACGATTATATGATCGCCTCAACCGCGCTGCAGGAACGTTTGCAATCGGATAACGCCAAGAAAAAAGCGCAAATTGCTGAACTACGCAGTTTTGTTAGCCGTTTCTCAGCTAATGCCTCTAAAGCCAAACAGGCAACCTCTCGGGCTCGTCAGATTGAAAAAATCGAGCTGAATGATATCAAACCCTCAAGCCGTCAAAGCCCTTACATCCGCTTTGATCAAGAGAAGAAGCTACATCGCTTAGCACTGGAAGTGGAAGGCTTAACCAAAGGTTACGGCGATGCGCCGCTGATCAAAGATCTCAGCATGATGGTTGAAGTGGGCGAACGCATTGCCATCATCGGCCCTAACGGTATAGGTAAAACCACGCTCTTAAAAAGCCTTCAAGGCGAACTTGAGCTCGACAGTGGTGAAGTCAAATGGTCTGAAAACAGCAATATTGGCTATTATGCACAGGATCATGCTCACGACTTCGCCGATGAAACAAACCTGTTTGATTGGATGGCTCAGTGGACGAAGTCGGGGTCGGATGAGCAAGTCATACGCGCTTCTCTAGGCCGGATGTTGTTTTCTCAAAATGAGATTAAAAAATCCGTTAAGGTGCTTTCCGGAGGTGAAAAAGGCAGAATGCTGCTGGGTAAATTGATCCTGCAACAGCCGAACATTCTGCTGATGGATGAACCCACCAACCATATGGATATGGAATCCATCGAGGCACTCAACTTAGCCCTGGAAAACTTTGATGGCACCTTAATCTTTGTCAGCCATGACCGAGAGTTCGTCTCTTCACTGGCGACGCGCATTATCGATATGAAAGAAGACGGCCTAACCGACTTCCAAGGCGGTTATGAAGAGTATCTTAAGAAACAGGGCATCGCCGGTTAAGACCCTCTATTAGCCCTTACTCGCCGCACAGCATCGTGGACATTAACAAAAACCAGCCTCTCACCGGCTGGTTTTTCGTTTAAACGTCGCTCATCGCGACCACAACTAATCCTCGTGATACGCGATTCAGGCTCGCGCTATATTTCCCGATTCCTTCGAGCATTCAGCGGACAAACCAGCGCTTGCTCTGCAAACATAGACCTCAGAGTCACACTCTTAAGCCTTAACGGGATCGCAATTTAATTCAAGCCAGCTTTCAGCAAACGCCTCGGCCGGTAATGGGCGACCAAATAGATACCCCTGACAGTAATCACAATCGATATCTATTAATAGTTCCTTCTGTCGCTCCGTTTCCACGCCTTCCGCAATGACTTTAATACCCAACGTATGTGCCATCACAATGATCGCTTCACAGAGTACGAGATCCTGAGACTCGGCTGATAAGCTATCGACAAAGCTCTTATCTATTTTAAGATAATCAATATCAAACTGTTTCAAATAAGATAACGATGAATACCCCGTACCAAAATCATCCAACGCGACCTCAATACCATGATCCCTGAACTGCAGCAGTTTATCGGTAATACTGCTGCCAGCTTCCATCAGCAAGCCTTCCGTAATTTCGACACAAAGATTGGCAGGACTCAAGCCACTGGCCAACATACGACTAAACCAATCAGACGTAAAGCAGTTCTCATCCTGATACTGCACCGGTGAGGTGTTCACACCGATTTGAACATCCATATTAAATTGTTGCTTCCATTGGGACACCTGCTGCACCACATCATCAAACACCCAATTACCGATCTCGACAATCAGGCCGGTCTCCTCGGCCAGAGGAATAAAATCAATGGGCGGCACTTGCCCTTTAGGGTGATTCCAACGCAACAACGCTTCGGCTTTAACAAGCTGACCGCTCGCCAGATCAATAATCGGTTGATAGTAGACTTCTAACTGTCGCCGATCGATGGCTTCTCGTAACTCATTCAACATCCGGCTACGACGCTGCGCCGCCGCTTCCATCTCAGGAGTGAAATAATGAAATCGGTTGCGTCCAGCGGCTTTAGCAGCATACATGGCCTGATCGGCATTCTTCATTAACACTTCCAGCGACATCGCATCCACAGGATAAAGCGTAATACCAATACTCGCCGAGACAAATGCGCGATTATCATCCAGATCAAATGGCTCACTCAGTTGCGATAATATCGTTCTGGCAACACGTTCAACCACAGCCACTTCGCCAATATTGCCCAGAATCACCAAAAACTCATCACCCCCTAAACGGGCCACGGTATCGGTTTCCCTGACAGAGTCGGTGAGACGTTTAGCCGCCTCTTTGAGTAGCCGATCGCCATAATCATGTCCCAACGTGTCATTGACCTCTTTGAAGTTATCGAGATCAATCATCATCACCGCGACCTGCTCACCTTCGCGCCTAGAACTTTTCATCAACTGCTGCAAACGATCGGCAAAGGTTCGTCGATTGGGTAACTGTGTCAGTGAGTCATAATGCGCCAACTGAGTTAATTCCGCGCGTGCCCTTTTCTGCTCAACCAGATTTACATCAATACAATACATGTTTTGATGATGATCGGCGTCCTTGAGCATCACATGACTAGAAAACACCGGCACTAGGCTGCCATCTTTACAAAGTAATTCTAGCTCGGCGGCAGGAATAGGCACCCCGTCTTCTAACCAAGCTTTGTGATGCTCAATGAGCCCTTCACGCATATTGCTGGGAATAATAAGATCTTCCAAACGTTGCCCGATAACCTCTGCACGGGAAAACCCATACAGCGTTTCACTGGCATCGTTCCAATAGATCACGCGGCGTTCTTCATCATACCCCTGTACCGCAATCGCCGGCAGGCTCTCAATCAACTCACGGAATCGAGACTCGCTTCGCAACATCAATAATTCGGCATTTTTCTGATGCGTAATATCGAGCATCAACCCTCGTAGCCAGCGTGATCGTCCCCTTTCCTTTACCACCCTAACCATATCCCGAATCCAAGCAATCTCACCATTGGCTTTTAAGAATCGGTATTCAGACATATAGTCTTTCATGGCAGCCGCCTGAGCATGACTGTAGGTAATCACTCTGTCTCGATCATCAGGATGAATATGCTCTTGCCAAAAACCAGGTTCTAACCAACGCTCAACTGGATAACCTAAAATTCTAGCGACATTTTCACTCATGTAGACGATATTGTTAGTAGCATATTCAACTTCCCACATCATACCATCAGACGTTTTCACCAAATTTTTAAAGCGCTGTTCACTGAGTCGATACGCCGCTTCTGAACGACGCAGGCGAATGTTCCAATAGATAAACAAGAGAAAAATGACAAACACCACCGCACCAATCTTAACAAGCCTCTCTAAGGGGACCCCTTGAGGAAACTCCATGCCACTCCAGTGATCCTGTATCTCAATACGCTCTTGTTCAGTGATACTGCTTAAGGCTTTCTGAATAACCGCTAACAGTATCGTATTAGCCTGATTAACACCGATACGATAGGCGCTCTGATACTCCGTCTGTCCTGAAAAACTTAAATTATGAATACCCTCTTTTTTCATCACATAACTCGCTGCAGTCGCATCACCCACGAAGGCATCCGCGTCGCCCATTGACACCATTTCCAAGGCTTGCTGAAGCGTTGCCGTATTGATGATCGTTATCTCAGGATAATCGCGTTTGAGTAATTCATTGGTAAAGTGTCCCTTATGAATGGCAACGGTTTTCCCTTTCAACCGATCCAAGCTGCCGACATAGGGGCCCTGTAGACCAATAATAACCGCGAAACTGGTTATATAGGGCTCAGTGAAGTCAAGATATGTCTGTCGTTCGTCGGTTTTAACCAAACATGAGATTAGGTCATATTCACCATGACGAGCACCCTTGAGTACCTCATGCCATGACCGTTTATCGAGCTTCGGTACGAAAGCTATCCCCAGACGCTGCTCTAATAAGTGAAAATAATCGGCCGTAATACCAACGAAATCACCCGCTTCATTGATGCTCTCATAGGGCGCAAAGCTGGGGTCTATGCCTATTTCTAACTGAGGATGCTGTTCTAACCAAGTAATCTCTTCTGAGGTTAAGTGCTGATCTCGCCAAACAGAGAAATCCATCTCAGCTGCATAACTCATGATTGAGGCCATCACCCCAAAAAGACTCACAACAAGCGCTAGCCTAGGGACTATTTTTAACATCCATATCTCCAACAGCAAAAGGCGGTCTAATCTACATCCTGACACGTCACATAACCTGCAGATCACACTCTTTATGCTAAAACAAAATGAATAACACTGTCGCTTTATTAACATGGCTCATGCAGCGTTAAAACGAATAGTTTAAGCATAGATCTATTTTGTTTGAAAGGACTAAAAAAAACGCAGTTGTCTGCGTTAAACCAAGCCTATCACCGAAGGGTAAGCTAAGGAAGGTGCGAATAAGTCCGTTATATTCTCTGCGGACATTAGAATGGCCAGATACGCGAAAACCAGAGGCGTATTGACTTATTCGCACCTTCCCTAAACAACGCGACTTAATCTGCAACCCGATTGATAGATCAAGGTGACTTAGCTCACTTTCTTAACTCACTTACTTAATTCACTTACTTAATACGCTATAGCAGGGGATATTATAGATAACCAAACCCACAGTTCTCACTTTGCGAGGTTAAAGACTATCTGAGTCAAACTGACGTAGGCGGGCGCAGGGAGGTTTAACGCTAAAACACTTGAATGACAGATTAAAAAAACCAGCACGTGGCTGGTTTATCAGTAAAAAAACTTAGTCTGTTTTTTTCTTTTTCAATGGTGCCATACCATCATCAGACACGATCTGTCGATTTGCCTGTCGACGGTTTTTACGATCCTGCGGTGCTTTAACAACGCGCTTAGGCCGACTTTCACTTTGCGCCTTCTGAGGTTTTGCTTTAGCCACCGGTAGCGCTTTAATGCCCTTGAATTTACCCTTAAGTCCGTCCAATTCACTAAAGTTAACCGACTGCTGTAGAAACTGCTCCACCCGTCTGAACGCCTCCCAATCTTTCGGCCCAATCAGTGACACTGCCACGCCCTTTGCGCCAGCACGACCGGTTCGACCAATCCGATGAACATACTCCTCAGCCTGCTTCGGCATATCGAAGTTAATCACCAAAGAGACCTGTAACAGATCCAACCCTCGAGAGGCAACATCGGTGGTAATCAACACCTGCTGCTGTCCGCGACTAAAGCTATCCATAATTTTATTCCGATCGGCCTGACTCATATCGCCACTCAAGGCCGCGGTTTTCAGCGCTCTAGCCGATAGCAGTTGCGAAAGACGTTCAGTATCGGTTCGCGTCGCGGTGAAGATGATCACCTGCTGATAGGCTTCGGTTTCAAGAATCCGTTGCAGCAATGCCTGCTTATGATCCAAGTGATCCGCGAGATAAAAGCGCTTCTCAATATCCGCATGTTCCTCATTCGCCGCACCAATAGCGATCCGTTTAGGAGACTTCAGCAGCATTTGAGCCATATGATTAACCGCCGCATGCTCTAACGTAGCCGAAAACATCAGCGTCTGTCGTAAGCGATGGCTGGCAGTCTGATTAATACGCTGTAGCTGTTCAGCAAAACCCAAATCAAGCATCCGATCCGCTTCATCTAGGATTAACAACTCTAACCCTTCCAAAAACAGTGAGCGCTCTTGCAGATGGTTGACTAAGCGACCCGGCGTTGCTACCACAACGTGAGGATTTTTCGCCAACGCTTTCGCCTGATCATTGAAGTTTTCTCCGCCTAGCACCAACGCCACTTTATACGGCGTACCGCTAATCAGACTCCGCAGTTGCGCGTAAACCTGCTTTGCCAATTCGCGAGTGGGGGCCAGAATCAACACCCGTGGGTCCTTTTTACTCAAGGCTTTTTGACGCATCAACCGCTGCATAGCCGGCAGCAGATACGCCAGTGTTTTACCCGAGCCGGTTTTTGATGACGCAATCAAATCATGACCCGCCATCGCCGTTGGCACTGCGCGGGCCTGAATCTCGGTCGGCTGAGTAATCCCTTGATGATCGAGAATGGTGCTGAGCCGAGGATCAAGCCCTAGGTCAGTAAAGTTTTCAGCGTTGGACAAAGTCGGCTCCGGTTAGACTAAATTTATCGACATATGTTAGAAAGCTCAGGTAGCAACAATGACTCGAATGGCATCCAATTTCAGCGATGCCGTTTGCAGGTGTTGTTCCAATGCGGCTCGGTTTTGCGCCAAATAATCGATCTCTTCCTGACGAATATTCGGGTTCACTGTGGCTAAAGCCGTCAAACGTTGCTGTTCTGCACCCAACAAGGTCTCAACATTGTGCTTGGCCTGATCCAACATCGCCGGTAATTGAGTTTCAGCAATCCCTTCAACCCGCTTAACCATCTTATCGATATCAGGGCGAGTATGCTTAACGATTTCAACCGCCTGACGCCGTCCCACTCTTTCCGCTAAATTATTGATATGCGCTTCGGTGAGAATCTCGCTGAGATCGGTACCATTGGTATCGACGACGATCCGGCTCAGGGTTTGCGGCAGATAACGTTGTATTTGCAGCGATTTAGGGGCCGCACAATGGAGAATGTAGATCGCTTCCAGCAACAGTGTTCCCGGCTTCAACGGCGGCAACTTGATAGAGCAAACCGCGGTATTACCAAAATCACCATTAACCACGATATCCATCGTACCCTGCACCAGTGGGTGTTCCCAGGTCATAAACTGAATATCTTCCCGTCCCAGCGCTAAGCTACGGCTATAGGTCGCCGTCATACCGTCATTAGGTAAGCCCGGCAGGCTTTCATAGTGCATATGTTCGCCAGGGCTAAGGATAATACTCTGACTGCTATGCGCCTGTTGTTCGACCCCAAATTGATCAAACATGCGCTCCATATAACGGCTCAGCTCGATACTGTTGCCCGTCACTTCCATACTTTCAGCAATCGCTTGGGCTTTTTCCGGCTTGCAGGAGTTGAGCTCTAGTAACTGATCGCGACCCTGCTGAAGTTGTTCCAACAGACGATCGGCTTCAATACGTGTACTACCAATTAACGCCTCGATATTCGCTTCATCATACTCATCAAACAACGCTGGAATCAGCTGTTCAAGGAACTGATCAAACAATACCTGTCCTACCGGACAAGCCCGCTCAAAACAGTTTAAGCCGCGATGAAACCAATCTAACAAGGTCGATTGTGCGCTGAACTCATAGTGCGGCACATGAATCTGTACATCATTACGCTGACCAATACGATCAAGACGACCAATGCGCTGTTCCAGCAGATCAGGGTTGAGCGGTAGATCAAATAGAATCAGGTGACTGGCAAACTGAAAGTTACGCCCTTCACTGCCAATTTCAGAGCAGATTAATACCTGAGCGCTATCCTCTTCATCGGCAAAATAAGCCGCCGCACGGTCACGGTTAACCAAGCTCATACCTTCATGAAAAACCGATGATCGAACACCTTCATAAAGACGCAGATGCGCTTCCAAGGATTTCGCGGTATTGGCATACGCACAGATCACTAGGGCTTTTTCGTCACGATTGTCTTTTAGCCAATCGACTAACCACTGCACCCGTGGGTCCGCTTCTAGCCAACGGTCCGCCAAAATCAATTCGGGATGCAGGCGCTCTTCCAAACCGGCTTGCGCCATCAACTGCCGTTCGCTTTCCAGATAGAAGTCGGGCTCGGATAATGGATAGCTGTGCAAAATACGCTTAGGAAAGCCACTCACGCCATCACGGGTATTACGGAACAACACGCGGCCAGTGCCATGCTGATCGAGCAGGCTAGCGACGGCATCTTGAATCGCTTGTTCGAGAGAGTCGTTATGCAGTTCATCCTGCAGCTTCTGCGCCATCTCATCACCCAGATAGTGGCGCAACTGAGCAAACACCTCTGGCGCATCCTGTAATTGTTCCCGCGCACCTTCAGCCAATAACTGAGCCACCAACTGACTTACCGGCTGATAACTTTCTTCCTCAGAACGGAACTGTTCGAGACTGTAATAACGATCCGGATCGAGCAGGCGCAGGCGAGCGAAGTGACTATCCACGCCTAACTGCTCCGGCGTTGCCGTTAACAGCAATAAGCCTTTGACTTCACGCGCCAAGGCTTCGATACAGATATATTCGGGACTGGATTCCTCTTCTGACCAGACCAAATGATGGGCTTCATCGACCACCAGCATATCCCAGCCAGCATCCAGTGCCTGTACTAACCGATCTGGATTCGATTTGAGGAAAGACAAGTTACAGAGCACCAGTTGAGCCGTTTCGAACGGGTTAACGCCCTCATCAGAAAGCTCCAGTGCTTCGCAGCGTAACTCATCCAAAATAGTAAACCGCAAATTGAAACGGCGTAACATCTCGATCAGCCATTGATGCACCAGACTATCGGGCACCACAATCAGCGCCCGAGACGCTTTACCGCTAATCAACTGCTGATGCAGAATCAGCCCAGCCTCGATGGTTTTACCCAAGCCTACTTCATCGGCGAGCAATACCCGAGGCGCAAACCGCTGTGCTACCTGCTGAGCGATATACAACTGATGCGGCAAAAGCTGTACGCGAGGCCCCAACAAACCATAGCTTTCAGATTGCAGATGATTAAACTGATTTTTTAGGGTTTCAACTCGCAATTTAAATTGCGTGATTTTATCAACTTGTCCGGCGAACAGACGATCGTGAGGCTTACTAAAATGCACGGCACTGTCGAGATCTCGCTCTTCCAATACCAACACGTCACCCTGTGCATCTTCGACCTGATAGACCATATAGCCATTCAGTGCTTGCTGCGCTGTAATGGTCACATTAACGCCAGCGGCATTTCGGACTTGTTCACCTACCGGATAGATCACACGACTCAGCGGTGCATTATCAACCGCATAGGTGCGTTCTTCTGCAACGGCAGGAAACAACATTTCAACACGACGATTCGATACGCTGGTTACTAACCCCAGCCCCAGATTTGATTCGGTATTACTGATCCAGCGTTGGCCGGGAATAAATTCAGACAAAAGACAGCTCTCAAACAGAAAACGATAGAAACGACACCCGTGAAACTACTATAGTCGAAATAGAAGCACCTATTTCAAAACAATAGCCAATTATAATCGGTCAGCGCGGAATGATAGGCGTTGTCGCGGTCTACCTCAAGACACAATCTCAATCACTGGCAAATATCGGAAAATATTCTTCAATTAGTCGCCATAAAGGCTCGATTCAGCGCCCAGCAAAATATCCGCATTGGCAAAAATAAGGTATGCTTGCGCCTTTAAATCTGTGAGTACTCTTCGATGTTCTTTATCGACCTAAACCTGGATCTTGATATTCTGGGCCCATTGGCTGACAACAACTTCCTCAGCCCCCGTCCGATTCAGCAACAGGCAATCCCTGTGGCGCTGGAAGGTTTTGATCTGCTGGCATCAGCGCCCACGGGCACAGGCAAGACGCTCGCCTTTGTTTTGCCTGCGCTACAGAAAGTATTCGATAGCGATGCAGACCGTAGCAGTGCGCCACAGATATTAATACTGGCACCGACGCGAGAGCTCGCCAAACAGATCTATCAGGTGATTGAGCAACAAACTCAGCATAACCGTATCAAAAGCTGCCTGATTGTCGGCGGTGTGCCGTTTGGGATGCAAAAAGCGATGCTCGCCGAACCGATTGATATTATGATTGCTACTCCCGGACGGCTGCTAGAGCTTAACGCTCAAGAGTGGTTAGATCTGTCGTTAGTCGATATGCTGGTCATCGATGAAGCCGACCGCATGTTGGACCTAGGTTTCATCCACGATATCAAACAGATTGCCGACGTACTGCCCTTGAAGCGTCAAACATTGATGTTTTCGGCCACCCTTGAGGGTGAAAAAATTCAACAGTTCGCCGCTGATCTACTCAATGAAGACTCACAGATTGTCGCCGTCGAACAACCTCGACATATCCCCGTCAACATTGAGCAAAGTGTCTATCGCGCAGACAATGAACAACATAAAGAATATTTGCTTAAAGCACTGATTCATCAACCCGAACTGAAGCAAGGCATTATCTTCGTTAATAGCCGTAAACAGGTTGAGCAGTGGCTGACGATTATTCGCAATGCAGGCATGCTCTGCTATGGCCTTCACGGTGATATGCGTCAAAGTGAGCGTACTCAGCGAATCAAAGAGATGCGCCGCGGTCGAATTAAACTGATCATCGCGACCGATGTGGTGGGTCGAGGGCTCGATCTGCCCGATCTAACCCATGTCATCAATCTATATCTACCACAGAAAGCCGATAGCTACGTTCATCGCGCCGGTCGTTCCGGGCGTGACGGCGCTAAAGGCACCGTTTGGTCAATTGTCGAGCCATTAGACTGGGATTCTCTCGGTAAGATTGAACGCTTTTTGGGGGATAAACTGCCGAGAGCGACATTCCCTGGCCTAACACCGAAAAAACCCGAGCCGGGAAAAGGCGGTGGTAAAGCCAAACCCAAAAAACCCAAAGTAAAGAACAAAAAAGCGCTCGCCAAAGCGGCAGCTAAAAAAGCCTCTTCACAGAAAAAATCGCCGAAGAAGCGGGTTGGCCGCGGCCCCAAAAAGCCCAAAGCATAAGCGCTAGGCTTCCATCAGCCGATGGTTTATCGATAAAGCCACCTTGCCGGTGGCTTTAGGTTATCAAACGATGTTATACCGCTAACAGCACGCGTGACTCAACGCTGATGCTGTATCAATAGCGCGTGCTAGCGTCTTCTCATTCAGGCCGATTGAGATGCAACCTGAACATCCTCTGCATCGCACTCTCGGATAATATCCGCCATCATCGTCTCAATCTCATCGCGCTCACTGGCATCGGCCCCCTCAATTAAAGCCTCCTGAAGCATGGCATTGATCCGCTCTTTTCGCAGGATAAACAAGTCGCGCAGGGAGTGTGCAATCACCAAACGATCATCGGGAAACAGCTGTACCAAAATAGAGATCAGCTCACCGGAGCGTTTCGGTAATGCTAAGACCATATGAATCGCGACATCCTGAGGCTTCAGTGAAGAACCTTCCAACGCGGTACTGATGAGAATGCCTGGGTCTTTGGGCTGCTGTCCTAAGGCGACCAACAGCAGTTTCAATTCAGGATCGCCAAGCTCCGCCAAGTTATAACTCAGTTGAGGCTCAAGCACCGAAGAGCCAACCGAGGTCTGCATACTGATCTGATATTTAGAGTGACTCTCGAGTGTCTCTGTGCGCACATAAAGTTTACGCACAATCAGAAATACACCCACCAAGAGGTGCACCGCCACCAAGTAATAATATAACCAAATGAAATCGAATTGCGTCATCAACAGTCCCGCCACAATAGGCCCCAAGACGCCGCCACAGCCGAGTAAAATCTGCATCATACTGGTTGCGGACATCGCTTCTTTGAGATCAATGTGATCAAACACTTGCGTCACGGCCAACGGGAACAGCGCGACACCTGAGCCACCGGAAATCAAAAACAACACCACCAGCAGCTCTATCGGCATGGCGATAAAGTTTTCGGCAACAATCAGTAAATTACTGATCACCCCCAACAGCATCAGTCCTGCAGCAACCGAACGTTTATCATAGCGGTCGGCCAACCAGCCCACCGGATACTGAGTCAACAACCCGCCTAGTTGATAAGACCCCAATACCAATGATAACCAAATACCCGTGATACCATGATCATAGGCATACAGCGAAATCAGTGAAACACTCGCCGAGCTGATTAAGCCGGCACAAAAACACGACAGCGTACCCGATGGCGAGTAACGCCATAACCGTTTAGGCGACATCGCTCGAGGTCGCTCGGGCAGCTCCGGTAGGGGTAAACGACTCATCGACATAATAATCAAAGAGATACAGAGAAACACACCGATCAGCCCAAACAGTCGTGGGTCGTGCTCACTCGACAAACTAAACAGAAACGGCGCCGAGCCAAACCCTGTGGCAAAACAGATCTGATAGGTGCCAAACACTTTGCCTCGGTTACGCTTATCACTCAAAACATTGAGCCAGCTTTCGAGGGTAATAAAACTAGTGACAAAGCAGAAGCCAGCCACCATTCTTAAGCCACCGGTAATCCAGATATTGATAAAATAACTATGACACACTGACACAATCGACAGCATCGCGGCCATCGACGCAAATGCTCGAATATGCCCGACGCGAAGCACCGCCCGAGAACCTAACAGCCCCGCCATGATGGAGCCAACCGCGAACATACTCATCGCCATACCAATATCGGCAGACTCAAAGCCGCCCTCTTTAAGCCGAATAGGCAACATGACAAAAAACAAATTGTGACTCACGGCTACCGCAAAAATAGCAAAGAGAATCGGCTGAATACGAAGCAAGATATTCGTTTGCATGTGCTTTTAACCCGATCAAGAAAACTAAAGCAAAACAGCGCCGTGAAGGACGACAAACCTACTTTCTGATAGCGCCTCACTCCCTGAGGCTGATGACATATTTCTATCACCTTGCCACAAGGCGTTAGCCCAGAACCTTAAAGACTACCGATATAATGAGCTAGTAGCAAAAAACTATTGCAATAAACGACTACCGCTTCATGGCAACCTCTATCGAATCGCCTCCAATCGTACTACTTTCAACGAAGCCACTTTTAATCTTGGCAAAACCACTGAACATAAACCACTGCGGAAGGTTTTTAATCAACAGAGCCGCACCGCGAACATCCAATGTACCACTCGCCTCGGCGGCAGCCACCGACACATCGCCCAGCCATAGAGCCGTCATTGTTCTAAGATCACTCACAAAATCCACATCAGCATCAAATCCTGGATCATCAACACAAAGATCGATTTCGCCACCGTCAGCCAACATCCACCAATGCCGATAGCTTTTATCGAGATCCTTGAACTCAAAATGCAATACGGTGCGGTTATCCGGTAAAGCTGATCCGTTAATCGTGCGTCGCATATCCCACATCAGTAGTTCGACACTTAGATCTTCGTCGCTCATCTGACTACGGACCCAACGTGCCCCCCACTCACCTAACCCCATGACAATAGGCTCTAGCTCTAGACCCGCCTGAGTTAAATGATACTCCCTGCTTTTACTATCATCAGAGAGTTTCAATTCAACCAATCCCCGAGCCTGCAAAACACTCAATCGCTGAGACAGCATGGTCGGCGATATCAACGGCAGGCCCCGCTTAAAATCGTTATAACGATGACTACCGCATAAGAGTTCACGTATTAATAACAGCGTCCAGCGTTCCCCCAATGCTTCGCAAGCCTTGGCTATTGGGCAAAACTGTCCGTAACTTTTCATATAAGCGCTCCCGCAATCACTCAGTCGTTACTACAGATTTCGTACTTTAAGGTACGTTTTATGTACTTAACAAACTATAGCTCCTCTGCTGTACTTCATACACACACACCCTGAAAACACAGGAGAATTCACATGAACACCCAAGAGAAATACACCGGTAGCTGTTTTTGCGGAGCTGTTCAGTTTAGTGTCTCAACCCACCCCGTTTTAATGGCCTACTGCCACTGTGAGTCTTGCCGTCACTGGTCTGCAAGCCCCGTCAACGCCTTCACCTTATGGCAACCTGACACGTTAAAAATAACCCAAGGGGAAGAACAGATTAGCCGCTATGCTAAAAGTCCCGGCAGCATTCGCGCATGGTGTCGCTCATGCGGTGGACATCTGTTTATCGAACATCCTCAGATGGGTGTCATTGACCTCCCTGCCGCCATCATTCCTGACCTGAACTTTACCCCCTCTGTGCATGTGCACTATCAAGAAACCGTGCTGCCAATGATCGACGGTCTACCGAAAATGAAAGACCTCCCCTCTGATGCTGGAGGTTCTGGAGAGCAAATTCCGGAATAGCCGTAACTCGAGTAGCTATTCAAAATGGCGCAACCACGCTTGCGCTAAAGTGGAGTACACCTTATGAATATCAATATAGCGATTTCACAAAAACCACCGGTGCTGTTAGACCTAAAAGCATCGATCAAACTGGCCGTAAAAACCATTGAGGAGGTCGCCAAACAGAACACACAACTCCTCGTTTTTCCCGAAGCATTTCTGCCGGGTTATCCCACCTGGATCTGGCGCCTTAAACCCGGCGGTGATATGCCGTTAGGTAATCAGTTGCATACTCAGCTGCGCAATAATGCCGTCAATATTGCCCAGGGAGATCTAGATCCGATCTGCGAAGCGGCTGCTAAGCACCATCTGATTGTGGTGATCGGTATGCATGAGATCGATGCAACATTCAGCGGCTCAACCCTGTTTAATACCGTGGTTGTGATTGACGATAATGGCGTCATTTTGAATCGGCATCGAAAAATAATGCCCACCAACCCGGAGCGAATGGTCTGGGGATTTGGTGACGGCAGCGGTCTACGCGTTGTAGATACCCCCATAGGAAGAATCGGCTGTTTAATCTGTTGGGAAAATTATATGCCTTTGGCACGTTACGCCCTGTATGCTCAGAATATCGATATCTATATCGCGCCAACCTGGGATAGTGGGGACACTTGGATAGCCTCAATGAATCACATCGCCCGTGAAGGCGGTTGCTGGGTTTTAAGTACGGCCACCGCCCTACAGGGCAAAGATATCCCTGATTCGTTTCCTGAGCGCGACCAATTATTTCAACCAGAAGAGTGGATAAACCCCGGTGATGCGGTGGTAGTCAAACCTTTTGGGGGTGTCGTCGCCGGACCACTTCACAAGGAGAAAGGCATTTTGTTCGCTAATCTTGATCTAGAAGCGGCGCGGGAATCAAGGAAAGCGCTTGATGTTGCTGGACATTATAATCGTCCAGATATCTTTCACTTAGAGATCGACCGGCGTGAGATGCCACCCGTAACGTTTACCGATAAAACCAGCTAAAACGTCCACCGCTCTAGTAGAAAAACAGCCTGACACGGATTGTCAGGCTATTGCTTTGAAGATCTTCGTCCGCTGTCAATGCCTACTAGTTCAGGCGGCTTGAACCACCTCAAGACCGGTACGACTGAAGGCTGTCAACATCGCTTGCAGCGTGGCGGCCGAGGTATCACCGGCCACTGCAACGGCGTAATACGCCTCGCCATTGATCTGCACCGCAATCGACGCTTGCGCCTGAGCAGCGGTACCCCCACTGATGGCATGCTGATCAAACTGAATCACTTCAATCGTGCAGTTAAACGCCTGAGTCAGCGCCGAACACAACGCTTCAAGTGCACCGGCACCTTCACCATTAAACTGATGTTCGCCGATGTAAAAACGAGCATTCACATGATGTGCTTCGGTGTGTAGATCATAATCATCCAACTGCCATGTAGTTGGCACCGCGATAAAGTGCTCATCAAATAGCCGTTTAATATTCGTCGACGATACCTCGATACCGCTCTGCTCTGCGGCTCCCTGAACCACTCGACTGAGTGGAAAGTGTAGCCACTTCGGCAGGTTGATCGCATAATCACGCTCCAGCACCAGCGCGACGCCGCCTTTACCACTCTGCGAGTTAATCCGCACAACTTCTTCATATTCACGGCCGATATCACGTGGATCGATCGGCAGATAAGCCACATCCCAATGTTGCTGATTATGTTCAGTGTGATAATTAACCGATTTACGAATCGCATCCTGATGGCTACCGGAGAATGCGGTATACACCAATTCGCCGGCCCATGGGTGACGTACTCCCACCGGAATCTCGGTGCAGCTTTCCACCACCTTATTAATCTCTACGATATTAGAAAAATCCAGCTTCGGATCGATTCCTTGAGAATACAGATTCATCCCCATGGTAATCACATCCATATTCCCGGTGCGCTCACCATTACCCATCAACGTACCTTCGACACGGTCGGCACCGGCCAACACGCCAAGCTCTGCCGCCGCCACCGCACAGCCTCGATCATTATGGGTATGCAGACTCACACGCACATAGCGACGATTAACCAGATGACGACAGAAATATTCAACCTGATCGGCAAAGCCATTTGGCGTAGACATCTCCACCGTGGCCGGCAGATTAATAATGATGTCGCGACCACTGTCAGGCTGCCACTGCTCAATCACGGCATCACAGACCTCGATGGCATAATCCATCTCCGTGCCACTAAAACTTTCCGGTGAGTATTGAAACGCCCACTCGGTATCGGGATGCTGTTGAGCATACTGCTGCACCCACTTGGCACCCTGTACCGCGATCGCTTTAATCCCTTCACGCGATTGACCAAAGACCTGTTCACGCTGCACGGTGGAGGTTGAGTTATACACATGAATCACGGCTTTTTTAACCCCAGTCATCGCTTCATAGGTGCGTTTAATCAGCTCTTCTCGAGCCTGAGTCAACACCTGAATCGTGACATCCTCTGGAATCCGCTGTTCATCCACCAGCTTGCGAACAAAATCAAAATCAGGCTTCGAAGCCGAAGGAAAACCAACCTCAATCTCTTTAAAACCCAACTTAACTAATAGATCGAATAATCGCGTTTTCTGCTCAACACTCATCGGATTCACAAGCGCCTGATTACCATCCCGTAGATCAACACTGCACCAGTCGGGGGCCTGTGTGAGTGTATTATCTGGCCAAGTGCGGTCAGTCAATCGGATCGGTTCAAATGCCTTGTATTTACGATGATCGAACATAGTCTCGTCCTGCTAAGTCCCTGCCAGCGGCAGTCTTGGGTTTATAAATGATCAGCCATTACATCGGTTATCAATATTGAAATCCCGCGCGATAAGGCGCGGGAGCAAATCGGTCGTTCACATACTTTTGGTACGCATCATTCAGCTCGGTAAACTGACGCTTAAACCTGAATAAACACTTTTGGTGTTGTCATCCACATCCGCTGATAACGGTATGCTTGAATGGCTCTCAGCAAGTTTGATTGGTTCCGCATGCAACAGAGCAATCAATAGGTAAAAGTGTAAAGCGATTGCTGCGCAATAACCGCGCTAAAAAAGACAAATTCAACGGAATTGCGCAATTAAACCAAAACTAATAGACTAAATAATTAAATATAATTGCGCTAAGCGATCAAACAATGAAAACAAACCACACTATCGACCACTTTGACTTAAAAATATTGCGCGAATTACAACGCAATGGTGGGGTGTCAAATCAAGATCTAGCAGAAAAAGTCGGTCTAACGGCAGCCCCCTGCTCTCGACGGGTAAAAGCCCTAGAAGACAGTGGTATCATTCTCGACCGCGTTGTCCGCTTGGACGAACGAGCCGTTGATCTTAATCTGATGGCGATCCTGCATATCAGCATGGATAAACATATCCCTGAACGATTTGAAGCATTTGAAAAAACCATCATTGGCTTTCCCGAAGTGATGGAGTGCTATTTAATTACCGGCCATGATGCGGACTATCAACTCAAAGTCGCAGTACCCGATATGGACCGTTATCACGATATTTTGTTGGGAAAAATAACCCGTATTCAAGGGGTTACTGGTGTCAAATCATCTTTCATTATGCGCAAAATTGTCGATACCACGGCGGTGCCACTCAATTATATCGGTTAATCACCATTATCGATGATTGAAGCCCTGATAAACCCCGTTATAATCTAGCGATTAATTACTATCCACCGCATCGTTTCGGAAGGGACACACGCATGAAATACTCGTTCATATTTTGCTTAGCTTTGCTGACAGGCTGTAGCAGTATCGTCAATCAACCTGAATACAAACTGTCAGACAATCTATCAGATAAGACGATTCAAACGCTCTCGTGTAATCGTTATGACGTCTGCAGTGCTTTGTATATCGATCATAATCGCCCCAAAACACTGAAACTCGCGGTCAAAGGTGATTACCATGCGATTAACAGCGCGACATTATGGATAGACAATCAAGCTTTCGCTCTAACCCCCACCATCGCCTATACCCGTAATGGCCGGACTCACTCGGGGAGTCGTATCGCTATGCGTCCATTTACATCGGATCAGTCGCTCAATGAAAAACTCAAGCAATCTAATAAAGTCATGCTCGAAGTGCATCAACAAAGCTTATTTTTCAAAACGCTGATGAAAGATGAAGATTTTATCCATCCTCATTGGAAAGAGTTACTCGCCGGACTTAATTAAACAGCCCCAGCTCGCTGAGCGACAATCGCTACCAAAACTTGTCGCTTAGCCATTGAATGAATATTATCCCTCATGCCTTAATCTCACATCTCTGCCGTTAAACTTTTTCAGTGATGCCTTTTCTGTTGCGCCTTTGCAATTGAAACTTTTCAGTTTCGCGACTCAACAAGTTGGCAATATTCGGCCCCTCTATGCGGTGTCTCGGCGCTGTGCTCATCTTGCTGGGCTAATAATAACGACAGTTCTTCGGCAGGCAGGGGGCGACTAAAATAATACCCTTGCGCATAATCGCAGCCCATGTCGGTCAACATCGTATCCTGCTCCGCATCTTCGATCCCCTCGGCAATAACACTGAGATTCAAGTTCGTCGCCAAGGCTATAATAGATTTGGTAATCGCTTGATCATTAGCATCGTGCACGATCTCTTTAATAAAAGCCCGATCAATTTTTAATGAATCGGCCGGCAGATGCTTTAAATAACTCAGACTAGAATATCCGGTACCAAAATCATCAATACTAATCGATACGCCTAACATTCTCAGCTGAGCTAGGATGCGGATAGCCGCCTCAACATCCTCCATAATCATGCTTTCCGTTATTTCAAAATCAATTTTCGAGCTATCGATCTGCTTTTCAGTCAGCAACAACTCGACCCGCTGACAAAAATCCTGCTGCTGAAACTGCCTAACGGATAAATTAATCGCCATATTATCGAGCCATGGATACTGCTCCGACCAGGTTTTCATCTGCATACAGGCGGTTTGTATGACCCACTCGCCGATCTCGATAATCAACCCCGTTTCTTCGGCCAATGGAATAAACTCCAATGGCGAAACAATACCCATTTGCGGATGTTGCCATCGAATTAAAGCTTCCATGCCAACGATCTGCTTAGTCTTAAAATTAACTTTAGGCTGGTAATAAAGCACGAACTGCTGATCATCGAGCGCTTTTCGCAGGGCATCCTCGAGATGCCGTTTACGTAATATCTGCTCTCGAATGTCTTGCGTGTGAAACTTAAACCCGTTACGGCCAAGCTTCTTAGATTGATACATCGCCGCATCAGCGTTCTGAATTAAGGTTTCGACAATATCCGAATCATCAGGACACACACTGATACCGATACTACTGGTTATACTCAGATCATAGCCCTCAATAAGGTAAGGCTGCTGAATAATGAAGAGCAATTCGCCGGCAATATTCGATAACTCAAACATATGTTCAAATTTTGGAATCAATACAACAAATTCATCGCCGCCAAACCGAGACACCACACTGTCTTCGGGTAATTGCAAAGCGATACGTTCGGCCACCGTTTTGAGCAATTGATCACCCAGTGAATGGCCGAGGGAATCGTTAACATTCTTAAACTGATCCAAATCGAGAAACAGTATCGCCGCCTTTGTTTTATTACGTTTGGTATCAACGATCACCTGCTCTAAACGATCATTGAGTAAATTTCGATTAGGTAAACCGGTCAATTCATCATGGGTTGCCATATGAGCCAGTCGGTTAGCTTCTCTATCTAAATCGTCCTTCATCATATCCACAGCTAAGGCTAATTCAGTCATTTCAATACTGCCCCAATCCGCAATAGGCTCCGGCTTAAGTCCAATCGCAAACAGGCGCGTGCGTAACACCAGCTGTTCAATCGGTTTCGATACGACTTTACGCACAGCGCCATTAATCAATAAGCTGATGGCCACGGCGGTGAAAACGAAAAATAAAGCCGCGGTATAAACCACTTTAACGAGATTGGCTAAAATCGCATCGGTCGGGATTAAGTGCAAATAACGCCAACCCATCGGCTGTAATAAAACCCCAATAACCTGATAAGATTGACCTTGCATCGATACCTCCCCCAATAGCGTCGAGACATTACTCAAAGGGTGGGTTAACAGGGTTAATAATTCTGTTTCTTGCTTATCGATCGTAAACGGCTCTGCCTTACCTTCCAGCTGTCCTTGCCAGGGCCCCGCTAAAATAAAATCCCCCTTCTTATCTCTCAAGATATGCTGCTCACCGGCAAACTTATCATCCGAATCGTGCATCAAACTAAACAATCGATTCAGCTGTATATCTTGGCCTAGCGTCCCCACCCATACCCCGTCAATATCCAACGGATGAACGGCACTCACCATCCAACTAGCGGGGGTCGGATCAAACAGAGGCGGTGTCCATTGGGTTTGCCGCTGAGGGTTCCGTTCGGGCGATGCGAGGGTCATCCAATCAGTCGCCGTATAATCGGTGTCGGGTGTCATTCGATAGACAAAATCAGGAAAAACTCGATCGTAGATCAATTCCGCTCGATGATGATCTAAAAACCAAATATTATTAAAAACTTTTTCACTGCTTGTGGCGACACCAAACGACTCAAAGATATCGAACATTCGGCCATAAAAGCGTTTACTCTCGACGGTTATATTGTAGTCCGGAGGTAAAAACAGCCCCGCTTGTAGATGACCGCTATAGGTCTCTTCTGTATTCCGCCACGCGCCATCTGGCGAAACAGACATCCGCCGATCAAACCGCGCCACATCGATATCACTGCGATCGAGTAATTGTCGATTGATGAGTCGATCTAGCTTTTCAAGTTTGACACTAAAGGTATGTAAATCAGATGCAAATTCATCTGCCAAAGCCTGCACATGAACCTGATGAGCCGCGAGTTCGGTTTCTAACAATTCTTTTTTGGCAGTAAAATAAAAAACAATTAGTGCCGGCAATAACACTGCCAATGAGCTTAAAACAACGATCCAGCTCATTTTTTTAGATACATTCATACTGAGCAATTCCCAAACACAATCCCAGATTTCCCAACACTTATATGGGTTAAACCGTCCATTCTAAACGATTGTTCTAGAGATTGATGATTTAACCTCCCCAATATGGTACATGCTCAATAAGACATAACTACAACGGCAACTCAATAGAGACCTGCACACCATGAGGCGGGCGGTTTGCCACGATCAAATGACCCTGATAGCTAGCCACAATATCATGACAGATCGATAGACCTAAGCCCGAGCCTTCGAGCCGCTCATCTAAACGCTGACCTCGCTGCATGAGCTGTTCAATGTGTGCTTGGGGCAAGCCATTACCATCATCACTCACCCGAATCACCACCCTGTCTGCGTTTCGAATAATCTTTAAATCAACCTCACTGAGTCCATATTTACAGGCATTATCCAGCACATTACCCAGCAGTTCGAGCATATCATCACGATCCTGCGGTAATGTACCTGCCGCTGCGACATCGGCATTTATTCGAATCGCCGGGTATAACTTCCTAAGAATGTCGAGCATCGGCGGCAGATCATCGGCTAGCTCGGTCTGTCGGCCCGGTGATGATACGCCCACGATACGGGCACGTTTCAGCTCCCGTTGAACCAACCACAGGATATCATCTAATAAGGTTTTAATATCCGCACTCACCGCCGTGGCCGATTCGTCCTGCAGCTGCTGTAGACGATGCAAAGGGCGTTTAATTTCATGGGCCAAATTACCTAAGGAGTGTCGCGAGCGACTCACACGCTGCTTTAGTTGCTGCAATAATTGCTCAATATCATCGGCCAAGGGCGCCAACTCTTGCGGTACCGTGCTCAAATTAGGTTTATCATCCGCATAGCGAAAGGCCTGAATCTTATCCCTCACGGAATCCAAATAACGAAAGTTACGAGTCAGAATCCACTGCTGCATAAAGAACAGGGCAATAGCGCCGCCTAATACCACCAGCAGCGCCCAGAATGAATAACGCCACTTCAATGCATCCAGTGGCGAGCTATCTTCAATAACCGTTAACGTAAACAGCACACCACCCTTACTAAACCCTTGCTGCCACACCAGCCAATGCTGATCGTTAATCCCGGCCATCTCAAAACGACGACTCTCTCCTTGAGCCAGCGAAGAGAATTCCGCTGAATAATCCCATAATGAACGGCTGCGCAACTCGATGTCAGGGCCAATAACTAAATAGTAGTGGCCCGATAAGGGCCGCTGATATACCGCACTTTCACCTCGAGCACTGACCTCCCAACCTAAGTTTTCCGCGGCGGGCTGCAACGCGGCAATAATCGATTCTGCATCATGCTTCAGGCGAGAAAGAATATATTCATGGGCAATCTGGCCAACGCCCCAATTAACGACGATCAACAGCGATCCCATGGTCAAACACAGAGCGATTATCAAGCTACGACTTAACTGTGCGCGAATCGATAGCCTAGGCCGGCTAGGTGGCTGATCAGGGCTAGACTGTTTATGCTTTAAGTCGGCAGTCAACGGCTCACCCTATCCGATAGCCTTTGCCCCACTGCGTTTTGATAAAGTCTTTACCAAAATAATTACGCAGCCGGTTCACATAGACCTCAATGACATTACTGTCCTTGATCTGATCCTCTTCATATACCTGCTCACTCAGATAGCTTTTAGAGTGCACCTTATCAGGATGCATCATGAATTGTCTTAACAGGCGAAAATCGGTTGAGGTCAAACGGATAACCCGGCCATCCTGAGCAATCGCCTGTTGTTCTGACAATAACAGACGCACGCCTTTCCATTCCAACACATTATCAGCTTTGCCCAGCGTCCGTCGCACCACCGCCTGTAATCGAGCAATCACTTCATCGGCATAAAAAGGCTTACCCAAATAATCATCGGCACCGGCGTTCAAACCATCAACCCGTTCATGCCAAGCATCTCGAGCCGTCAAAACAATGACCGGTACAGCGTTGCCTTGGCTACGCCAATGTTTCAGCACATCCAAACCGGGAATGCCAGGCAAACCCAGATCCAGCACGACCGCATCAAATGCTTCCTCATCCCCCAAAAATTGACCATCGATACCATTATAAGCCACTTCAACCACATAACCGGCTTGGTGTAAGCGGCGTTTTAAACTGTTGGCTTGCTCAACATCGTCTTCAACTAAGAGAATTCTCAATCGTCCCTTTCCTCTTTTAATACCCGGCCATTCTCGGCATCGATATGAAACTCCCGTACCTCACCATCTGCACCTAGTACTTCGATCTCATAGATGAGTCGGTGATCTTCCTCTTCAACCTCAAGATCAAGCAGGCGACCTGCCAAACGGGATTGGTTTAAGCTATAGATATCAGCAAACGACATCATTTTTCCTGCCGCGACCCATTCGCGTACCTGCGTATCACTGACATCTGAACCGGCCACAGCGAGATTAATCATCCCAACGGCCATAACCAGGAATACGAACCGTATCCTCATCAAACTCTCCACGTTCTGCGCGCTGATGACACACATTACAGTTACTAAAGCTGCCGACTTCTGGGTTGCCGCTCACCAGTCGTTCAGGCACTTCATCGTGTTTACGTATAAAATAGGGCAACTCGGTTATCCGCAGCGGCGCCTCACCGGCCATCCTTTTTAGCATTCCTCGACCCGGATTACCCGCATTCTCCGAGAGGTAAGCGGTAATCATCGCCACAGGCCCTTCGGACAGTTCAGCATTTTCACCAAAATGATCATCCAACGTCGTCATGATTGAGCGCCAACTTGCCTCGGGTAGCAACCCCGGCGGATAAGCGATATGGCAAGCGCCGCACTCTTCTCGATAAGCCATTGCAGCAGGACTTGAAACACCACTGCTATTGGCTACCCCCCTATTATAGTTATCCGACGCGCGGCTCATACCGGTGAGACTCAATCCCCAGGCAGCAAGCAACAAACTGCCCGCGATACCCCAACGCAGATAACCCACTACTTTATTAACATTAGCATTCATAACCTTATTGCTCCCTTATCCATACGAGGATATCGCCTTTTTCTTGGGCACTACAGACACGTTTAAGCGTCCATTTACAGTTGCGTAAAAACCATTTATCAATTTTGTCACTATCGGTAAAACGTTGCGGATTAACCGAAGGGGCCATCGGTTTAATCTGCTTGCCGGTTTTAATATGTTTGCCAACCCCCTGGGGGCTGTCACCATGGCACTGGGTACAGCTACGGCCATTATGATTGGATATCCACAAGTTCAATCCAGCCTCGGCACTAAATGCCTGGGCCCCCTCGGTGCGATACTGCGCCAGCTTCTCATCAATCACATCGGCCTGCGCCGTGAGCGCGAAACCCAGCAACAGCCCTATCACTGCGAAACGGCCATTAGACATGTTCTTCTCCTGTTAATGTTTCAACACTGGACTGTGGGTTAGGCGCTTTTTTTACCCCGCTGACCATCGCCTTAACGAGATTCTCCCGATGGAGAAAACTACTCACAATCACCCCAGCGATATGGATAAACACCAGCATTAAGGTCGTGTTGGCACAAAACTCATGCAGCTCTTTTACCCAGTCATCATTCAAGGCTGTCACAAAGGTGCCCGCCAAAGGGCCCGCGTTATCCATCGCTAACAACGTCATGCCAAAAAAGCAGGTCAGGGCCAACATCAACAACAGTGCAACCACCATCAAACCACCCGCTGGGTTATGGCCTATATAGTGTTCTGCCCTACCACTTAATAATGATTTGAGATAACGAACCACCCGAGCCTTACCCGTGACAAAATTACCGAAGCGCGCATATTGAGGGCCAACAAAGCCCCAGAGCAGGCGAAAAGCAATCAGCACACTGATGGCATAACCCATATAAATATGGACGGTTTCAAAATCGTCTTCCGTTAGATAGGCCACCGTGAAAAATAGTGCCAATGACCAATGAAACACCCTCACTAGAGGGTCCCAAACGTTGATTGTCTGTTGGCTCTTATGCGTTGTCATCGCCGTTCTCCTAATACCATGTCGGTAGTCATATGTCTGATAAGTACTATTTTAATGAGCAGTGCTTAAAAGAAGCTTAAAAACTCTTAGCCGTGGCCACGTTGTTAAGATTAAAAGAGCTACCAAGCGGTTCATTGCGAGCGATCGAGATCATTCCATAAAATGCAATACTATGATTTAGATATATCAATATACGCAAGATTACTTTTTCTATAGAGTGGCCCTATTAAATTTCAGTCGGGCTGTCTGTATAATATTGGCCTGCCTGATTTTGAGCCTCGTCAGATATGTTGTACCTGCCAGGTAAAGAGAACAGAACTTTCAGTCGCCGCCTGCTGGCCGTGACTTAATTAACCGGAACTATCAGATATGTCTAATAACTACTTCAACACGCTGCCACTGCGTGAGCAGCTGGAACAACTGGGCAAATGCCGCTTTATGTCTATCGAGGAATTCAGCGATGGCGTTGAAGCTCTGAAAGGCAAAAAAATGGTTGTGATCGGTTGTGGCGCACAGGGCTTGGCTCAGGGTATGAACCTGCGTGACAGCGGTTGTGACGTTTCCTACGCACTGCGTGAAGCGGCTATCGCTGAAAAGCGTCAGTCTTGGAAAAATGCGACTGAAAATGGTTTTGTTGTCGGTACTTATGAAGAGCTGATCCCAACGGCTGACGTAGTACTTAACCTGACACCTGATAAGCAGCACACGCCGGTTGTAAACGCCGTTATGCCGCTGATGAAAGAAGGCGCTTGCCTGTCTTACTCTCACGGTTTCAACATTGTTGAAGAAGGTATGAAGATCCGTGAAGACCTGACCGTGATCATGGTTGCACCTAAGTGCCCAGGTTCAGAAGTACGTAACGAATATGTGCGTGGTTTCGGTGTGCCTACCCTGATCGCTGTTCACGAAGACAACGACCCTAAAGGCGAAGGTCTAGCACTGGCTAAAGCCTACGCTGCTGGCACTGGCGGTCATAAAGCGGGCGTGCTGATGTCCTCTTTCATCGCTGAAGTTAAATCTGACCTGATGGGTGAGCAGACTATCCTTTGCGGTATGCTGCAGACGGGTTCTCTACTGTGCTTCGACAAAATGGTTGAAGAGGGTATCGATCCAGGTTATGCCTCTAAGCTGATTCAGTACGGTTGGGAAACAGTGACTGAAGCGTTGAAATACGGCGGCGTCACCAACATGCTGGATCGTCTATCTAACCCAGCTAAGATCAAAGCATTTGACCTATCTGAAGAACTTAAGCAGATCATGCGTCCGCTGTACAACAAACACCAGGACGACATCATCGATGGCACCTTCTCCCGTACGATGATGGAAGACTGGGCTAACGATGACAAAAATCTGCTGGGATGGCGCGCAGAGACGGCTGAAACGGCCTTTGAAAAGACACCCGCTGGCGATGTAGAGATCTCCGAGCAGGAATACTTCGATAACGGTATCCTGATGGTTGCTATGGTTAAAGCGGGTGTTGAACTGGCATTCGAAACCATGACAGCTGCCGGCATCATCGCGGACTCAGCTTACTATGAGTCACTGCATGAAACGCCGCTGATCGCTAACACCATTGCCCGTAAGAAGCTGTATGAGATGAACGCTACGATCTCCGATACTGCTGAATACGGTTGCTACCTTTACAACCACGCTTGCCTACCTCTGCTGGCTGACTTCATGAAGGACATCAAAACCGACGTTATCGGTAAAGGTCTGGAACTGGACGACACTGGCGTCGACAACGCTCGCTTGATCGAAGTGAATGCTGCCCTGCGTGCACACCCGGTTGAAGCGATCGGTTCGGTTCTGCGTGGTCACATGGCTGACATGAAGAAGATCGTTTAATAACGATTTCGCCTGTGATTTGTAACAGCTAGATGAAGGCCGGGACTAACCTCCTGGCCTTTTTTTTAGTATTTAAACTACCTTACTCGGACTTCGGATAGCTATGAATATTCGCCTCGATAACCTGACCGTAAATTTTGATGATCGCTTTCAACTGGATGAGATCAACTGGCAGCTGGACGACAGCCAGCACTGGGTGATCACCGGCGCCAATGGCGCGGGTAAATCGGCATTGGCGGCTATTTTAGCCGGAGCCGGAGAATCAGTAGCCGGATCAATCACAGGATTACCAGCCAAGGTTGGGCTGGTCTCATTTGAAGCCCAAGCTGAGCTCATTGAGCGGGAACGCAAAAAAGATGATGCCGATATTATGGATGTTATCGCCGAGGGTACACCGGTGCATGAGATACTCCATGAAGGCAGCCGTAACCCCGCTTTGATCCAGCAACTGGTGTCGATGTTTAAATTGGAACCCCTACTCGAACGGGCATTCCGCAAGTTATCCACCGGCGAATCCCGTAAGGTGATGCTGATTCGCGCACTGGCCAGCGAGCCTGAATTATTAGTCTTGGATGAGCCCTTCGATGGCCTCGATGCCCACACCCTAGAAATGCTGCAACAGTATCTGCACGGCTTAGTCGAAACCGTACCAATGGTACTGGTGCTTAACCGCTTCGATGAATTCCCTGATTTCATCACCCATATCGCCTATGTCGATCAGGCCCGTTTACAACATCAGATCGACTGTAACGATCAACAAGCCTATAACGATCTATATCAGTTGCTACACCTAAAAACCACCGACTTACAGGTGCCCGCCGCCGACCCAGACACCGCCATCCCCAAGCTTGATCCGACACAACCACTGGTACAACTCAACAAAATCAACATCACCTATGATGGCCAGCGTATTATCGATTCACTGGATTGGACGATTCAGCCCAACCAACATTGGCAGCTAAGCGGCCCTAACGGCAGCGGCAAGACAGGCCTGCTGTCGTTAATTACCGGCGATCACCCACAGTGCTATGTTAATGATATTTTCGTGTTTGGCTTCCAACGCGGCAATGGCGAAAGCATTTGGCAGATTAAACAGTTTATCGGTTATGTATCGACCGCTCTGCAATGGGAATATAAAGTCGGCACCGGCCTGCGTAATGTGATTATTTCAGGTTTTTACGACAGTATCGGCCTATATACCAAAGCCACCGACCGACAAAAAAAGATCGCCGATGAATGGCTGGCATTACTAGGCATGACCGACCGAGCCGACACCCCGTTCAACAAGCTATCCTACGGTGACCAGCGCCTGTTACTCATCGCCCGCGCAATGGTCAAACACCCACCCCTGTTAATTCTCGACGAACCCTGCCTAGGACTGGATGATATGAACCGCCAATTAGTATTGGCGCTGATCGAGAAAATCTGTGCGGGCAGTGAAACCTCGGTGCTCTATGTTAATCACCATGCCGAGGACAAGATCAACGGCATCGATAACTACCTGACTCTGGAAAAGCGTGAGTCTAACAACCACTAACCTAGCGGCATGATTATTTCACAGACAAAAGAAAGCCCGGCACTGATGCCGGGCTTATTCTGCGCTGATCAGCGGCACAGTCGTAAGGTCAGATATCCGAAGGGGAAGGACACCTAACGCTCAGTTACGTACCGCAGGCAAGAATCAGAACACGATACGCATACCCACCAAATAACCCGGATCGGTATCATCGGCATCGGTATCACCAATCTCGCCAAATACGCTAACCGCTTTCTGCTCCGGGAAATTGTAAGTCGCGTTAGCGTACCAGCCAGTTATATCATCACCGGCGTCTTCATCACGGTTCTGAACCCCCACAGCAACAGTCGTCGTTTCGGCAATCGGGAAAGAGGCTACTAGGTTATACACATCTGCGGTATCTTCCATAGAACCATAGTCAGCGCCAAACTGAGCAAAGCCTGCATCAAAGGTGACGCCTACGCCCCAGGCAGAGACAGAATCAGCCCCCAGTTCCTGATAGGTCTGATACGCTGCCATCAGTCCTAGATTACCCAACTCAGTAGAGACAAACAGGTCAGTGGATTCAGTATCATCGCTGTCCCCATTACCTTCCGCTTTAAGATCGGTAGAGACGGAAACAAACAGGTTTTCAAACTGCGCATCAACACGAATAACATCATCACCCTGATCGTTGTGGAGGTCGAAAATATCATCCTCAACGACCGTTTCATAAGCCTTTTCAACGCTGAATTCATCAGTTGAATAGTTCTGTTTACCCACCCGCAAATCGATGTTGTTAAAACTCAGACCTAAATAAGCTTCTTCCAGCTTACCACCATCCTGAGAATCGCTGCTCTGATCATTGGCTCGCTTATCAAAACTATAATCTAGCTGAGCGAAAGCACTCATGCCGTCATTGAGGCGATAAGTTACTCGGTTTTTCAATTCCAGATCATCAAACTCAAGATCCTGATCTTGGTTATCACCAATCTTCTGCCGCAGTTGAACCTGTAGGTCACCCTTAAGCTCATATTTCAGGCCGTTATCTTCATAGATGGTTGCCGCTTGGACGGAACCAGCCAGCATTGCGGCTGCGATTGCAGTAGTCAACGCTACTCTATTCATCATCTTCTCCACTTCGTGTATGGATTGCTTTTATATTTTTTGTTCAGGTTTTCGGGGTGCCTGAAGCCCATTGGTGCTCAATGATCGCCACTGTCTAACAGCTATTCCGATGTCATGGAGTGGATGCGATCGGTGGCGTTTCAAATACTTTAACCAGATAGAGGAAACAATATAAGATATTGAAAATAAAGGATTTAATACCCATAAAATGCATTAAGTTCATTTTATTCACAGCACCAAAAAGGCATAAAAAAACCCTGGCAATTGCCAGGGTTTGTAAGATTTACAACGGTCATAAAAAATGATGTTCAGCCTTCGCCCTCATTCACCGCTACTTCGGGGCCTCGGGCATTTTTACGGTTACGCAACAGCTCTAACGCCGGAGGAACCACCAACACAATCAACGCGATCGAAATAATGGCCAAGGTAAGCGGACGCTCCCAAAGGAAAGCCAAACTACCATCGGAGATCACCAGTGCACGGCTCAAGTTGGTCTCCATCAAACCACCGAGAATATAGCCTAGCAGCATCGGCGCCATCGGGAATTGCAGCAACTTAAGGAAAATCGCTATCACCGTGATCACCACCATCATATGGATATCGAAGGTGTTAAAACTGACCAGATAAACCCCCGTAATCGAGAAGAACAGGATCATCGGAATCAAAATCGGCCGAGGAATCAACAGCAACTTCGATATATATGGAATCAGCGGCAGGTTCAAAATCAACAACACCAGGTTGCCGAAATACATCGAAATAATCACTGACCAAAACACATCGGGGTTATCCAAGAACAGCCGAGGACCAGGCTGAATGCCATAGGCAATCAACGCACCCAACATAATAGCGGTGGTGCCTGAACCGGGAATTCCCAATGTCAGCAGTGGTACAAAGGAACCGGTTGAGGCCGCATTATTAGCCGATTCAGGTGCCGCCAAACCGCGTAAAGCACCTTTACCAAATTTAAGCTTTTCTTTCACCGAGGCCAAGTTACGTTCTAGGCCATATGCAAGGAATGAAGCAATCGTGGCACCGGCACCGGGTAACACGCCGACCAGAAAACCAAATACCGACGAACGAGCGATGGTTGGCGCAACCTCCTTAATCTCTTCTTTACTGAGTTTCATACTACCCAGCTTACTCATATCAACCTGCTCTTCTTCCTCCCGATGCTCACCTTTCAACACCGTCATCACTACTTCAGTCAACGCAAAAGTCGCCATCGCCAACAGCAAGAAGCTAATACCATCAATCAGATCGAGGCTGCCAAAAGTAAAGCGGGTGGCACCGGAGGTAGTATCCGTGCCCACGGTAGCAATCATCAAACCAAACACGGTCATAATCAGCGCCTTAATGACCTGCCCCTTACCCGAGAAGGCTGCCACCGCCGTCAGCCCCAAGACCATTAGGGCAAAATAATCGGTGGACTGAAAGCTGAGTGATACTTTCGCCAGTGCCGGTGCAGCAAACAGCAGTGCCAGCGCGCCGATAGTGCCTCCGGTAAACGAGGAATAAGCCGCCAACGCCAGTGCTTTGCCCGCCTGATTTTTCTGAGCCAATGGGTAACCATCAAACGCCGTGACCACGGTGCTGGCACAACCCGGTGCGTTGATTAGAATTGATGAAGTAGAACCGCCAAAAACCGCGCCATAATACACCCCGGCCATCAAGATAATCCCGGATGAAGGATCCAAACCATAGGTAATCGGGATCATCAAGGCAACCGCCGAGATTGGGCCAAGGCCGGGTAACATACCGATAAAGGTGCCAGCAAAACAGCCTACCACCACCATCATCAGGTTAAAGGGCATAATCGCCGTGGATAGCCCGGTAAAAATTCCGTCTAACATCGCCTTAACCTCCAAAAAGTTGCATATAAAGCTGACCCGGTGCCAGATAGATATCCAACAATTTAGCCAATACAAACCAGATACCCACCGCAAACGGTACCGATACCATCAACAGCATTTTGATCCGCCGTTCACCCAACAACCAAAAGCCAACGATCAGAAAAAGTAGAGTAGCCAGCATAAAGCCGGTCCATTCCAATGCCAGACCAAACCCAACAATCAGCACTAACAACTTAGCCACCAGCGCAAAATCGTAGCCTTTGAGATTCAAGCGACTACCAGCCGAGCGTTTAGCGGTTAATAACAGCGCTATCGAGAGAATACCACCCAGTATCGCCAGAGTGTGAGGTACCGTGCGGGCGGTGAAAGGTTCGAACTCATCCCCCGGCAACATCTGTATATTGCCAGCATAATAACCGTAGAGTACGGACAGGCAGAGAAACACCAAACCGCCAATATGATCTTTAGTCATCATCATAAAAGACTCCAGGACAACCAAAACGGTGTCGGATAAAACAAAAAAGCTCCGGGCTAGCTATGATGATCGTCAGTCATAGTCTGAGATTACTGAGCCCGGAGAAGAGCTAAAAAATCCCTTATGCAGTAAGCATTAGGGTTAAATCTAGGGTATTAGGCGATATAGCAGCCCGACACCTATCGTTATGATCATTCCAAGTTACTTCAAGAAACCCAGTTCGCGCATTAGGGCGCCAACTTCTTTTTCCTGCTGTTCCAAGAACGCCACAAACTGCTCATCGGGGGTAAAGATCTCCACCCAACCATTACGAGCACGCACCGTTTCCCACGCTTCGGTGTCATACATTTGTTCTAGGGTGCTAACAAACTCCGCTTTAACCTCATCGCTGATACCCGGGGCAGCAAAAAAACCACGCCAATTAACAAAGCTGGCGTCATAGCCCAGTTCTTTAAGGGTCGGTACGTCCGGTGCGGCTTCATTACGCTCTTCACCGGTCATCACCAAAATCCGCACTTCACCCGATTCCGCTAGAGCCAGCGCTTCACTAAAACCGGTCGACAAAATCGTTGTTTCACCCGACAACAGACCCGCCATCGCCTTGCCACCGGCATCATACGCGACATAACGTACCTGACGGGCATCACCACCGGAGGCTTTAAAAGCCATCGCCGCCACTAAATGATCCATACTGCCACGGGCCGAACCACCGCCGATTTTGATAGCGCGAGGATTGTCGTTGAATTCAGCGACAACATGTTTAAAGCTGTTGTATTTAGAATCTTTGCGCACCACGAAGGCGCCGAAATCACCAATCGTGGCGGCAATTGGTGTTAGATCTCGAAACGACTGAGGAAACACTTTAGAAAGTGAGCGAATCACAATAGGAGTGGAGTTAACCATCAGCGTATCATGTTTCTGATCCGCCATTTCAACCAAACTTGCGATCGCTTTACCACCACCGCCGCCGGACATATTTTCGTAAGAGATGCCATCGACTAAGCCTGCTTTACTCAGCGCTTCACCGGTTCCCCGTGCCGTACCATCCCAACCACCACCGGCGCCACCGGGAATCAAAAAGTGGATCGACTCCATCGCCGCCACATGAAAAGAAGCACCCGCTGTCAAACAGGTTGTCAGCATCGCCGCCATTAGGGTTTTCTTATTTGCCGTTTTAAATAGCATCGTCATTCCTCGCTCGTGAACACTTGTTCTTATAGTGATAGCCACAATAGTTTTCTGTTACTTTTTAATAAAGCTTATGCATTTAAAGGTTTTTAAACGCATTAAAACCATTTTGTTCATAAAGTTCACAAGCCAAGTCGACAGCAATTGATTAATATCTAAGGCGTTGCCAATGGTCACCCATCGGCCACAACTTTCTTTGCAAATGAGTGCGATAATGAAGCCTGGGCAATTAAAACTAAAACAGCGAATGATCCTTATCCTCGGAATAATGGCGCTTATACAAACCGGCTTTATCGGCCTGTTTGCGTTACACTATTTAGAACGTTCCCTCGATGAACAGATCGGTCAGCGAGCCCTCGATGTCGCTAAAACCATCGCCGTCATGCCCAATGTTGTGGCCGCCGTAAAGCAAAAAGATAGCGCTTATCTGCAACCTCTCAGTCTCTCGTTAGCGCAAACAACACGGGCCCGTTTTGTCGTCATCGGGGATGATCAAGGCATCCGTCTAGCACATCCTCTGATCGATAAAATTGGCCACTCAATGGCGGATGATGACGGCGATACTGGCTATCAAGCACTGACTCAGGGTCGTGGTTATATCACCAAAGCAGTAGGCTCTTTAGGCTGGTCGATGCGGGGCAAAGCACCCGTTGTTAACACCGAGGGCGATATTGTTGGCATTATCTCGGTGGGTTATGACCTTAATCGCGTCAATGAGATTATCAACCGTTACCGGCTGACGCTTATTTTAGTGATTATCTGCTCGTTTATGCTCAGTGCGGCGATCGCGATTTGGTTTGCTAACCATTTCAAGCGCGCCATCTTCGGTTTAGAGCCGGAACAGATCGCCCGCCTGTTTGATGAACAACGCGCCACGTTAGAATCGGTTCGCGAAGGTATTATTGCGATCAATAGTGCCAGTGAAATCACCACCATCAATCAAACCGCCATTGAGACCCTAGGGCTGCCCAAAGAAACGAACCTTATCGGTCGCAAAGTAGATGAACTGCTGCCCGATAGTTCCATGCTGGATGTCTTAAAAAGCGGAGAACCTCAATTTGACCGAGAAGTTTGGCGCGGTAACCACTGCATTATTGCTAACCGTTTGCCGCTCAAACAGGGCGATACCATTACCGGCGCAGTCTCCAGTTTTCGACGTAAAGACGAGTTGGATATGGTCAGTCAGCAGCTCACCCGAATTCAACAATATGCCGATTCCCTACGCAGCCAATCCCATGAATATTCCAACAAACTCCACACCATCGCCGGGTTGATTCAGATCGGCGCAACCGACCAAGCGCTACAATTGATCGGACAGGAGAGCCAAAGCCATCAAGCACTGATAAAACTGCTGATGAAAGCGGTACCCGACCCGATACTGGCCGGTTGCTTATTGGGTAAATATAATAGAGCGCGCGAGATGGGCCTAACACTGGAGATAGACCCGGAAAGTGAGATGACCAGCCTGCCAGATACCCTCCCGCGCGAACAATTGGTAAGCATCCTCGGCAACCTTATCGATAATGCCCTTGAAGCGACCCTCAATTATCGCGGCAGTGACGCCAAAGTGCTGCTATCGATGACCGACCTAGGGAATGACCTGATCTTTGAAATCGAAGACCAAGGTCCAGGCATTCCACCGGAACAGCAAGATAAAATTTTTGAAAAGGGTTTCAGCAGCAAAGGCAACGATGGTCACGGCTATGGCTTACACTTAGTCAAAGGACTGCTCGATAAACTAAGTGGTACAATCATCATAGAGAGTGGCAACGATGGCGGCAGTCGCTTTACCGTTTATATACCTAAAAATAAAAAATAAGCTAGGCTTAACCACCCATGATAAAAGTAATTATAGCCGAAGATGATCCACAGATCGCGGAGATCCAACGACGCTTTATTGAGCGGATAGAAGGGTTTGAACTGATCGGCATCGCCCACCGCTTAGCCGATGCTGAAGATCTTATCGACATCATGCAGCCTGATCTGCTATTGCTGGACATCCAGTTTCCCAGCGGCACCGGCTTTGATCTGCTGCGAAAAATCCGCGCTGGCAGCAATGCCATTGATGTGATCATGATCACCGCTGCCAAAGAGGTCGATACGCTGCGAGAAGCGCTGCATGGCGGGGTTTTCGATTACATTCTGAAACCGTTAGTGTTCGAACGACTACAGGAAACCCTCCACAACTATCAGCAACATCTACAAAAACTAGGTATGCTAGAAACCCTGGCACAGAGTGACGTTGACCGGGTGTTACCCCGCTCGAGTAGCACCCCAGAATCACCCGCAGATAATATGCGCCTACCCAAAGGCATTGATGCAATCACGCTGGACAATATTCTTAACGTATTCACCCAACGGGATGCACTTAACGCCGAAGAGGTGGGTGACATCATCGGCGCGAGTCGCACCACCGCTCGGCGCTACCTAGAATATTTAGTCAGCTGTTCTAAGCTGTCTGCCGAGGTCAGCTACGGCACGGTCGGACGACCAGAAAGGCGTTATCAGAAGTGTCGTTAGCGAGTAATTTAAGATTCAACATATAAACATCTACCGTTATATCTAAGGAAGGTGCGAATAAGTCCGTTATGTTCTCTGCGGACATTAGAATGGCCAGATACGCGAAAGCCAGTGCAGCGAAATGTCTGGACCTTTTCAAGCTGGCTGACAAAGTAGATGACCATTCTAATATCCGCCCTTCGGGGCTTTCAGAGAAGCAGGATCTCGGCGTTAACATTTTTCGACGTACAACCAGTATGCCTGTAACTGTTGCCTTGATCTCCAGCTTCTCTGTAAGCCAGAGGCGTAATTGACTTATTCGCACCTTCCCTAATATTCGAAAAGATAAACCCTCATTTTGTTTTTAAGCTTCTGAATCGCTCCATTGATCTATTACCCTAGTGATTACTACGCCAACCCATACTTGGCTTTCTCTTGCATCGTCACAGTAGCTGTCTGAATTTTATCCTCATGTAATGACTACCCTGATCGGAATGGAACATCACGCCTTGAGGTTTCCCACGAGACTCATAAGCCATTATCAACGCCTTTCCAGTCAATCTATCACCCTACAAAATCCAGATGATCTTGATAGTAAAAATGGGCGGGGGATATTTTGTTGCGGGATACTTGGCACACACCGTGCTGTTTAACGATACCTTTATTGCAAGGGCTCCGTGGGATAGCAGGATCGGCTACGATGATGCTTCTGTTTGTCAGTCCATTGCTGACTCCGGTCATTATCGATTTATTCAGCGTTGCCGTTGGTTGACAGGCGAGTTTGTTTTATTTCGTTACATTTCTGCACAACATTACACATTTCACAGAAACCTAGTTTACACACCGCCGTTAATCTGTTGTCAGTGCTCAATATATCAGTCTGTCGGTGAGTGTTTGTCCCCTCAATACTAACCGGTTAAGCAATCCAGTGTTGTGTACTGATTTCAGCATCTCATTATTATAAAAAAATCGCGGCTTCGCGGAGGAAAAAATCGATGAAAACATTTAACAGCCATAAGCTTTCGGGCTATTTGCTGACGGCGGCTGTCGCTTCGGCAACGGCCATGATGGCCATGTCAGCGCAAGCTTATAATCTCTATGCCGAGGATGGTGCCGAGCTGAATCTGGATATCGAAGCGGTGTTGGGTACTTTTAGCAGCGATGAAAACTATTTTGGTAAATCAGGTAATGGTTCCACTTGGCAAGAAGGTTATATCAAAGCCGGTTTCAGTGGCAGCAAGGCTATCTCTGAGAAAGCCACGATTTATGGTGGACTGAATTTTGTATCTTCCGGCACTTGGGGTGATGGCGATGCCGGTGGTAATACCGATGGTAGTGAACGCCGCACCGCTGTTGAAGATGCCTTTATCGGCTATCGTACCGATATGCTGGATCTATCATTTGGTCGTCAGAACTTCTCCATCGGCGATGGTTTCTTGATTAATGGTGATTCGTTAAATCTGGGTGAAGGTGTTTTCCCTGACTCTAACCGAGGTGGTGCTTATTGGTTAGCGGCACGTAAAGCGTTTGATAAAACCGCCATTGCGCGTATCGGCGGTGATGATGGTTGGCGGGGTGATCTGTTCTATCTGCATTCAGACAATAAAGCTCAGTCTGAAATGGAGCTGGCCGGTGCCAATGTTGAGTATATTACTGATATCGGTACTTTCGGTGGTACTTATATTAAAGGTTTAGATGCGGTGAATAACACCGCCCGTGACGGCCAGAAAACCATGAGTGTGCGTTATCAGGGTAATGCTGGCGTTGAAAACCTGTTCTTGTCGGCCGAGTATGCTGATCAGTCACAGGGTGATAACTCGGATGATGCCAATGCTTGGTATGCCGAAGCCGGTTGGACCTTTGCTGATGTGCCATGGTCTCCACAAGTGACTTATCGCTACACCAAATATGACGAGGGTTTTGATTCACTGTTTTACGGCTTTAGTCGAGGCTACGGTACGTGGTTCCAAGGTGAGGTAGCGGCTAACTATGCTGGGCCGTTTGGTGCATCGGCGACGATTCAGCACGTTGCCTTGAAGGCTTCGCCAACCGAGATGCTATCCGTTGGCGCACTGTATTTTGATTTTAGTGATTCAACCACCTTCGGTGCAAATTCAGAAGGCCAGGAAATTGATTTATATGCTGAGTGGGTGGTTAATGAGCATCTGATTATTAGTCCGTTAATCGGGGTGTATTCGCCGGATAACAGTAATCAGACGCAGAACAGTAGCGGTGATAACGTTTATGCTCAGGTGATTGCGATCGTACCGTTCTGATAACACCACATAAGTATAAATTGGCCGGTGCCTGATATGAGGGCACCGGCATTTCGGTAAGAAAGGAATGTGAGAATGAAACAGTATTCGTTAATAATTAATGGCCAACAAGTGGCAGGCGCGGAAGGCAACTTTGACGTTTTAAACCCAGCGACTGAGGAGGTCGTTGGTCTCTGCCCTGAAGCGAGTTTGGCGCAATTGGATGAAGCGGTGGCTGCCGCTCAGGCGTGTTATGAGACGTGGCAGTATTCCAGCACCGAAGAGCGTAAGGCGTTGTTGCATAGTATTGCCGATCGTATTGAAGCGAATGCCGATGAGTTGGCGCGCATTGTTGTTGCCGAACAGGGGAAACCGCTGTTTTTGGCACAGATGGAGGTCGGTGGCGCGGTGGCGTGGACACGGGCAACGGCTGAACTGGAGATGCCGGTTGAGGTACTCGAAGATAGCGAGGCTAAACGTGTTGAAGTACACCGTAAGCCGTTAGGTGTGGTGGGCTCTATTACGCCGTGGAACTGGCCGCTGATGATTGCGGTTTGGCATATAATGCCGGCTATTCGTTCGGGTAATACGGTGGTGTCTAAGCCTTCCGGTTTAACCCCGTTTAATACCATCCGTCTGGTTGAAATTATTAATGAAGTTGCACCGGCGGGGCTGGTGAATGTGGTTACCGGTGAATCCGGCATTGGTAGCGGTATCTCGGGTCATAAAGGTATTAGCAAAATCGTCTTTACGGGATCGACACCAACGGGGCAGAGCATTATGCGTGGTGCTGCCGATAACCTGAAGCGCTTGACGCTAGAGTTGGGCGGCAATGATGCGGCTATTGTGTTGCCAGACGCTGATCCTTCTACGATTGCTGCAGGGGTTTTCCAGACGGCTTTCCTGAACATGGGGCAAACTTGTGCGGCACTTAAGCGTCTCTATGTTCATGATTCTATCTATGAAGAGATGTGTGAGAAGCTCGCGGATGAAGCGGCGAAGCAAACCTTGGGTAATGGTTTGGATGAAGGCGTCACTTTTGGCCCGATTCAAAACCGCAAACAGTTTAATCTCGTGAATAATTTAGTGGAAGACGCCCGTGCCAATGGGGCGCGAATTCTGTGCGGCGGTGCGCCTCTCGAGGGTGCTGGTTATTTTTATCCGCCAACGATTGTCGCAGACGTAACCGATGGCTGCCGTTTAGTCGATGAAGAACAGTTTGGCCCAGTATTGCCGGTAATTCGTTATAGCGATGTTGATGATGCGATTAAGCGCGCCAATGCATCTGATGAGGGCTTAGGTGGTTCGGTGTGGTCATCGGATACGGCTAAAGCGGCCAAGATCGCGACTCGCTTGGAGTGTGGTACTGCCTGGATAAATGGTCATTCTGAGCTGTTGCCATACGCACCGTTTGGCGGCTGCAAAATGTCAGGCTTTGGTGTTGAATTCGGTCAGGAAGGCCTGTTGGAATATACCTCAACACAGGTTCTCAACATTAATAAATAGGCATGTTGTCAGTCAGCGGTGATGAGTACCTCTATGTGCTTGAGAGTACCGCTGATTGACGCAGGTGAGTAACACAAAAGTTTATCTATTTTTCACCCTGCCGGAGGGTTGTCCGGCGATCTCCTCTTTACCGTTTTTTGCCCCTCTGTGAGGGGCTTTTTTTGTTCTATTGGTTTAGGACGACTGTCGATGGCGCTGATTAAACGCCCGTAACTCCGCTAGGCTAATTTGTAATAAGTGGTGTAGCTCATCATGAGTCATGGCGGTCACCTTATCGCTGTCTTCTTCCAGTGCTTTGCAGTCGGCCGCTAAGGTCAGTAGGCCAAAGTTGGCTGCCGCACCGCTAAGCTGATGCAGGATGGCTCGCGGTTCGGTGGGATTATTTTGCTGCTGAGCCTGTTCTAGCTGTGACAGCAGTTGTTCACATTGGGTTTCTAGCTGATCAATGAGTCGCGTAAATTTTTCCACTCCCAACATATTCGCATGTTGCTGAATCAGCGATTGATTCAGATGGTGATGAGCGGGATCTGTGATGTCTGTACTGTTCATGGTCGGTGCGTCGTCTGTTAATGCCTGTTGTTGACCAATCAGGTGTTGTAGTTCGGTGAATTGGATCGGTTTGCCTATCACCGCATCGATACCGGCGGAATAGTAGTTATTGATCTCAGCTTCGGTGATGCTGGCGGTCAGCGCGATTACCCGAATATTGGCTTTGTCGTGATTGGCATGCTGACGTAAACGACGGGTGGTTTCCATACCGTCCATATCAGGCAGGTGAATATCCATCAAGACTAAATCGTAGTCATGTTGATCATGTTGCTGTAGCGCCTGATAGCCATTGACGGCAATATCCACATGGTGGCCATCACTCTCTAGTAGACCCTTGGCCACTTGCTGATTAATCTCGGTATCTTCAACTAATAAAATAGACAGCGGATGGCCTTCGAAGCGTTGAGCGGGCTGAGCTGAATTCTCCACTGTCTTGGCGGCGCGTTGGTAGGGTAGACTAAACCAGAAGTGGCTGCCTTTGCCTGCTTCACTGTCAAAGCCGATCTCTCCTTGTTGTAGTTCAATGATTTTTTTACTGATGGCTAAGCCGAGTCCGGTACCGCCATAACGGCGGGTAATTGAGGAGTCTGCTTGAGAAAAGTGTTGGAAAATACGTGGGTGAGATTCTTTTGGAATACCAATACCGCTGTCTTTAATGCTGACGTGGAGGCGGATCGAGTCATCATTCGATTGGCAACGGGCGGTGATAGTGACAAACCCTTGTTGGGTAAACTTTATCGCATTGGCGCAGAGATTCATTAATACTTGACTCAAACTACGTCGATCACCGATGACCGTCGTCGGCAGTGAATCGATGATGTTGAGCTGTAATTGTAATTGTTTGTTGTGCGCCATGGGGCGCAGTATCAATTCGAGTTCTTCTAATACTTGGCGGATAGAGAAGGGGGCTTGTTCAAGTTCGGTCTGTCCGGCTTCGACTTTGGTGAAATCTAAGACATCGTTGAGGATCGATAACAGCGTTTGGCCCGACTGATAGATTGCCTGCACCTGTTTACGCTGCTCGGCTTGCAGCGGTTGCGTTTCTAATAGCTGTGCCATGCCCAGAATCCCATTCATGGGGGTGCGGATTTCGTGACTAATGGTGGCGAGAAACTCTGACTTTGCTTGACTGGCGGCTTCCGAACGCTGCAGGTTGAGCTGCGCTTGCTCTTTCGCCTTACGCTCGGTGATATTCGTGAGTGAGCCTTCGTAATACAGTGCATTGCCTTGATGATCGAGCTCACGGCGGGCTGAGATCGAGAGATTGACACTGGAGCCATCACGACGCAACCACGCCGTCTCGAAATCGGTCACGCGGTTATTTTGCGCTAGCTGTTTCAAGAAGCTGTGCAGGTCATAGCTGTTGGCAAAGCACTGACTGGCAATATCGGTGATAGCATCGAGAAACTCCGCCGGTGACGCATAACCGAGCAGCTCTGCTAGCGCGGGGTTGGCGGAGATAAAGTGCCCTTGAGGGCTGGCTCTGAAAATCGCTTCAACGGTATTTTCGAATAATGAACGATACTCCTGCTCTGAATGTTTGAGACTGGAATACAGCTTGGCATTCTCGATCGAGATGGCTGCCTGTGCGGCTAAAATTTGCAGCGTTTCCAATCGCGAGGGATCGAATACGTTGCGACTCTCATTATTTTCTAGGTAGAGCACGGCGGTGAGTTCGCCGTGATAGAGAATCGGCATGCACAGTAGTGAGCGGGGCTTATGTTTGCGGATATACCGGTCCTGCATAAACATCTCATGACTATGAGCGTTGCTAAGGACAATGTTTTCTTGGGCGCGAGCCACATAATGGATAATACTGATGGGTAAGCGGTTGCTGTCCTCAAGCGCTAAGTCGTTAAAAAAATGCGGCGCTCGATCGGCTTCTGCTTCGGCTTCGATATAGAGGTGCTCTTTTTTCTTGAGGATGAGAGTCACGCGTTGCGCGCCGGCACTTTCCAACGTGAGTGTCATCAGTCGACCGAGCAGTTTTTCGAGTTCTATCTCATCAGAAATCGCCTGAGATGATCGGATAACCGAGATAGTATCCAAGTGTTGATTGGACAGCTGTGCAGCATCGTCGACATTGATAACGGTTTTGTCATCGGCTCTATTGGATATTTTTCGATCATCGAAGATCCCCGGATATTGCTGCTGCAGCTGCTGTAACTTAGGCTTTATCTGGAGATGTGCATAGCTGTCCCAAGCCTCGTTGAGGTAGGTTTTAGCAATATTGTCTTTATGCCATTGAAGATAGCAGCGCCCAGCGGCCTCTTTAGCGAGGGCTGCTATAAGGTAAAAACGATTGCTTTCGGCGGCATTAATGGCGCTATCGTAATAATCCATTGCTTGACTGTATTGTTGATTCACCCGATACAGCTCAGCTTGCAGGAGTGCTGCGTACAGTTGATGATTATCGGGGCAATGTTTTGCCCAGCGCTTAGCACGTTGCAATAATCGCTTCACCTGTTTTAAGCGATGACGTTGATGCATCACACTGCATTGTTCTATCTGCGCTAACAGCGTTAGGGCAGTCATGTAATCGAAGCAGGCGTAAGTGTAAGTGCCGACTATATGTGGTTGATAGGGGGCGCCGGTTTGACAGTGGTGTAGGGCTAAGGGGTAATCTTCGACAATATAGCAGTACAGTGCCGCATAATAATGGAACGTCGCAATGGCGGTGCGGTGATCTTCTCGATGGTTCTCATCGAGCATCTCTTGAGTAAAAAAGCGCCCGAAAAAATGATTGGGCCTTGGATTGTGACCGAGAAAGTTATCGATCGTTTGCAGTGCCTGCAAGGAATATTGAATCGATGGTTTTTGCCCGTGTTGTTGTAATGTTTGGGTATAATTTTCGATAATCGGCTGAATATCGGCAAAGTTGTCTGTCTGCGTGAAGGCATACTGAATCCAAGCGGCGAGGCTATAGCTACCCCATTCAACATCACCACAGTTGAGCGCCTGTAGGTGGCCTTCTAACAGCGAGTCGGCGGAGTTTTTTAATGGCTCTTTCCAGTGCCGTACATAGCAATCAAATAGCGAAGTGGTGCGGTGATGTAACAGTCTATCGGGTTTTTTATGATCCAGCTGCATCGCGATACAGCCTAATTTATAGCCTTGTTCAATCGCGAAGTATTTACCACATAGGGTGCCGCCATATCCGGCAAAAGCCATCGGCGAATGGGCGGTGATACCCCGTGTGAGTGTTAGCTCGACCTCTTTGGCCATGATTAAGGGACGCAGTGCTGAGCTCGAAAATTTCACGGCACCAAACATGCTTGCGAGAATCGACAGCGCGGCCAGATCATGGGGGTCTTGCATGGGTGGCGCATTGAGTAGCTGTTCTTCCGTGCGTCGGTGCAGCAACCACTGAGTGCGCAGTATGCCTTTCCAGATATGGATCTGACTCGGATTGGATGGCAGTACGATGCCTAACATCTGCAACACATGGAGCGCTTCGTGCATCGCCTGTTCGAATTTATTGCGGGCGATATAGGATTGAATTCTAATCTCATAGACTTTAACCCGATCAAGCACATGATCGCAGTTGACGATAACCTCATCGATCAGGTAGTTCATCTGTTCAAACTGCGAACTGATATAGGCGGCTTCGGCACCGCTTTTATACAGCGTTAACGTCAAGTCATAATGCTGCTTCCAGCTGTGATCTGGCAGTAGCTCAATACCGATTTGAAAATACTCTTGGGCGGCATCAAAGGCGGCGGAATCAAGCGCCTGCAAGCCAGACTGGCAGTTTAGTGAAGCCAGTTCGGTGAGCTCCTGACTGGACTCTATCAATGAGCGGGCGCTATTCAGATGGTTAGTGATTTCAAACAGGGGGGCGCTGCTTTGGCCGATGAAGCGTTGTTGCAGTAATCGGCCGATTTGAAGGTGCAGCTGTTGGCGTAACGCTTCAGGGATGAGTGAATAAGCCGCTTGTTGAATACGATCATGTACAAAGCGGTAACGGTGACGCTCAAAGGTCTGCCCTGAAAGGCTCGGATAGTTGATGTTCAGTGGAATGAGGAGGCCTTCCTGTACAGCATCAACGAGGTCGTCAGTCACTTTGGGGATGGTCTCTTCGAGTACCGTCGATAGGGTGTTAAGATCGAAGGGGTTACCGATACAGGCGGCTAACTGTAACGCGGTCTGACTTTTTTTGGATAATTTTTGTATCTTATGGACCATTAGATCGATAACGTTATCGCTCATCTCCCGCGCTTGAATTTTGCCTTCGTCCCATTGCCAGCGGTTTTCATGAAAACTAATCAGACCCTCATCATGCAGCGAGTAGAGAAACTGAATCAGGAAAAATGGATTCCCCTGTGTTTTCTCCAAACAAAGCTGCGCTAGCGCGGTACAGCGTTGAGGCTCGGTTCTTAACGTATCGGCGATCAGGCGCACAATTTGGGCTTTGTTTAAAGGCTCCAGCAAAATTTCGCTGAGGTTGCAGCTGCCTGTTTTGATACGTTCGATCGTCAGTGTCAAAGGATGCGTGGGACCCACTTCCTGATCACGATAGCTACCGACTAACAGGAGATTAGGGATATCGCCGTTTTCACACAGCGAAGAGATTAGATTTAAAGACGCCAGATCGCCCCAATGTAGGTCATCAAGAAACAGCAGTAGAGGCTGCTCTTCTGTGGCGAACACCTGTAAGAGTGTTTTGATGAGTCTGGAAAAACGATTCAGCTCTTCTAGCGTCGAGGCTCGGCCTTCATTTGGCTGTTGACCGATCACCAGCTCTAATTCGGGCAATAAGCGTATTAAAGCGCAGGCATGCTGCCCTAGTGCTGTCAGAATGGCATTCCGATAGTGGGATATTTCCTGTTCGCTTTCGGTGAGAAGTTGTCGAATTAGCGCCTGTAGTGCGGTTAGTATGCCCGAGTAGGGACGGTTGCGACGAAATTGATCGAATTTGCCGCTAATAAAGCGACCATTTTGCTCGTAAATATAATGTCGTAGTTCATGCACTAGGCTGGATTTGCCGACTCCCGCATAGCCGGTAATCAATATCACTTCTTGGCGACGCATGATCATCCGATCAAAACTATTGCGTAGTTTTTGGATGGTGGCGGCGCGACCATAGAGGCGTTGCGGCACTGAGAAGTGTTCGGAAATATCTTGGCTGGCCAGATTAAATAGGGGAATCGAGTGTTGTTGTTGCCAGAAAACCAAACATTTCTTCAGATCTTGAGAGAGAGCAAAGCTAGATTGATAGCGCTCGGCAGCGTCTTTGGCCATCAACTTGATGATAATGCGGCTTATCATCTCCGGTAGCGCCGGATTGACTTTATGCGGGGCTTTGGGATGCTTCGCGATATGGCTATGAATCAGTTTGAGTCGCTCATCACTGCGAAAGGGGGGGCGGCCACAAAAGGCTTCGTAAAGGGTCACACCGAGACTATAGAAATCGCTACGGTAATCGATATGACGATTGATACGGCCGGTTTGTTCTGGGGCAATATAACGCAGATCGTCAATCGAAAGCTGTTGAGAGTTCCAACTGGCCTGTTCGCGGGTGAGCCGCGTGGCGAATGAAAAATCGATTAGCTGCACACGGTTGCTCTCGGCTAACCAGAGAATATTATCGGGCGATAGTTTTTTGTGGATAACCCGTTCGCTATGTAAGCGGCCGAGTAGTTCGCTGATACCGATGGCAATCGGTAAGAGCTGATGCCAGCTGAAAGCGTCTGACTGAAGTACTTGTCGCAGTGAGCGGCCACCGAGATCGGGGAATACCAATATCGCTTGGCTAGGAGAAGGAGTCAGAGAGAGAGGCGCAACAACGCCTTGTATATCGAGAGAGCGCAGCAATTGTTCTTCATGCTCGAAGCGGTTTAACTCCTCAGGCGTATTGGTGTTGTTATTGAGTTGCTTAATGATAACGGGGGTTTGATCACTTTCCCTGATGGCGCATCGAATCGTGCAATGCTTGCCCCGATGAATGGTCGTCAATAACTTAAATCCAGCTAGGTAGCCCATGGGCTAGTTTACCTCGCCAGCATACATATAACCGGCCCCGTGAGCGGTTAAAATAAAGTGAGGGTTGAGTGGATTATCGTTGAGCTTGCGTCGTAAACGACCGATTAAAACATCGATTGAGCGATCATTGGGTGTCCATTCTCGATCATGAATCGCATCCATGAGTTGATCTCGGCTGAGCACCTGCCCGCGTCGACTAATTAATGCATGAAAGAGTTTAAATTCACCTTCCGGAAGGCGTTCTGAGCTGGCGTCAGGGCTGGTTAATAAGCGTCGACTGCAATCCAATGTCCAGCCTTCAAAGTGAATCAATTCGCTGCGATGACTGTGTGCCTCTGGGTTGGCTTGATCGGTGACTCGCCATAACAGGTTTTTGGCTCTCACTAACAGCTCGCGGGGGTTGAAAGGTTTGGTGACATAATCATCGGCACCGAGTTCGAGGCCAACGATACGATCAATCTCATCGCCTTTACTGGTCACGAGGATGATACCCACTTTAGAGTGGGTGCGTAGCTCTCGTGTGAGTGATAAGCCATCTTTACCGGGTAGATTAATATCTAACAAAACCAGAGTGATGTCTTCATCGAGTACCCGTTGGACGAGGCTTTCACCGTGATCGGTTTCGCTCACGCGGTAGCCTTCGTTTTCGAAATAACTGACCAATAAGGCGCGTGAAGCAAAGTCATCTTCAATGATCAAGATATGTGGCTGCGAAATGGATAGAGTCATGATCTACAACTATTATTAGTTATTGTTAATCGTCAAGGGCGAGTCTAGCAAGCCGTTGGCTCACATAACAGTCGGCCTTGTTAAAGGTTTTAGTCAATTTGTTTTTCTTAATTGTTTGTATTATAAGAGTTTTATTTTATCTTAATCTGCTTGCGTTACATTTTGTTACATTAACTAACAACTTAGCACAAATCCCCGAAAATTCATTTACACCTGACCGTTAATTTGATCCAAGCTGGTGAACAGCGTTCTAATAATCAAAGATGAGGGCCTGCGCCGCTATTACATATCGATGTCGGTGCTGCAAAATAATTCTTACAGGAGTGATTGGCCTTGAACAATAATAAATCCAAGTATGCACTACTCAATGCGAGTGCACTGGCTCTCGTGGGGACGATGTTAACCCCTGGAGCAACCTGGGCTATGGATGGAAATGAGCTTATTAAGGAGAAGTGTCTTGCTTGTCATACTCAGACAGGCAATCCTGAACAGCCTTATTCCAGAATTAGTGAGCAGCGTAAGACGCCAGAGGGTTGGCAGATGACGTTGCAACGTATGGAGCATCTGCACGGTTTGCAGGCAACAGCCGAAGAGAAGCAAGTGCTGATTAAGTATCTATCCGATACGCAAGGGTTAGCCCCCTCCGAAACGGCTGACTACCGTTATGTACTAGAGCAGAAACCTAATATTGTTGAGGACGCTGATCCTGCTTACGCTGAGATGTGTGGCCGTTGTCACTCGAACGCTCGTTTCGGATTGCAGCGCCGTACTGAAGGTGAATGGAAAGAGTTGGTCGCCACGCATATGGCGGTGCACCCAACCCTCGAGCTACACGCGTTGTCGCGTGATCGTCGTTGGTACGATATTGCCTTGAATGAAACTGCACCTAAGCTAGCGATGGATTATGCCTTCGATGATACGGCTTGGGCTCAGTGGGAAAAAGCGGCGAAACCAAGCTTGACCGGTAGCTGGTCGGTTGCGGGATTCATGCCTGAAAAAGGCGAATACAGTGCCGTACTGACTGCCGCTCAAACCTCAAAAGATAACTACTCCGTCACTATGGTCGGTCATTATGCTGATGGCTCGAAACTGAGCGGCACGGGCAGTGCGAAAGTCTTTTCTGGTTTTGAATGGCGTGCCGGTTTGACCCTAGATGGTGTTCGTGTGCGTCAGGTGATGGCGGCCTCTGAAGATGGCGCTACGCTGACAGGACGGATGTATCAAAGCGCTCATGATGAGATGGGTGGCGAACTAAAAGCGATCAATGGCTCCGCTATTGTGACCCTGTCTCCAGCGGCAATTAAGCAAGGAGAACAAACTCAAATTACCATTAAAGGCGGTTACCTCGAAGGTACGGTGAAACTCGGCAAGGGTGTTCAGGTGATGAAAGTCCTGTCACGTGATGCTGATCGTGTTGTGGTGTTAGCTAAAGCATCGGCGTCTGCGGCTGTGGGTATGCGTGATGTGACTGTTGGCTCAACCAAGGCGCAAGCGCAACTGGCTGTTTACGATAAAGTCGCAGCGGTGCAGGTGTCTCCTATGCAGGGGTTGGCACGTATCGGTGGCAACGGTGGCAAGATTCCTAAGGTGAAATCAACCTTCCGAGCGATGGCTTTTGCGACGGGTGCTGACGGTAAGTTAGGCACGGATGATGATTTAAATCTCGGTTATATGCCTGCGAGTTGGTCGCTGAAACCACAAAACGAAGTGGCGAAAGAAGATAAGGATCTTGAGTTTGCCGGCACGATCAATAGTCAAGGTATCTTTACCCCTGGCGACACGGGTCTGAACCCTAAACGTCGGATGTCTGCCAATAACGTCGGCATGTTGACGGTGGTTGCAACGGTAAACGAGGCTGGTAAGGCGATTGAAGGTGAAGCCGACCTGTTAGTGGCCGTGCCAATTTATATCAAGCGTGCCATTCAGTAAGACGCATACCGATAACAATTGTGAATGACCGCTGTTACCAATAACAACAAGAGAAATTGAATATGGGATCTTTAACTCTGGTAAAACCCAATCTGCACCTAGTGGATGTGGAGGAACGACGGATGTTGTTTCATGTGCCAACCAGTAGTCTGTTTGAGCTGGATGATCTGGGCCGAGAGCTGATCGAACTGTTTTCCTCAGAGGGGGAGGTGACTGCGCCTCAAATACGAGAACGGTTTGATGGTCGGTTCAATGCCGGTGATGTGGTCGATACACTGGATGAGTTAAAGACACTGAAGATTGTGGTGGAAAAAGGAGCGCGGGAGCAGATCAATATCGATCCGAAACCGGTGGATCAATTTCCGCTAACCACTATTGTGTTAAACACCAATACCGGTTGTAACCTCAGCTGTACTTACTGTTACAAAGAAGATCTGACCACTCCATCCGAGGGTGACAAGATGAGCTTTGAAACCGCGGTTCAGTCGATTGACATGATGCTGAAGGAATCTCCGGATCAGCGTCAGTACAACGTGGTGTTCTTCGGTGGCGAGCCGTTAACCAATATGCCGCTTATACGTAATGTGGTGGCTTATTGTGAAGAACTGTTCTCGACCCGTGAAGCAGAAGTGAGCTTCACCATGACCACCAACGCCACTATGTTAAATGAAGATTTAGTGGACTGGTTTAACGAGCACCGTTTTGGCTTAACCATTTCGATGGACGGGCCTAAAGCGATGCACGATAAAAACCGGATTAGTGTGGGTGGGCAGGGCACTTACGATGTGGTTAAACGTAAGGCGCAAATGGTGTTGCAGCGATATAACGCACGTCCCGTTGGCTGTCGCGTTACGCTGACGCGAGGCATCACCGATGTGGAAGCCATATTCGATCACTTGTATCACGATCTCGGCTTTGCCGAAGTGGGCTTTGGGCCCGTCACATCAGGCGATATCTCTTCATTCAATCTCACCGGTGAAGAGATGGTTGAGGTGTTTGCGGGTATGAAGCGGTTAGGTCAAAAATATCTGGATGCGGCACTTGCGGGTAAAAACCTCGGCTACGGCAATATGCATATGCTGATGACCGATATTCATGAGGGCAATAAGAAACAACTGCCCTGTGGTGCGGGTGTTGGTTTGCTCGCGGTTGATACCCAAGGGGGGATTAATCTCTGTCACCGGTTTACAGGCTCCGATCAGCCTCTGTTTGGTGATGTGAGCGAAGGCTTGGATAAACCGGCGCTGGCAGAATTTGTTGAAACCCGATTAGACCGTACCGATACCGGCTGCGAAACCTGTCGCATCCGTAATATCTGTTCTGGCGGTTGTTATCACGAGAGTTATGCCAAATACGGTGATGCGACCGTACCCTCTTATCACTACTGCGATCTACTGCGTGACTGGGTTGATTTTGGTGTTAGAGCGTACACGCGCATCATGCTAGAAAATCCGGGCTTTTTTGAAGCCCATGTGACTCCGCGACGAGGAGCTTAAAAATGAAACATCTTAAGTCGTTTAATAAAAAAGCAAGAATGATCGACAAGGCAACATCCACCGATGATGTCGAAGAAGTCGTTGCCATGCAGACCATTGTGGGCTGCACCTCAACTAATGATCCAGGCTGGGAGGTTGATGCCTTTGGTGGTTTGGGTTCTCTGTGTCAACCGATGGAATCTGACCTTTATGGTTGTGCCGATGCCTGTTGGTGGCCTGCTCAGGTGCCTGACACCATGAGTAACTATCCTGATTGGTCTCAGGATGTGGCGAAGGCAGATGAAGACTGGCGCAAGCTGGACGGCATTTTCCCTGAAGAGCAGAAGTGAAGGAGGCGCAGATGAAACTTACGCAAAAAATAAAAGCCGCAGCCCTGATGGGTATTGCCGGTTCCGTTGCCTTAATATCGGGTTGTGCGATGAGCCCATCGGCGGACCTCAACGGTATGAAAGGCGGTGGTCATGAATATCTATTGACGGTAACGCGTCCGAATCAGTTACATGTGATCGACACCGAAACCAATAAAGTCATTCGTAGCTGTGATGTGCCTGGCATCTTTGGACAGGGCACGGTGGAGCCTTCACCGGATGGCCGTATCGCTTATGTCGGTACAAACAAGTGGGAAGATGTCGTCGGTTTTGATATTACCAACTGTGATATTGTTTTCTCGGCGAAGCAATCTTATAGCAACGTTACCGTTAAAAGCTTTGTTTCATTGGCGGTCAGTCGCGATGGTAAAGAGCTGTATACGGTGCAAAATCCAACCCGTAAGTTGAATGATCGCTATGAGGTCATGCAGCCTCAATTAGCGGTTTACGATACCAGTGCAGGGCTGAATGCTAAACCGCTAAGAACCTTCCCCGTCGATCGTCAGATCACTAAGATCATGGCGATGGATAGCGGTGAAGTGATTCTGGCCGGTAATGATGTGCAGGCGATTAATCCTGAAAACGGTGATGTACGTGTATTGACGTTGCTGCAGAATTGGAATCGAGGTGACACCTGGACACAGCCGGATGCCTTTGCGATGCATACCTTAGGGGAGCAAGCAGATGAGTTTATCTTGCCGTACTTCACCATTAAGTGGAACGGTGATCCGGGTGAGATGGAGAAAGCCGAGTTCTGGTGGGGTATGAGCCGGGTTGACTTGAAAACCGGTGAAGTCGAAGCGGGTGAAATATTGCCGTTTGAGTTTATCGTGTTCAACTTTATTACCGATCCGACCGATAGTAATATACTCTATGGCGCGTTTAATACGCTGTCCAAACATGATATCAGTGAGAAAAAGACTCTCGCTGTGCATAATATGGAACATACTTATTACAATCTCAATATGACCCAAAACCGGACCATCTATGTGGGTGGTACTTCAAGTGATATCTCGATCCATGATCCGGATACGCTGGAGAAAATTGGCTCTATTAAATTACCGGGTGATCAGTCTACTGCAGCCATGCGGATCGCATTTTTGAAGTAAACTGAGATTGGTTGTTTTGATAAGTAAAAGGCTGTCCTATGACAGCCTTTTTTGTATTTATAGTTGATAATAAAAAGAGTTAACCATGATTAGATGGCTAAGTGCTGCAATTGATGGCCAAGATCGTGGCCGGTTAGAAGAAGCCTTTCGTTGGCTATACACTTTTGTTAAGCCACAGACGAAAGCGATCATCGGTCTGATGTTACTGTCGGTTGTCGCCTCGGCACTCGTCTTGTTACAGCCTTGGCTGACAAAGCTATTGATTGATGAGGGCTTGCTGGCGAAAGATTACGGCATGTTAGTCTCGATGGCGATCACGATGATTTTTGTCGGCATTTTCAGTACCGGTTTGTCGGGTATTAATCGTTATCTGCATACCCGACTGTCGGGACGCATTTTGTTTGCCTTGCGTGAACACCTTTATGAACACTTACAAACCCTGTCACCACAATTTTATGGCAGTCGCCGAATTGGCGATATTCTCTCCCGCCTCGATGGTGATGTTTCGCAGATACAGCGTTTTGCCGTCGATAGTATGTTCTCTGCCTTAAGCAGTGTGTTGGGGCTGGCTGGCGCGTTAGCACTGTTAATTACGCTGTCATGGGAGCTGTCGCTCTTGGTGTTGGTGTTGATTCCGCTGGAAGTGCTTTGGTTACGCTGGATGCGCCGTAAAGTCGAACGGCAAACACGTATTATTCGTGAACGTTCTGCCGATCTCAGTTCGTTTTTGGTGGAAACCCTACCGGCCATGAAGTTTATTCAGGCGGTATCGCAAGAGAAACGCGAGTCGAGCAAACTGCATAACTTGAGTAATCATTACCTGACCGACCTACTCAAGCTGCAGGTCACCGAGTTTTTCACTCAAGCAGTACCGGGCACACTGACCTCGCTTACCCGTGCGACGGCTTTTTTAATCGGCGGATATTGGGTGATTGAGGGGCAGTGGCAACTGGGCTCGCTGATCGCTTTTTCTACCTATTTGGGCATGGCCACTGGTCCCGTGCAGAGCTTATTGGGGTTGTATGTTGCGATTCAACGAATGTCGGTGAGTCTCGACCGCGTGATGGATCTACGGCGGGCTGAAGCGGATATAGCACCACCTGAAACACCTGCTACGTTGGCCGATAATATGCGTGGTGAGATTGAGTTTGATCGGGTGAGTTTTGCTTATCCGGAGCGAGCTCACATTCTTAATCAGGCCAGTGTGGTGTTGCCAGCCGGTGGTACGATCGCTGTTACGGGGCCATCGGGCGTCGGTAAATCTACGGTGATCGATCTCTTGATGCGCTATTACGATCCGCAACAGGGACGTATTCTGATCGATGGTATCAATCTGAAACAGCTCGCGCCCATGGAACTACGTAAACGGGTGGCGTTAGTCAGCCAAGATATCACCCTGTTTCGTGGCTCCTTGATGGAGAATATTCGTTATGCCGCCCCTTCAGCGACGGATGCTGAGGTGTTAGCCGCCGCGCAACAAGCTCAGTTAACCGAGTTAATTGACGCCTTACCGATGGGCTTAGAAACGCCTTTGGGTGAACGCGGGAGCCAATTATCGGGGGGACAGAAGCAACGGGTAGCGATCGCACGGGCGATTTTGCAACATCCCGTGATTCTCATTCTAGATGAAGCGACCTCGGCGGTGGATGAGGCCACCGAAGCGGAAGTGATCGCCAATGTGAATCGCGTGTTCGCGGGTAAAATGCGGATTTTGATCAGTCACCGAGCCTCCACCCTCAGTGGTGTTGATCTACGTATTGAGTTGAAAGAGGGTCAGTTGGTGGCCGACAATCCAGAGCTGGAGGTTGAATAAGATGGGATTAACCAAAACCAACCCCGTGATCGGTATTGTCGATAGTGGTTATGGCTTTGCCGGTTCGGCTACAACCGGATGTGATCGGGTGATTGCCGCTCAAGGGTTTAGCTATGATCAGGGCATCGTTTTAACGCCGAGTAGTGTTGATCGGCTTGGCCATGGTTCGGCTCTGTTGGAGGTGATAGCAACACAGGCTCCCGCCGCGTCGTTCGCTATTGCGCAGATCTTTCATGAGCGCTTAAGTACCACCCCGGCACAAGTGGCCGCGGCTATCGATTGGCTGGTTGAACAGCACGTTGATCTTATCAATCTGAGTTTAGGCTTACGTAATGATCGTGAGGTATTACGTGTCGCCTGTGAAAAAGCGATTGCCGCTGGCGTGATCATCTGTGCTTCATCGCCGGCGAAAGGTGATCCGGTTTACCCTTCGGCATACCCCGGTGTGTTGCGTATGACCGGCGATGCCCGTTGTGAAAACGTCACTCAGTTATCCTGCTTGAAAACCCAGTATGCGGATTTTGGTGGTTATGTTAAAGCGGCGAATGGTGTCATCGGTGCCAGTGCGGGGTGTGCGCAGATGACGGGCCACATCGGTCGTTATCTGTCTGAAGGTGGTCGGGCGGAGGCGACACTGATTGATCAATGGCTGCAACGTCAGGCGAGTTATTTTGGTGTTGAAGTGCGCTTCCCTAAGGCATCGGCGAATGTCAAACATAGCGAGGCTGAGTGATGCTGCAAGTGCAACAAACAATGGCACACATTATCGTCCTTGGGGGCGGCCCTGCAGGTGGTGCGACCGCATTAGGGTTAAAAAAACTCGGCTATGAAGTCATTGTCGTTACTCAACCACGCCCCTTTAAAGCGGTTGAAGGGATCTCCGAAAGAGTGCTGGAAGGCTTGCGCAATGCCGGTTTTAAACAGGCGCTTATCGATCTACCGGCGGCTTCACCACGAATGGCCAGTTGGAACGGTGAAACCAATAGTGCCAATAGCGAAAGACTGATTAATAGGCATGCGTTAGATCGAGGCATCGGATTGGATCTACAAGCGGCGGGCATCATGGTTATTGATGGACGTGTCGATAAGGTTAACCGCAGCGATGCGGGGTATGTCGTTGCGGTGAAGACTGACGCTGAGACTGATGTTATACAGGTGATCAGCGCTGACTTTCTGGTTGAGGCGCGCGGGCGGAGTGCGCCCGGGGCTGGATTAAAACGTTTGCGCGGCAGTGAAACCGTATCCTTGTTGCAATATTGGCAGGGGGAACCCTGTCAACCGCAGTCGGCCGCCGAAAGCTTTAAAGATGGCTGGGCTTGGATGGCTGCTTGGTCAGATGGCACTCGCTATCTGCAACTGACCTTCGATGTTGTCAGTGCGAATCTGCCCGATAAATCTCAGTTAATCGATCACTGTAACCGTATCTTACGCACCCTGCCAAGCGCCGCGCCCTTTTTAGATAAAGCAGAACCCAGTGGGATTATTCACGCCCGTACCAGCACACCGATTCTCTGTCGTGAAGCGGTGGGGGATAACTGGATTCGCGTCGGTGATGCCGCGATGGCGGTGGACCCTCTTTCCGGTAACGGTATTTTTCAGGCGCTCTCCAGTGCGTTACAAGCACCGGCGGTGATCAATACCTTATTACAACAGCCGCAACGAGCCGCATTGGCTAAGCAGTTTTATCAACAGCGAGTCGATCACCTGTTCTACCGTTTTGCGCGCATTGGGCGTGATTTTTATGCTTCAGAAGAGCGTTGGGATACGCCGTTTTGGTTGACTCGGCGTCACTGGCCGGATAATCAACCGCTGCATCAAGAAACCGATCCGAACTCACTGCAAGTGGTGACACTGCCGGTGGTTAGTAATGGCTTAATTACCGCTGAAGAGGTGGTGACCACTAATGATCAGCCCCTCGGTATCTGGCATCTGAATGGCTTAGCGATGGCGCCGGTGGTGCGCGCCTTGCAACAGCGCGGCATCGATGAAAATCCGCAAGACTGCTTGCAACGAGTATTAGAGTTGCCACCGCAGACTGCCGCAGGGTTGACCCGTTGGCTCTATCAGAATCGCTGGTTAGCGACTCAGTAACGGCATTAAACCGAGCTAAAACTGCTGTTTCGGTCTCGAAGCTAACTCTTGGCGAATCAATGAGTCGTTAGCGGAGTGAGCCATCCGAGGCTAGGCTGGCTGCCTCTCTGCGGTGAGTTTGTTGCGAATCTCCATCAACATCTGGCCAAAAGCATTATTGCCGCGCATATCGCGGCCACTGCCCCAGAAATAGTCGTATTGGCTGAGGTCGGCAATATGGATATCACCACTATCCAGCAATTGTTGCGCAATCTCGGGGTAAGTGCGGCATTTAATGTAAGTGCCTCGGGTCATTACCGTTACTTTGACCTTATCCCAATCTTTACGCTTATTGTGCTGCTTGCTTTTGCCTAGCTTCATCGCCTCTGCTGGACTCGCTGCCTGACGGATCTGCTCAGCGTATTCTGTATCAGCAAACTTCATCGCTTGATAGTAATGTTCCACCGAAGGCCACTCATAACCGTCTAACTCAAATGCATGATTTGCATAAGCGGCTAATGGATTATTGGGATCATTACGCTGAATAATAAGGCGCTTTGGTTCTTCTTTAGGTTTAAAAAACATGTTTTTTCCAAGTTATCTCGGGCGTTTAGCTAACTACTGGGGCGAGTCAGAGGCGTGTAAACGACGTAGAGGTCGGTATTCTCGTTAAGTATCGGCGGTCAGCCTAGCGCCCCTAAACGAGAGTCCTGCAATCAAAGCGCTAAGGTAGCGGTTTTCCTGCTGAAGGAAAAGCATTGTTTTTGCGGGAGATGATGAGGATTGGGTGATGGTGTGGGGGGGAAAGAGCCGCAAAGCGTTCTGCGACTCTTTTGGGTTAACGAGGGGTTCGGCTTTAGATACTCATCAATACCGATTTTACTTCGGTGTAATGCTCGATGACATCGCTGCCCATCTCTCGGCCTAGGCCTGATTGCTTATATCCACCAAACGGTAGCGCCGGGTCGAGGGCGGTATGGCAGTTAACCCATACTGAGCCTGATTTAATGCGCGGAATCATACGGTGCACTTGGGATAGGTTATTTGACCAGATGCTGGCGCCGAGGCCGTATTGGCTATCGTTAGCGATACGCACCGCTTCTTCAATATCATCAAAGGGCATTGCCACCAATACCGGACCAAAAATCTCTTCCTGTACCACGCTGGCGGTTTGATCGACATCCACCATTACTGTGGGTTCAACGAAGAAGCCTGGGCCGTCAACGGGACCACCCCCAGTGGTAATGGTGGCACCACTATTACGCCCTTGGTCGATATAGTTACACACCCGCTGTTGCTGTTTCGCCGAGATCAATGGCCCCATCTGCGTATTAGGGTTTAGACCTGCCCCGATCGTCATCTCTTCGGCAATACTGGAAATATCGGCGACAACGTTATCGAAGTGCTTTTTATGAACATATAAACGTGAACCGGCACAGCAGACCTGCCCCTGATTGAAGAAGATGGCATTGGCTGCACCCGCAGCGGCGGTTGGAAGGTCGGCATCTTCTAAAACGATGGTGGGAGATTTACCCCCGAGTTCCAATGTTACCCGCGTCATGGTATCCATGGCGGCTTTACCGATGAGCTTGCCCACCTCGGTTGACCCAGTAAAGGTAAGCTTATCCACATCGGGATGATGGGACAGTGCCGCACCGGCTTCGATACCGGTGCCGGTAACCACATTCAATACGCCCGGTGGATAACCCGCTTCCAATGCTAGTTTACCCAGCATCAAGGCGGTGAGTGGTGTTTCATCGGCGGGTTTCAGTACCACGGTACAGCCCGACGCGAGTGCCGGGCCGAGCTTCCAGCAGGCGAGTAGCAGCGGGAAGTTCCAAGCGACAATCGCGCCGACCACACCAACGGCTTCCCGACGGGTATACCCGTGGAACTGAGCATCCGGCATAAAGGGTACCGAGACATCAACACTACGGCCTTCGATTTTAGTCGCGAAACCGGCCATGTATCGGAGAAAGTCGATCGCCAGACGAATATCGACATGTTCTGCAACGGCGACGCTTTTACCATTATCCAGGGTTTCGATTTCAGCTAGCAATCCCGCATTTTTTTCAATGAGGTCGGCGAAGTTCCATAATAGCTTTTGACGGTCGACGGGTTTGATACGGCTCCAATCAGAATCTTCGAAAGTTTGACGGGCCATGGCAACGGCTTTATCGATATCGGCCTTATTGCCGCTCGGAACCGTCGTTAGTTGTTCGCCGTCGGCGGGGTTGATCACCGGCAGAGTACGGCCATCTTCAGCTTCGAGCCACTGATCACCGATGAGAAATTTATGTTGACGCTGAATAAAGTCTAGCGCCGCGGTGGATGGGGAGAATGTTGCTTCGCTCATATTATTAAACCTTCTTATCGTTATGTTGTTAATGGCAGGTTGTTAGTGACAGAGCTCTGACATCCCGCACAGATAATCTGATACTCAGTGGTGTGCTTATCGCAAGGGCTGTGCCAGAGTTAGGGGTTTTGTGTAAGCTATTGTTTTATAGAGATTTATCTTGTTTGTGGGCTGGCGGTTATTGAGCCTGCGGTGCTGACCGATTGTTTTACTCTGAGACAGAGTGTTAAAAAATAAGTCACCCAAACTGTTGCTGCAGCATCTCTCAAGAGCGTCGCTGTAATCGTTTGTAGTACGGTAACTTGGGGTCGGTTAATTAAGGCAATGGCTAAGCGGATAAACGAATGCGATAGGGTTGATGGTGACTGTTACATTTTTGAACAGCGGTGTTACGTAATAAAACACTCGTTAAGCTGTTTAGCCCTAGTGATTTAGCCTTTTTTTATCTAGGTCTTTGAAAAATATAGAGTTGTTTCTCTTGGCACACGCCGTGCAACGTATCTTCGCAGGTTAGAACTATGGGTGGTGTGAGGCTATCCAATTAAATTAACAACAAAGGAGTCTGGCCTTGATGAAGAATTTTAAACTTCCCCGGTTAACGGGTGGCTTATTGCTAGCAGGGGTTATCCTGCCCGTCAGCGCGGTACAGGCGGCTGATGCAGAAGCGATCATTCAAACTAAATGTATGGCGTGCCATACCCAAGAGCAAGCGGAACCTCTAGAGATGAGTCGTATGAGTCATCAACGTAAAACCCCAGAGGGCTGGTTGATGACGATTGCGCGCATGCAGGTGATGCATGGTCTTGATGTCAGCGATGAAGAGCGACGTACCTTGGTGAAATATTTTGCCGATAAACAAGGGTTGGCACCGGAAGAAACGGCTGGGGCTCGGTATGCGCTGGAGCGCCGTTTAAACACGATGGAAAGCTTTGAATCAGCCAACTTCGAGCAGATGTGTGCTCGCTGCCACTCCGGTGCGCGGGTTGAGTTGCAACGTCGTCCGGCAGAAGAATGGAAACATCTGGTGAACTTCCATTTGGGTCAATGGCCTAGTTTGGAGTATCAGGCGCAAGCACGAGATCGTGACTGGATGGGGCTGGCATTTAAGCAGATGGTGCCGGAACTCGCCAGTAATTTCCCACTGCAATCAGCGAGTTGGGATAATTGGCAAAAAGTCACCAAGGTGCCGGTTAGCGGCAGTTGGAGCTTTAGCGCACAGATGCCCGTGAAAGGGGATGCTCGCGGCGTGATGACGATTACGGGTGGTAAAGGTGATCAGTATCAAGTCAGCATCGACGGTGAATACGCCGATGGTTCTGCGCTGAAAGGTAGTGGTACGGCGATTGTCTATACCGGTTATGAGTGGCGCGCTAATCTCACCGTCGATGGCGTCAAAATGCGTCAAGTCTTTGCCCTCTCCGCTGATGGTGCTGAGCTCACTGGGCGTATGTTTGAGACAATACATGATGAAGCGGGTATGGATTTCGCGGCGGTGCGCAGCGGTAGTTCGCCGACCTTATTGTCGGTGCAACCTGAGTTTATTCGTGCTGGTAGTACGCAGGTACTAACACTGGTGGGCACCGGCTTAGGTAAGCAGATCTCTCTCGGTGATGGCGTGAGTGTCGTGAGTGAAATCTATCGTGATGATAACAAAGTGGTGGTGCAAGCAACGGCCAATAATAAGGCGCAACTCGGCCCACGCAATGTCGATGCAGGTAAAGCGACAGGGGCTACACTGAACGTCTATAACAACGTTGATCGTATCAATGTCGTGCCTAGCTTCGCGGTTGCGCGTGTCGGTGGCAACGGTGGTTCAACACCAAAATATAATGCTTATTTCCAAGCGGAAGCGTGGATGAATGGCGCCGACGGTCAGCCGGATACGGCGGATGATATGCGTATCGGTTATGTGCCGGCTAAGTGGCATGTAGAACCCTTTAATGAGCAGGCTGCCGTCGACCGCGATGTGCACTTTACCGGGCGTATGGATGAGAAAACCGGTGTCTTCACTACCGCCGGTGCAGGGCCCAACCCTGAGCGACGTATGTCGACCAATAATGCTGGTAATCTGAAAGTGATTGCAGACGTGATGGATGGCGATAAAGCGTTGAGTGCTGAAGGTCAGATGATTGTTACGGTGCAGCGTTGGAATAATCCACCTCTGCCATAGGGGCTTGAATAGCACCTAAGCGATGTTATTAGCCGATTGGCGACTGACATCAGGATAACAATAAAAGTGAGGAGGGTCGTTCTATGGGCGCCCAATTAAATCTGGTAGAGCAAAACTTGCATCTCGTCGCCGTCAGTTCGCGACAGATGTTGTTTCATATTCCGTCCAGTAGCTTGTTTGAGTTAGATGGTCTGACAGCGCAGTTAATCGAGCGCTTACGCAGTCATCCGGAGCAGACCGCAGAACAGTTGATTGGTGAACTGTCGGCGCAATTTCCGGCGGCTCAGATTGCTGAAACGCTGCAAGAACTGATTGCGTTAGAGCTGGTGAGTGATGGCTCACCTTTAACGCCTGAGATTGCGCTGAAAAAGATCACCGAGTTTCCTTTAAATACCCTGGTATTAAATGTGAACACCGGTTGCAACCTTAGCTGCAGTTATTGCTATAAAGAGGATCTAGATAAGCCGTCTGAAGGTAAGAAAATGGCGTTCGATACGGCACGTCAGTCGATCGAAATGCTGATCGCTGAATCACCCAATGAAAACCGTTATAACATCGTTTTCTTCGGTGGTGAGCCGCTCTCGAATCTGGGGCTTATCAAAGAGGTGGTGGCGTATTGCGAAGCGCGGTTTGCCGAGCTGGGTAAACCGGTGGATTTCACCATGACCACCAATGCGACGTTACTGACAGAAGAGATCGCCGACTGGCTTAATGAGCACCGTTTTGGTCTCTCTGTGAGTATGGATGGCCCGAAAGCGATTCATGATAAAAACCGGATCACCGTGGGTGGGCAGGGGACTTATGATGTGGTCAGTCGCAAAGCCAAAATGCTGCTGTCCCGGTTCCGCGCTCGACCGATTGGGGCGAGAGTGACACTGACTAAAGGTGTCACCGATGTACGTCAAATCTGGGATCATCTGTTTAACGAATTAGGTTTCTCTGAAGTCGGTTTTGCGCCGGTTACCTCCGGTGACATTAGCTACTATAACCTCAGTGATGCCGAGTTAGTTGATGTTTTTCGTAACATGAAAATGCTGGGTCAAGAGTACCTTGAGGCCGCGTTGGAACATCGTAATATTGGCTTTTCCAATATGCATCAGTTGATCACCGATCTTCACGAGGGTAATAAAAAAGCCCTGCCTTGTGGCGCTGGAGTGGCTTTATTAGCCGTGGATCATGAAGGTGGTTTAAATCTCTGTCATCGTTTTACCGGTTCTGATCTGGATACCTTTGGTGATGTACAAACCGGTATCGATAAAGAACGCCTCGGTGGTTTCCTTGAACAGCGTCTCGATCGCACCGACACCGGTTGCTCGAGCTGCCGTATTCGTAATCTCTGTTCCGGTGGGTGTTATCACGAAAGTTACGCCCGTTTTGAAGATCCGGCTCAACCTGTTTATCACTACTGCGATCTGATGCGCGATTGGGTGGACTTCGGTATCGAAGTTTACAGCCGCATCATGGCCGAAAATCCGGCCTTTATCGACAGTTACATATCTCCTCGGAGGGCTCATTGATATGAAACATCTCAAGCCTGTTAATAACAAAGCACATACTCTCACTCAAGCCGTTGTCGATGATCAGGTCGAAGAAGTCGTGGCGATGCAATCGATAGCGGGCTGTACCGCGACGACCGACCCCGGTTGGGAAATTGATGCCTTTGGTGGCGTCACTTCCCTGTGTCAGCCAATGGAATCTGATCTTTATGGTTGTGCCGATCCATGCTGGTGGCCTGCTCAAGTGCCCGACATGATGAACACCTATCCTGACTGGAATGAGCAAGCCACTAATTCTGCTGAAAACTGGCGCAACCTGGGAACTGTATTCCCTGCTGATAAAGACTAACGGAACAGGATGCTTACGATGAGAAAAAGAACAATGCTTCCTCGCAGCATGACGATGATGCTGACAACCTTAACGCTGGGATTGACAACCTTAAGCAGTGGTCTGGCGGTTGCTGCCAAGGGGCCTGCACTGCAGTCAGGCAACGAATATATGGTGGTGGCTAACTACCCTAATCAGCTACATGTATTGGATTTGCAAACCGATACGGTTTACAAATCCTGTGATATGCCTGGGCGATTTGGCCCAGGGGCACTGCAGGTAGCGCCGGATAACAAAACCGCGTATATCCTCAATAATGGCTATGAAGATATCTACGGTGTGGATATGGATACCTGTGAGGTTATCTTCCATGCTGAAATGGCGCAAAGTTACAAGGAGCGGACGAAAACCATGTATGCTTTTGCCCTGAGCTATGATGGCAAAGAGCTCTATGCAGTGCAGAATCCAACCCTCATGGAGCGCGATCACTATGTGGTACAACCCACCCGTTTGGCGGTTTATAATACCGATGCGGGTTTGGATGCCAAGCCGACGCGGATGTTGCCATCGCCTCGACTCGTCACGGCGATGCAGATGGGTAAAGATGGTGGCTTATACATGGCCGGCGCGGATATCTATAAAATGGATGTCCATAGCGGTGAATATGAAGTCGCTGTGCCGAGTCGTAACTGGCAGCGGGAGCGTTATGTTCAGCCGGATGTCTTGAACGTCTGGGCGGTGCAGACGCCGACACAAGACTTCACTATTTTGTATACCACAGCGCGCTTTCAGGAAGGCTCTGAGGATCTGAATACGGCGGATTGGCTGTATGGTTATTTCAATATCAATTTGGTAACCGGAGCCACTGAAACCAAAGACTTTGGCCCGCTCACCGAGATCTATTTTACGGGTACGCGGAATCCTAAAGACCCTAATATCATGTATGGCGTGCTCAACCGCTTAGCTAAATACGATATTGATAAGCAAACGTTGCTTAACGCCGCCGAGTTAGATCACTCTTACTATTGTGTCACGGTCAATCACAGTGGTAGCAAAGTGTATCTAGCGGGTACTCACAATCATGTAGCCGTGTTTGATGCTGATTCCCTTGAACATTTGAATACGATTGAGCTACCGGGTGGCGATATGTCCACCACCACCGCTCAGGTGTTTATTCGCTAAACGATTTCTGTCATGGGTAACTTCCCTTTGCGCTGCTCTCAATGAGCGGCTGAGGGGGAGCTTTACCTGAAAACTACTTCTTCGGTGTGTCTTGGCTCTTTGTTGCATAGTTAACAAGGTTAGCGGCACCGTGTTGTCTGGAATTTAAAGATGAAAAAAAACACAAGACAATTTGTCAAAGTAAATGCGTTAGTCGGTGCACTGTTAGCCAGCGGGGCGGTTCAAGCGGCCACGGTCTATGAACAAGATGGCAAAACGGTTGAGTTTAATGTTGAAGGCATGGCCGGTATTTTTTCCACCGGTGAAAACTATGATGGCGTCGATAATGGCGGCAATGATTGGCAAGAGGGTTATATCAAGGGCGATTTGGTTGGTCGTCAGGCGACCGATAATGGCACGATTTACGGCGGTTTAGGACTGATTGCGCTGGGCACCGGTGGTGATGGTGATGCGGGAGGTTATACCAGCGGTGATGAGAGTGAAGTGAAAGTAGAGAACGCTTACGTCGGTTGGCAGAGTCGTACCGGTCTGTTTGATCTCTCTATCGGTCGTCAAGCGTTTACCCTTGGTGATGGCTTTATCTTAGCCGGCGATGCGATCAGTTTGGGCGATATGGGTATCTCCGGTGTGGATGTGGATCGGGGTGGTGCTTACTACTTAGCGGGACAAAAAAGCTTTGATAAGACCGCTATTCTAAAAGTCGATCCTGCAGGCCCATTACGCAGTGATCTATTTTGGTTACAGTCAGACAACCCCTATCATCAGGATACCGAACTTGCTGGAGTTAACCTTGAGTGGGTCGATGATACGCATGGCACGCTAGGGTTAAGTTATCTGTCGGTACTGGATGTCGATCAAGGGGCCGGTTTTGGTCTTTGGGATCAGCGTAAGGGAATGGATGTTGTTAGCCTGCGCGGGCAGGGTAATGCTGGCATTGAAAACCTGTTTTTGTCGTTTGAATACGTCGATGAAAGTGGCGGCGATACGGCGGTTAAAAACGATGCTAACGCGTGGTATGTCGAAGCGGGTTGGACGTTTGCCGATCTGCCTTGGTCGCCGACACTCAACTATCGTTATGCGACGTTTTCCGGAGATGATAGCTCAACCACCGATAATGAGGCATTTGATCCGCTATTTTTTGGTTTCACCCGTGGATTCGGTACTTGGTTTCAGGGTGAAGTCGCCTCTAACTATGCTGGGCCTGCGAACAGTGGCAATGATGTTAATCGTTTAGAGTTGTTGCTACAGCCACGCGCGGATCTCACCCTCGGTCTGCAGTATTGGGATTTTGGCCGTCAGGATGATGCGGCGGATATGTCCGGCAGAGAGGTTGATCTTTATGCGCTCTGGTCGATTAATGATAATTTTGTCTTCAGTCCGATGGTGGGCTATTACACACCGGATGGCGCTGCCGTGAAAGCGAATCAGGCGAATGATGATAGTAATCTATATCTGCAAGCGGTGCTGATGTACTTCTATTAAGCGTTAGCGGTGATTCATGATTGAGGAGGCCCTGCTCCTTCAACCGCGATAAAAGGGCATTGAATGTCTAAATATCGCTTTCCACGACCCTGTTTCAGGTGTCGTGGTTTTTTACGTTGTGCGTCTTGCCGAGTGAAATTTATTGGATTGCTATGACTGGAATGATGAGGTAAAAATTAGTTAGTCTATGTTAATGTTTAACGTCTAGAAGTGGTGAGTGGTCCTAATAATGAAAAAAACAGCAGTTTCCACACCTTCAGTCGACTCTCTTCAGACGGTCAAGGTGGCCCGTCATCGCTTGGTCGCAGAGGGGGAAGTTCCCAGTGGTGTTTTGCGCAGTGAGATAGAAGATTCTTGGTTGCGCTGCATCAATGCGGGGCTTAATTGTGATGCCCCGTTAGATTTTGAGAACCTGTCTAAAGACTGTATCGACGATTTGAAAGACAAAAATCGTCGCCTAATTGAGGCGGCTCACCCTGAAATTAAACAGCTAGTTGAGTACTTTAGGACGGATGGCGGCTTCGTGATGCTCACCGATGAATCGGCGACCATTCTTAAAATCAAAGGAGAAACCCGTCATCTCGATGCGAGTACGCGCTATGCTTTGGCGCCAGGTGCGAATTGGGGGGAAGCGTTACGGGGCACCAATGGTCCCGGCACCGCCATTGTTAACGGCTCTCCCTTGATGATTCAGGGTAGCGAACACTTTCTTGATTCGATCGGCTACCTTTCCTGCTGTTCAGCGCCGATTTTTGATCCTAAAGGAGAGCTGCTCGGGGTGCTGGATCTTACTTCGCCAACCGATAACGGTGATCTGCCGCCCAATCTGAGCTTGGTACAACAAGCGATAAGGTCGATTGAAAACCGTATTTTTAGTGGTCAATTTCAACAGCATATTGTGTTGAGTGTGCATTCTAGGCCGGAATACCTTCGTTCGTCTTGGCAGGGTTTATTGGCACTGGAACTGGATGGCCATATACAGGCGGCCAATGAGCAGATCTGTCAGTTGCTCAACCGAAAACGGGAACAATTGGTGGGACGGAATCTCGAAGAGCTGTTTGGGGTTCGTGCTGAAGTGTTGCTCACTGATCTGCACCGCAAGGGGCGAGGTCAGTTACGCACCCGAGGCGGTGATTTTTACTGTGAATTACTGCATTTTCCGAATAGTTTTCCCCTGAGTTATAAAGCCCCTCAACAAAGCACGCCTAAAATCAGCCGTAATAAGCCGACCTCGGCAGCGTTGAATGCACCACCATTGAGTGAATTGGCGGGCCAAGATCCTCGTCTGCAGAAAGGTGTACGCATGGGTAGCCGAGCTTTGTCTCATGAACTGCCGGTGTTGATTCAAGGGGAAACGGGTACTGGTAAAGAGGTGATGGCTAAGTCACTGCATCTCGATAGCCGACGTCATCAAGGGGCGTTTGTCGCGGTTAACTGTGCATCGATTCCAGAAGGGTTGATCGAGTCTGAGTTGTTTGGTTATCGCGAAGGCGCGTTCACCGGTTCACGTAAAGGCGGCATGATAGGCCGTCTGGAGCAGGCTCAAGGCGGCACGTTATTTCTCGATGAGATCGGCGATATGCCTTTAGCGTTACAAGCGAGATTATTACGAGTATTACAGGAACGGACGATCTCGCCCTTGGGCGGCGGTGATGAGATAGCATTGGATATCGCTGTCATCTGTGCCTCGCATCGCGATTTAAAAGCCTTAGTGGCGGAAGGCCTGTTTCGCGAAGATCTCTATTATCGCCTGAATGGCGTTTGCCTGCGTATTCCCGCGTTTCGTGAGCGCACCGATAAAGAAGACTTTATTCGCTATTTTTTGCAGCAACTCACGCCGGATGGCCGTCAGATCGATATTGATTCTGCCATGATGTCGCAACTATTGAGTTATCATTGGCCGGGTAATATCCGACAGTTGGAAACCACGTTACGGGTCGCGATCGCTTTTATGGAGCCTGATGAGCGACAGATTGATAGCAGTCATATAAGTGATGACTTTCTCGAAGAACTAAGTGGTGAGGGTTTATCGGTGCCGTCTGGCTCGGCCATCTGCGCCAATGGCGCGACATTGAAAACCAATGAGCTATTAACGATTCAACAAGTGTTGGAACAGCATGAGGGCAATATCTCGGCAACCGCCATGGAGTTAGGTATTAGCCGAGCCACGTTGTATCGCAAGTTGAAGCAGTTGGAGGATGGGGCCGTTTAGCACGTTAACGAAAGCTCGAGCATTAAAGCGCGTTGTAAAGCTCATCACTTAATGCTCATCACTTAATGCTCATCAATTAATGCTCATCAATTAAAGCACCACTCATGCGACAGGCCGGGAACCTTGGTGTGAGTAGGATGACACGCCTGTTTATCTAAGTGCTGCATAAAGAGCGTCCAGATTTCAGCTACTGGGATGCTGTTATTTAGCCTATCGAGAAACTCGATATGGTCACCACGGCGCAGCTGTCCAGCTTCTAAGACTCGGTAATACCAGCCTGATAGCGCTTGCGACATGATGAGGGCGGCGATATGGGCATTGCCATATTTATGATTGACCTTCCAACAGGGACGTCGTGGTTGAGAGACCTGCACAGTCGCACTACCCAAGCGGAAGGTATCACCGATATGCACCTCGCTATCCAGTAACCCATGGGTCGATATATTTTCCCCGATAGAGCCGGGTATAAACATCCCACTGAGATGCGGCAGCGCCTGTTGCAGCAGGGCATAATGTTCAGCCGGATAGTGATAGATCGCTTTTTCCGAGCCACCGTGGACACGTTTATCCACCTGAATATCGCCACTCAAGCCCAGTTCACTAATCTTATGACAACGCTCCGACGCTTGTTTAAAAATTCCGCTGGCGGTGTTGCTTGGGCCGATGGTCGAAAGCTCGCCGATATACAGCCCCTCCACTAAGGTGTTACGTGGTGGTATTTCATGATTCATCGTCTATGACTCGTTATTAACGTTGGATAATCAGTCTAGGAGTGAGCGATTGAAATCGCCAGTTAACCCCGTCAGCGAAAAGTTGAGTTGACTAAATAATTAGGATGCCATTTCCTGAAAATAGGGTAACCTTATGAAAGCGTTAATAATTTATTCTAAGAGGCTGGAACATGGATATGCATCTGAGTCTGTTGCAAACCCGCGTGATTGGTTGTTTGATTGAGAAAGAGAAAACCACACCGGATCAGTACCCTCTCACCCTTAATGCTTTAACCACGGCCTGTAATCAGAAGAGTAACCGTGATCCCGTGATGGAGCTATCGGATACCGAAGTGCAGACGGTGATTGATGAGTTAACTCAGAAACGCCTGATACGTGAAGAGAGTGGCTTTGGTAGTCGGGTCGCTAAATATAAACACCGCTTTTGTAATACCGAATTTTCTGAATTAAAACTGAGTGAGCAAGAGCTAGCGATTATCTGTACGCTGTTTCTGCGAGGCCCACAAACGCCTGGAGAACTGCGTAGCCGCACGCATCGTTTATGCAGCTTTCGCGATGTGCATGAAACCGAAACCGTGCTACAAGCCATGAGTCAACGGGACGAGCTTCCTCTCGTCGTGCGGATGCCCCGAGAAGCGGGTAAGCGAGAATCTCGTTATGCTCATCTGTTGAGTGGTGAGGTTGAGGCCGCCGATGCTTCGGAATACAGCGCCGCTTCGCAAGACACAGCAACACCGCGTATCAGTCAGGAGACGATTCACTCATTGGAACAGCGTATCGCAGCACTGGAAGCTACCGTCGCAGCGTTGCAGGCAAAGCTGACGGATTAAACCACGCCGCTATATTTAATGGTTGTTAGCGTTTTTTTGGTGTGCTCCCTGCAGCCGAGGGATGCCGCTAAAGCCTGATGGTATTTCGGTGACCTTGCCGCCCTGTTGCAGGAATTGACGGGTTTGTTGACGGATGGATTCATGGCTTTCATGGGCGGCAGGTGGTTTGGGCGTATTGCGTTGACGCAGGGCTTTCATTGTTATCTCCCGTGGGTTGTTAATACTGTGATATCGCAGTATAGAAAAGATTCCCATGATTGCTCAAAAAATAGTCAATTAAGTGTGAGTCATGCTTCAATAGGGCTATGCTTATTGATACGTGAATGACAGCGACCTTATTTTAATAACAGGAGATTGTGGGGATGAGGTATCTGCTAGTCTTGGGATTAATCGGGGTGTTATCGGGTTGTTCGAGCAACGAAGAGCTCAAACCTTTTACCAGTGATGGTTGTAGCTCGTTTCCAAACGGCACACGGGCACAAAACAGCCTTTGGCTTTCCTGTTGTGAACAGCATGATTTAGCGTATTGGCAAGGGGGTACCTATCAGCAACGCTTGGAGGCAGATAATGAATTAAAAGCCTGTGTTGCCGGGGTGGGAGAGCCTGAGATAGCCGCCTTAATGCTAGCGGGAGTGCGAGTCGGCGGTAGCCCTTTTTGGCCCACCGAGTTTCGCTGGGGCTATGGCTGGCCCTATCTGAAACCCTATGGTGAGCTTAGCGCAGCGGAACAGGCGCAGGTTAAAAAATTGCTGCCGCCACGTCAGCCTTAATCTAGTTTCTTCGTCTCGTAATTTGAATAAAGCGTTGATATCAATGCTTCTGTAGAGGTGTTATTCGATAAATGATTGATTATTTTTAGGCATTTTAGGCTAACCATCTGAGGTTGGGGTTGACAGTTTCGGGACAGAAGCGCATTTTTAATTAAACGCTTATTTAAGTACATGGACCTGGATGAATGCCTAAAGTTGGAATGCCTGAAATTAGGAAGCCGCAGTTAATTAACGCGACGATGGAAGCGATCAATGCGGTTGGTTTGCAGAAAGCCAGTGTGGTGATGATTAGTCGTTATGCGGGAGTTTCTCCCGCTATCATTAATCATTATTTTGGGGGTAAAGGTGGCTTGCTTGAGGCGACGATGCGCTCGGTTTTAAAGCAGTTATCTGAAGGAGTGAAAAGCCGTTTGCAGAAGGCCGGTCCAGACGATCCGGTGTTACGCATTCATGCAATTGTCGGCGGTAATTTTTCGTCTGATCAGATGGACAGTAAAGTCGTTAAAACGTGGTTAGCGTTTTGGTCTCAATCGATGCACGATGAAACACTATTTCGCTTGCAGCGCGTGAATGAAAAGCGTCTACTGTCATATCTGCAATTAGAGCTAAAAAAGTTATTGCCTGCAAAGCAAGCCGTGTTTGTTGCCCAGGGGATTGCGGCATTGATCGATGGTATCTGGTTGCGAGGCGCATTATCGCCGGAGGGGATTAATGCTGAGCTGGCCCAGAGAATGATTTCTGACTATTTGACACGTCAGTTGGCTTAATCTTTATTGTGGTTTTTATCTTTAGATGAATAAAACTGTATTGATTGCCGCGTGAATATAAAAAGCCCCAGCTTAATTAAACTGGGGCTTTTTGACGGTGATAAAGTGTGAAGGGGAGTGCCACTTTATCTCCTTGGTTTTTATGTAAACCTAGCTCCGCATGGATTTATTCAAAGGTGCGGCTGACACTCAATACTGCCCGTGCATCAGCGATGTCACCCCAGTAGTTATCTTCGATATCCGTGTCGGTATAACCTAGTGCGAGGTCAAATCCTGCTAGACTTTTAGCGACAGAGATACCCCAATGATTATAAGAATCATCATCGATATCAGAGCCAAAGTAGTTATCGCCACCGTCTTCTAATAACTTGGTGTGAGAAGCTTCTAGTGTTAGTGCAAAATCCTCAGGCAGGTTGATGGTATGGCTCAGGGTCAGCACTACTGAGTTGCCAACTTCACCGAAGTAATCATCAGAATAGAGTACTTTCGCGGTGGTGTTTTGTTTGTAGGTGATGGCGCCATAGAGTTCGCCGTAATCGTATTCTCCAGCCGTATCATCGGCGCCTGGGTAAGTATAATAGGCATACCCGATATCATAACCAAAGTCGTCATTGATGCTGCCAGCGTAACCGGCATAATAATCGATCTCGACTTCGGCATTGCTGTAACCGACTTCATCTAGACCTGAAGCCCAGGCACCGACATAAAAACCGGCATCGTTATACCAATCGACACTACCCTGAAAGGTGGCATCGCCATCGGTGTTCCTGACGCCGTTGTAGACGTAATCAGATACCAGTGAAACGGTGGCAGACACCTCAGCATGAGCCTGTAGTGCGAAGCTGACGGATGTTGCCATTAAGGACGTGAGGGCAATTTTTTTTAACATGTTGAATCTCCGATATTGGCTTGTGTGTACTCGTTATGTTTCTGAGTGTTTGCCCTAATTTAGGGTGAGTTTTGCCGCTACCTGATAAATCAGGTAGTGCATAAATAGGGTCATGAAAAAGAGCGGTTTACCTATTCAGATTTCAGCTCTAGCGATCAGTATTAGCTGCTGGTTACTTCAGCGTCAGAAGTAAAGTGCTTGCCTAAGAGGGCATGATATAAATCTTTATCGGATAGCACGCCCACAAGACTTTCGTTCTCGGTTAGCAATACGGGAAGCCCAGTGTTATAGCGAATCTCGATCGCAGCCCGCATTGATATATCGGGTGATGCGGTAACAAGACTGCCTTCTGCTAGGGCGTCTATATTTTCACCCTCCTGCCAGTGATGTAGTGCTAGAGGCTTATCTTGGCGGCTAGCCGATATAACCTGACCTGAGGCATCGAGACTGATACGGGTGTTGTCATTAGGATTAACGATGAGCATACCGTCATCACGTGCTAATTGAGCCGTTTCGGTCATCAGTGAACGGCCTTTCAATACATTGAGCGGGTTGGTATGCGCGACAAAGTTTTCAACATAGGTATTGACGGGATTCAGTACAATATCTTCGGGTTTACCGTGTTGAATGATTTCAGCCGATTCCATAATGGCGATATTCGTACCGATCTTTAGCGCTTCATCTAGGTCGTGGCTCACGAATAGAATCGTTTTATTGAGCCGTTGCTGAAGTTCAATCAGCTCATCTTGCAGTTGGCTACGAATCAGCGGGTCGAGTGCCGAAAATGGTTCATCCATGAGCAATATATCACTGTCCATAGCGAAGGCTCGGGCAAGACCAACCCGCTGCTGCATACCGCCGGACAACTCGTGCGCGTACTTGTCGCTCCACTCATGTAGCCCAACCATTTCTAATTTTTCCATCGCCTTGGCACGACGTTCCTGTTTACCGATGCCTTGCATCTCCAAACCAAAGGCGACGTTATCTAGCACCGTTAACCAAGGCATGAGGGCGAAGCTTTGAAACACCATCGAGATACGCTGAGTACGCATATGTCGCAGGGTGGCTTCATCGCAGGAGCCGATATCGACCATCTGATCGCCATCTTGTACTAACAGCTCACCGCGGCTAACGGGGTTTAATCCGTTGACGGCCCGTAAGAGACTCGATTTACCTGAGCCAGAAAGGCCCATCAGGACACAGATTTCGCCTTCAGCGACCTCAATGTTGGCGTTATGGACGCCGACAACGCTGCCTGTTAGATCGATAATCTCCTGACGGGTTTTACCCTGATCCAGTAGCGTTAGGCTGGTTTCGACACTGTCACCGAATACCACATCTAAATTACGAATACTGATAGCCGACATGTTTAACCTTCCTCTTTAGAACCTGGATTTTTGAAGATACGATCGAGAATGATAGCGACGAGGACAATGGCTAAGCCTGCCTCAAAACCCTGAGAGATATTCACGGTGTTGAGTGCACGGATCACCGGTTTGCCGAGACCATCAGCACCAACCAGGGCGGAAATAACCACCATCGATAACGACAGCATGATGCATTGGGTGATGCCCGCCATAATACTCGGCATCGCCGCTGGCAGTTCAACCTTAAAAAGTAGTTTGGAAGGGGTTGCACCAAAGGCTTTACCGGCTTCGATAAGCTCATCTGGTACTTTGCTAATGCCTAAATAGGTCAGGCGAATAGGGGCCGCAATGGCAAATATAATGGTTGAGATAAGACCGGGGACCACACCTAAACCAAACAGCACCAAGGTAGGAATCAGATAAACAAAGGTGGGAATGGTCTGCATCATATCCAGTATGGGGCGCAGGTAGGTATAGAGTCGTGGCTTGTGAGCCGCCAGAATACCGATCGGGATACCGACAACCACCGAGATAGTGGTGGCGGTTAGTACCAGCACAAAGGTTTCCAGCATCTCCTGCCAATAGCCTAAGTTCAAGATTAATAGCAGCGCAACGACGACAAAGATGACCAGTGGAATACTGCGGTGCAGAGCCCAAGCAACTGCTGCCGCCATTATCATCGGCACATAGGGTGGAAACCATTGAAAAATATCGACCACGGAGAGGATCAACCACTCGAGGGAGATTGATATCGCATCAAAGAATCCCGCCGCATTAAATGTTAGCCAATCGACAAAAGCTTCCATCCAGCTACCCAATGGGATTTTATGTTCTGTAATCCAGTTCATACGACTGCCTTTTTATAGTTGGGTTGCCGATATTCAGGTTAGCGTTGTGAATATCGGCGGGTAAAGATCACCTCGTTATCGAATTAAGTATGTTGATACTTGGCTAATCCGATAGCGCTTGAAGAGTGTTGCAGGTGTTGAAGGCCTAGCGTACTAAAGTTCTAAATATTGACGCACAGCAGGTAATGCATCCTTGCCATCCAGTGTAGTGACACCGTCAAGCCAGTTGTTTAGTACTTCAGGATGGGTTTTTAACCAAGCACGGGCTGCGGCAGCAGGCTTCATACCATCATCCAAAATAGAACCCATAATTTGGTTTTCCATTTCTAAGCTAAATGACAGGTTTTTCAGGAGATGGCCGACATTCGGGCATTCTTGGGTGTAGTTTTGTCGAACATTGGTGTAAATGTTGGCGCCACCGTAGTTCGGGCCAAAAACATCATCGCCGCCGGAGAGGTATTCCATATCGATATTGGCGTTCATCGGGTGTGGTGCCCAGCCGAGGAAGACAACCCATTGCTCACGCTTTGCCGAACGGCTGACCTGAGAGATCATGCCCGCTTCGCTGGATTCAACGAGTTTGAAACCTTTTAAGTCGAATGCATTTTCATCGATCATCCCTTGAATCAGGCGGTTGCCGTCATTGCCAGGCTCGATACCGTAGATTCGGCCTTTCAGTTGATCTTTAAATTTTGCAATATCAGCAAAACTTTTTAAGCCCGCGTCATAGGCGTATTTAGGCACGGCCAGCGTATATTTTGCGCCTTCTAGGTTAGCGCGAACGGTTTCAACGGTGCCTGCTTCACGGTAGCTAGCGATATCTGCTTCCATGGTGGGCATCCAGTTACCCAGAAAGACATCGATATCGCCATTGGCTAACGATGTATAGGTGACGGGTACGGACAACAGTTGGGTCGAGGGTGTGTAACCTAGGCCAGTAACAACCTCGCTGGCGACGGCGGTGGTGGCGGTGATGTCGGTCCAACCAACATCTGAAAAACGAATGTTATCGCATTGTCCGGCAAAGGCGGTGGAAGCTGTTAGGCTGACGACGGTAAGCCCTAATACGCGAGTGAAGCGGTTAAGCATCGGTGTTGAACTGGTGTTTTTCCGTTGTACATTCATGCGTGAATACCTTTGTTGTCATTAAATTAGATGCGCTAGTTTTCTCTTCTGTGGCGTTTTTTTAGTGCTGCAACGATTTCTGTGCAGCAGGGCAGAACAGGGTTCTGCCGGTATCGAATCACTTAATTATCGTTTATCAGCGGGCGCTTAGCATGACCTAAACGTTGACGGCTTTGCCATTCTTCATCAATCCAGACATCGACATGCTCCGCAGGTAATGGCTGCTGACCTAGAATCAAGTCGGCTGCTTTTTCGGCCACCATAATGGTCGGGGCATTAAGGTTGCCATTAGGGATCGTTGGGAAAATAGATGAATCAACCACCCGCAGTGCATCGATACCTCTAACTTTACACTGGTTATCCAGTACCGCCATAGGGTCGTTGTCTGCGCCCATCTTACAGCTACAGGATGGGTGATAGGCGCTCTCTACATTTTCACGCACCCACTGATCGATTGCTTCATCGGATTCAATGTCAGTGCCGGGCTGAATCTCTTCGCCGCGATAAGCATCCATGGCGGGTTGATTCAGTAGTTCCCGCGTGAGACGGATCGTATCGCGCCAGTCCTGTTTATCCTGTGGCGTGCTGATGTAGTTAAATAGAATACTGGGTGCTGCTTTAGGGTTGGCTGATTGAATGCGGATATGACCCCGACTTTCAGGCTTATTGGGGCCGACATGCACTTGAAAACCGTGTCCCTCGATCGCTTTACCGCCATCGTATCGCATGGCCGCGGGTAGGAAATGATATTGAATATTGGGCCATTTCAAGCCAGCTCTTGAACGAATAAAACCACAGGATTCAAAGTGATTGGTTGCGCCGAGGCCATCCTTAAATAGCATCCAGCGAGCGCCAATCAGGCCTTTGTTGAAAAAGTCGAGTTTACCGTTCAGAGTGATCGGTTGTTGGCAATGATACTGAAAATAAACTTCCAAATGGTCCTGCAGGTTTTCACCCACACCGGGTAAATTTTGGATCACGTCGACACCCGCGTCCTGCAGCACCTTTTCAGGACCAATACCCGAGAGTTGTAGTAGTTGCGGCGAGCCGACAGAGCCGGCCGCCAGAATAACCTCTTTAGCCGCCGTTGCGACCGTGATCTGGCCGTTTTGCTCATACTCAACGGCGCTAGCACGCTTACCATCCAACACCACTTTACGGGTGAGTACACCACTGATCAGGGTTAGATTGCTACGTTTCATAGCATCACGCAGGTAAGCATTTGAGGTGGATGCTCGCACACCGTTTTTAACGGTCATGTGCATGGTGCCAAAGCCTTCTTGACGGTAACCGTTATAATCATCGGTGGTGGGGTAACCGGCGTCTTCGCCAGCATTAATGAATGCCTGATAGAGCGGGTTGAGCTGCATATCATTACCACCGCAGGTGGTTAATGGGCCGCTATTGCCGCGGTATTGATCACCACCATGATCCCAGCTTTCCGCTTTTTTGAAGTAGGGCAGGCACTGTTGATAGCCCCAGCCAGTGGCACCCTGTGCTTCCCACTCATCGAAATCACAGGCATGACCTCGAACATACACCATGCCATTAATCGATGAGCCACCGCCCAGCACTTTACCCCGCGGGCAGTGCATTGAGCGGCCATCTAAGTAAGGCTCCTTTTCGCTATGAAACTGCCAAGCGTATTTGGGCGTATTCATCGGGTAGGATAGGGCGGTGGGCATTTGAATAAAGATGCTTTTATCACTGCCGCCGGCTTCAAGAATCAGCACGTTGTGTTGGCCACTCTCGGTGAGTCGGTTGGCGAGAACGCAGCCCGCAGAACCTGCGCCAACGATGATGTAATCATACTGTTTTGTGTTCGTCATACTGCTACCGCTTACTCATGAACTGAATATAATTGCCTATTTGTTTACCACCATCATGTGACAGCGCTTCATCAATAGGCTACTAGGGGCGATTTAGCTATTGCTGTTATTGATAGGGGCATTCCACATCCCCAAGTTCGACATACACGCTCTTCACTTGGGTGTAATGATTGAGCGTCTCGATCCCATTTTCTCGGCCAACCCCAGACTGTTTATAGCCACCGACGGGCATCTCAGCGGGAGATGCGCCCCAAGTATTGATCCAACAGATACCGGCTTGAAGGCGTGCAATCACACGGTGAGCACGGGAAAAGTTAGTGGAGAAAACCCCCGCGGCGAGGCCATATTCAGTATCATTGGCGCGCTCGATAACCTCATCTTCATGGCTAAACCGCAGGATCGACATGACTGGCCCAAAGATCTCTTCTTGTACATTTGGCATCTCATCGGTGCAGTCGGCAAACACGGTGGGTTTGACAAAAAAGCCGTTAGTCAGGCCGTCTTCAGTGACGCGTTCACCACCACAAACCAAGCGAGCACCGGCGGCTTTGGCTGCATCGATAAATCCGAGCACTTTTTCCATATGATTCTCTGAGATCAGCGCGCCTACCTGAGTGTCTAGATTGGTTGGGTCGCCAATCACCATGCGTTCGGTGCGTTCAACCACTTTGCTTACAAATTCATCGTAGACGCTGTCATGGACAAACACTCGAGTGCCGTTGGTGCACACTTCTCCTTGAGTGTAAAAATTTGCCAGCATGGCTCCGCCAACGGCGTTATCAATATCGGCATCAGCGAACACAATCAAGGGTGATTTGCCGCCGAGTTCCATGGTGACCTCTTTCAGCGTCCCAGCCGCATCGGCCATGACCTTCTTACCGGTACCGCATTCGCCGGTGAAAGATACTTTGGCGATGTCCGGATGACGGGAGAGCGCCTGACCGACGCGATAATCACCCTGCACCACATTGAAAACGCCATCGGGAAGTCCGGCTTCAGTAAATATTTCGGCTAGTTTAAGTACGCTTAATGGTGTTTCTTCGGAAGGCTTGAATATCATGCAGTTACCAGCGGCCAGCGCGGGGCCGGATTTCCACATCGCAATCTGAATCGGATAATTCCAGGCACCGATACCGGCACAGATACCTAAAGGTTCACGACGGCTATAGAAAAAGTTTGTGCCGCCGAGGTCTTGTTGTTGTCCATGAATGGTAGCGGCCAGCCCTGCATAATATTCGATCACATCGGCACCGGTGACGATATCGACGCAGTTGGCTTCTTGTAGCGGTTTGCCGGTATCCAATACTTCTAGCATGGCGAGTTCATCGTTACGTTCGCGCAGAATAGCCACCGCGCGCATCAGAATTCGTCCCCGTTCAGCGCCACTCATGGAAGACCAGACTTTAAAGCCCGCGTTAGCCGCTGCGACCGCTAGATCGACATCAGCTAAAGACGCTTGTTGTACTTCCGCAAGCACCTCTCCGGTAGCCGGGTTGACGCTGGTAAAGGTCTCACCTGAGGTGGCATCTTGATACTGGCCGTTAATATAGAGCGCTGTTTGCATAGGTGTTTGTCTCACTTCTTTTGCTGCCTGACATTGATGTTGGAATGATCAGGCTTCGCTATTTATATTCAATCGTTGCCAAGCATTAAGGTGCAGCTTAAAGCGGCAGTCGCTGAACTTAACAGGTCAGCTTATTTGGCAATTTTTTATTGATTGATCGTTTAATTAAAAATAATACTGGCTATTTCTTGAGCAAATGTCAAAAGTGAAACATGTCGTTTTTAGAACTTAAATTTATTGAATAAGCCGTTTTTGATTTTTAAGTGGACTGATTTTCCATAAAAAACTTTATAAACTGTTGATTTTAAATGATTATTATTATTTTAAATTTAAGGTTGATTTTTTGCTTTGATTGTCAGTCTGTCGTAAAAAGATATTTCTTTGACGTGAACGGGCAGTGATTTCATGCCGGTAAATTGACCATTAGAAAGTATGTCGTTTCTGATTCATGTCGTTTGACGGTTTTTAGCTGCGACATATCGTTGAATATCTGGGCGAAGACGTTGCTGAATGCTTTGGCGTTAACATTCGGGCTTAATCGTCAGTCTCAATGAGAGGGTTATCTGGACGGTTTATCTGGATGGCTTATCGATAAGGGATAGAGAGTCTGGAAGTTGTATTTTAACTCTGGAGTGATCGATGCTAATGATTTGAGATGTGAGCCGCTCGACCATCGCTTGGCTCACGTCAACGTTGGGCGAGTCCGCTTAAAAAGCGGAGCGGCCCTGCTTTATGCCTATCGATCAGTGCGCTTGATAGTCATTAAGGTGTTCATAGCTATCAACAAAGCGGCGGTACTTATGTTGTCCACAGGTATAGGGTTGATAGCGTGGTGGGTTATCTACCCCCTGACATTGATCAATCACTTTCACTTCGGCATCGAAATCCAGATCCATAAAGAAGGGGATCGAATAACGTTCTTGACCACTAGTATTGATGACGCGGTGAAGCGTCGAGACATAACGATTATTGGTGAAGGTTTGCACTAAATCACCGATATTAACAATAAAGGTATCATCGATCGGGGGCGCACTGATCCATTCGCCATGAGCATTCTGTACTTGAAGTCCGCCAACATTATCCTGCGACAGTATGGTGAGAAAACCATAATCGGTATGTGCACCGATACCAATTTCACGCTGACTCACTGCGCCTGTCTGCGGTGGGTAGTGGAGTAAGCGTTGAATGGTGATGGGGTTTTGTTGTAGCTTTTCAAAATAATCAGCCGGTAGTCCTAGGCTTAACGCGATACCGCTGACTAAGGTACGTCCTAGCGTCATCATAGCTTGATGGTATTGTTCGGTGATGATACGAAAACCATCGGGGTCATTTGCGGGCATCAGGTTTGGGCCGAAGAAGGGCGAAACCTCATGCTCGTGCAGGCCAAAATCAAAGACTTCCTTATAATCACGAGTATTGTCTGGGTCTACATTTTCGCCATACATGGGAATGTAGCCGCGCAATGTTGGCCCTGAATGAATAATATTGAGTTTCTGTTTCTCTTCCATGGGTCGATCAAAGAAAGCTTTTGTTTGTGCATACATCTGTGAGATGAGTTGCTTATCGATACCGTGATTTTTGATATAGAGGAAACCGATATGCTCACAGACAAAGGCCAGCTCTTTGGCGACTTGCTGAGGGTTACTCCCATCGATCAGAGGTGCTATATCGATGACCGGTATTTCGTTGAAGGTCGTGGTTTTACTTTGTAGTCTTGGATCCATTTGAACTGCAGCGGTAGTAGACATGATATCACCCCTAAATAAGACGGTTTAGTTATTGCTGTTGTAGGAGGTAGTGTCTGTGATTAGGGGCTTTTCGGACTATCACCAAAGCGAAAATATAGCGTGTTAAAACGAGAAATTAATGTTTTCTGAGGGCCGAGGGGGAACAACCGTAGCGCTCTTTAAAACATTTGCCAAAGTGGCTTTGTGAACTGAATCCGGTGGCCTGAGCAATGGCACTGAGATTCAGATGGCTTTCTTCCAGTAACTGTTTGGCTTGCTGTAAACGCAGCTGAACATAGTAACGGCCAGGGGTTGTCTGTTCATATTTTTGAAACACCATTTCTAAATTGCGCTGTGTTGTGCCTATCCGCTTGGCCAATGTCGCAATGGGGTAGGGGCGGTCTAGGTGTTTCTTCATGAGTTCGACCGCCGCCCCTAAGCAGGGTGATTTAATTCGCAAGCTGACTTGCTGGCAAGTGGTCTGCATCTCAGCACTACTACGGATTCTTTCTTGCATAAATTGCTGCGAGACTTGATAAATAAAATCGCGCCCCTGATCTTGCCCGATAAGGTAGAGCATCAGATCGAGAGTGGCAGTGCCACCGGCACTGGTGAAAATGTTATCGGTGACGGTATATAGGTTTTCCTGCAGAGCAATCTGTGGGTAAAGCTCAGCAAAAATGTTCAAATGTTCAGGCACTAAGGTGCAACTCTTACCTTGTAATAAACCACATTTTGCAAGAATAAAGCTGGCGCTACTCAACGAGACAATTCGACGACCCTGTCGGTTTAATTGTTTGAGCAGGAGGGTTAGCGCTTGGTTGTGATAGCGGGCGCAATGTTGATAGCCGGCAATCAATACTAATTCGCTATGATGACAGCTATCGAGAGTAGCTGTCATTGTCACAGGCACACCATTAGAACTAAGAATATGCTGCTGAAGACTCTCTTCCGGTGAGCAGATGCTGTAGTGATACAGGGCTTCGCCACGGAGTAAATTCGCCACACTCAGCGCTTCAATTGCGAGCGAAAAAGAGGTGAGGGCAAACCCTGGTAACAGTATAAAGCTAACGTTGATACTCAAGGCGGCGATATCTCTTAGTGAGGGCTAGTTATGTTGTTTTTGTCGGACGGCGCTGGGTGACAAACCAAAGTAATCTTTAAAGCAGTTGCTGAAATGGCTGGTACTGACGAAACCACAGGCGAGCGAGACATTGGTGATACTCTCGTTGCTTTGGAGTAGCAGGCGGCGGGCGTGAGTGATACGCAGCTCTAGGTAATAGCGTGATGGGCTTGTCTCTAGGTGAGTCTGAAACAAGCGCTCCATCTGGCGGCGGGAGATATCGATACAATCAGCCAGTTCTTCAAGGCTGAGAGGCTCTTCGATATTATTACGCATCAATACCATGATGTTGCGTAGCGTTTCCGGAAAGGTTGGGTTATCACCGACCTGTAACGGAATCGATTCTTGATTTTCAGCAACCTGATCGCAGCTTAAGATCTCTCTTACGGCGCGAACAATGTCATTACCCTGCCGTTGAGCAATCAGTTTCAGCATCATCTCTAGGGCGCTCACGGGGCCGGCACAGGTGGCGCGTTTTTCACCAATCACCAGCGTTTTGTCGGACACCTTGGTGTTAGGGAACTGTTCGCGCATATAAGCATGGTTGTCTGGATGGGCGGCACACTCTTGTTGTGCCATTAGGTCGGCATGGGCCAGCGGAATGGCGCCGTTCCATAGGCCCGCCAAGGTGATCCCCAATTTATCCGCCGCTCTTAGACAGGTGGTGAGTTTGGCATTAGGGGCCAGTGAACAGCGAAAACCGCCGCAGACAACCAGTATGTCCAACTCATTACGATGTTGAATAGGCAGGGTTTCAATGGTGCCGCCGGTGGCGATATCGATACCTAGATCACTGGTGACCATACGGGAATCGATCCCGAGGGTCATATAATCAAAGCGCTGCCCCGGCAGTACGAGATTGGCGGTTACCAGCACATCGACCGCGCCAGTAAAGGCCACCATCGAGAAGTTTTTCTGCAGAATAAAACCGACTTTAACCAGCTGTTGCTCAGCGTTATTCTCGTTTAAAAATACCTTGTTGGTATCACTGATCGCTTTGCTGAAGTCTCGTTTGGTCGGTGAGTCTGTCATTGATCGCGTCTCTATAGATGAAAAGATGGGCCGTTTAAGGAGGTAATTGTACTGCTATTTTTAACAATAGATGTAGTAATTACGACCTTAACGGCTTTTTATCTCGCTTTATCAACGGGTTGTGTGGAGCTGGAAAAGCGTTCCAGCGACCTTTTAGGGTTGCATGATTAGATTAAACAGCGTGTTACAGTGTGGGGCATTATCCAATTGTTCAACCGCAGTGACTATCTGCTGGCATCGGGCTAGCTCAAGGTTAACACCGGCGAGGCGGGCAAACTTCTCTTTAAACTCTGAGTCACTCATCGGCGTGCCTGGGTCGCCTTTGGCCTGGGTGATCGGACTAGTGAAACAGCGACCGTCTTTCAGCGTTAGGGTAACGCGGGACAGGATCTCTTGCGGAAACCGTGCAGACAGGTCAGCCGCTTCTTTAATCTCGATCTTGCCACTGATCGCTAGAATATCATCGGCAAAGATAGCGTCCCCGGTAACTTCAGACGGGCCTACCTGACCCCTAGCAATTAAGGCGGCGACGGGAAAGGCCAGCCCATATTGCGCTTCATCGGCATTGCGCGGGAAATGTCCTTGGAGACGCATCGACTCATGAAACGTTTCAATCTCGATTTTATCGACACTGTCTCCGTTAATTTCTGGATGCGCGTGCAGCAACGCCGTGACCGCGGTCAGTGATGGCTGTGCCCAGCGGCATACCGGCCAAGGCTTAAAGTATTGGGCATCGATCTCCCAGCGTTCACCTAGGTCATCCCAACAGTGGGCGATCGTGTCGTCGGCAACGGTTTCTGCCGGTGCGCCGGTAATACCGGATTGCGCCATAAAGACCGCATTAAGACCGGCATAGGCCCCCGCGCCATGAGCATCCCGAAGGTTGGACGGGAAATCAATTAAACGCATCATTGGGCAGCGTGGGCCAAAGTATTCGGCGATCCCCAGTGCATGGAGAAACTGTTCTTCATTCATATTGAGTAAACGAGCGGCTCCACAGACTACGCCCAGTCCGGAAAAAGCCCCGGAAGCATGATACTCAGAGGCACTATCCATGAGCGCAACACCGGCACGCAGGCCCGTTTCGTAGGCCACTGTCAACGCTGATAAGAAGGTTTCACCGCTGATCTCATGACCCTGCTGACGATAGGCATCAGCCAGTGCCAGTAGGGCAGGTACGACCGTCGCGCCAGCATGACCTTTAGAGGTAAAGTGACCTTCGTGGGCGTCCAAACTATCGGCACTGAAACCACCGGCCCAGGCTGCGCCGAGAGGGTGCACAGAACGTCCATCAAACAGTAGCCGAGCGCTATGGTTGGCACTCGGGTAGTGTTGTTGGGCATATTCACGGATATTCTGGCTAGTTTGGTTATTGATGGCACCGGCTAGCACGCCAATGATGTCCAGCAATGAGGTGCTGACACGGTGACGGGTTGCTTCCGGTAGGTTAGAAAAACTCAGCGTTTGCACAAAGTGATACAAATTCATGGCAAATAATCCTGCTGATAAAGACTCAGTAGAGGGTAAAAAAGGCACTCGAAAGTGCTTCTCGAAAGCGTCTCTCGAAAGTGCCTTTGTTTAGCTTAGGGTGAGATTATTCTGCAACGGCCCGGGCAGCGGCTAACCAGCTATCAAACTTAGTTTGGTGAGCGGCAATCCAGTCGTGAGCATGACGCTTGATATCGGCAATAGATTTTTCGCCATTTTGCATCTTCAAGTTCTGAGCACTTTCATCACCGGCGGTTATCTGTACCAATGATAGAAACTTAGTGGCGACAGGGTTTTCTTCAGCGAATTCGCGATTCAATACGGATTTTACTTGATCGACCGCAAACCCTAGGTTTTTACCTTCAAAGCTGGTGTTAACATCGTTGTTGCCGTCGGGGAGTGATGTGTGTGGTACTTCTAACCAGACAACATCTTCGCCTTCTACCAGTACACCGGCGATCCATTGTGGAACCCAAGTGAAGTAGAAGATTGGCTGACCTTCCTTGTAACGGGTAATGGTGTCGGCCATGAGGGCAAAGTAAGATCCCTGATTGTGGCTAACGGTGTCTTCTAAACCATAGGCTTTCATATGGTGGTTAATCACCAACTCACAGCCCCAGCCTGGGTTACAGCCGGTTAGATCGGCTTTACCGTCGTCATTGGCATCGAATAATTTAGCAATCTCCGGCTTTTTAAGGTCGGTCAGCTTGGTGATGTTGTATTTATCAGCGGTCTTTTTATCGATCAGGTAACCCTGTAAAACACCGGGAATGGTATCCCCTGCTTTAACCATGTATTTATCGCCACCGGCTTTTTGATAAAAGCTGTCATGAAGGATATCCCACATGTGTACACTGAAGTCTGCATCACCGTATGACAGCGCCAGCATCATGGTGGCATATTCGGTTTCTTTCGGGTCTTCAACGTCGTACCCGAGCGCTTCTAATCCAGCAATGGCTATTTCACCACGAAAACGTTCTTCGGCAATACTGGGAAAAATAGGCGTCACTTCAACGCCCTTACCCGGCAGGGATTCTGCTTGAGTGGTTACACTGAAGGTCAGTGCGGCTAGGGCAGCGGTTGCGGTCAGTTTGACCATCGAGCGATTGAGTTTTTTCAGGTGTGACTGGATCATGAGTAAATCCTCATTTATTTTTTTAAGTTGAGCATCATTTAGCTAAGTAATTAGCGGGTTTGCATGCTGCGGTAGCCACGCACGAAGAAACCAACGGGACCCGTTTCGTACCAATGTAAGGTATTGTTTATATCTGAGCGTTCACCCATTGCTTGGGTTAAGCGATCAAGGAAGATGGCCAGCAGTACCAGACCTGCACCGCCAACGGTTGCCAAGCCCATATCCAAACGGCCAATGCCCCGTAATACCATTTGTCCAAGCCCGCCGACTGAAATCATTGAGGCGATTACAACCATTGAAAGTGACAGCATCAGGGTTTGGTTGACCCCCGCCATAATGGTCGGCATAGCTAGAGGTAATTGAACCTTCAGGAGCATCTGTTTAGGTGTGCAGCCGAATGCGCGGGCGGCTTCAATCTTATCTTCAGGCACCTGACGGATACCGAGGTTAGTGAGGCGAACCAGCGGCGGCAGGGCAAAGATGATGGTGACCAATACGCCGGGCACATTACCAATACCAAACAGCATGACGACCGGCACCAGATAAACAAATGCAGGCAGTGTTTGCATGGCGTCGAGTAGTGGACGGACGATTCTTTCTACGCGGTCACTACGGGCTGACAGAATGCCCAGCGGCACACCGAATACAACACAGAAAAACAGTGAGGTGAGCACCAATGAGAGGGTGGTCATTGATGCCGACCAGACACCGATCAAACCGAGGCTGAAAAGGGTAATGGCACAAAATAACCCCATTTTTTTACCGGCGAGTTGCCAGCCCAAGAGTGACGATAAGATGATACCGATCAGTGGTGGAATTGATTGTAATATCGCTTCGGAGAACTCTAAGACCTGATCAATTGGCCAGCGGATAGCGCGAAAAAATTCACGAAAATTTTGTACTAAATAGTTGAGAATGCTCTCGACCCAGTCACCCAGCGGGATAGTGAGAAACTGAAAAGGGTCTAGCAGGTTAAATTCTGACATAGTTCTTCCCCGAATTATTGTTATTAAAGAGTGATTAGCTGTGGCTCATTGTTTGCAGCAGTAGATCTTTGGAGATCACACCACAGAAACGACCGTTGCGAGCGATGACCGGCACCGGATAGCTAGCATTGGCGACTTTTTTGATCACATCTTTGATCATGTCGTCGCTATAAATGGATTGATGCTGCTTGACCTGCCGGGAGAGTAAGGCATCAACATTGTCGGAGGCGTCAACCTCGTTAAGCGGCACAATTCCCTGTAACTTGTCCTGGCCATCCAGTAGGTAACCAAATTGGCTATTGGCTGGATTAAACGGCTGTACAGCGCCATTGATGCGAATGCTGCAACCGCTTTCTTTACAGGCAATGTCGCCGGCTTTAAGAAACTTACTGACATCGACACCTTTGAAGAAGGTTTCAACATATTCATCAGCGGGGTTGCTCATAATCTCTTTTGGAGTACCGACCTGAATAACCCGCCCGCCTTCCATAATGGCGATACGATCGCCGATACGGATCGCTTCATCGAGATCGTGGGAGATGAAAATAATGGTGCGTTCCTGCTCTTTCTGCAGCCGGATCAGTTCACCTTGCATCTCATAGCGAATCAATGGATCGAGTGCCGAAAAGGCCTCATCCATCAGGAGAATGGTTGGGTCATTTGCCAGCGCACGTGCTAGACCAACACGCTGTTGCATACCGCCGGATAACTGGTGTGGAAAGCTTGAACCATGTTCACCTAAGCCCACCTGTTCGAGTGCCTCAAGGGCTCTGCGTTCACGTTCGTGGCGTTCGATACCGGAGATTTCCAAGCCGAAAGCGGCATTTTCCATCACGGACATATGCGGCATTAGCGCGAAGGACTGGAACACCATGCTCATCTCTTTACGGCGAACATCCAGCAGGTCGGCGTCACCTAGGGCGGTAATATCTTTGCCGTTTAACTCAATGGTGCCGGCGGTTGGTTCGATCAGCCGATTGAGCAACCGGACCATCGTTGATTTGCCTGAGCCTGAAAGGCCCATGATGACAAAAATTTCACCCTTCTTAACGGAAAATGACGCATCGAAAACACCGACCGTCTGACCCGTTTTATCAAAAATTTGATCTTTACTTTCGCCGTTACGGAGCATCTGCATTGCCGTATCCGGTTGGTCGCCGAATACTTTATAGACGTTTCTGATAGACAGAATATTTGTGGAGTCTGTCATGCTGCCCTCTATCAATTTTTATGTTTGTTATCTTTATGAACTGCGGTGAGTGTCTCCCTCAGTCCTTTAATGACTGTACCGTCAGCTGATCGTCAAAATGATCAATTTTCGGTGCAGCATTCTTCTTATTGTTCTGTTGTTCACCCCATTTAAGTTAAGGGGTTTGAGAAAAATCGTCCAACGACTAATTTTCCGTAAAAACCATAACGTTTAGTTATTAGTGATGATAAAAATGCAGCTTAAAACTGTATTAATAACTAAAAATGGGGGAAAGGGGTTGAGATGGTGAATTAGGTCTATCGTCATATGCAGGGCGTGAGTATGACGAGCGCTGTATTGAGAACTATTTTGCAGTGCTGTCTTAAGTGCTGTCTTAAGTGCTGTCTTAAGGACTATCTTAAGGGCTATCTTAAGGGCTATCTTAAGGGCTGTCTTAAGGACTGTCTTGAGGGTTATCTTGAGGAGTATAAACAGAAATACCCAGCCTGCAGAAACAGGCTGGGTTGTGGTCAGTTGCGACTTAACTCAACTTGCTTTTCATTGTGTCGCAGTACCAATCAACAAACTGGCATACGCCATTTTCGGCAACTTCAGAGAATGGGCCTGGGATATAAGAGGGTGAGCTAACACCTCTAAAGGTTTCTTCGACGAGCTGACGGTCCTGATCGTTAGTGGCCAGCCAAACTTTGGTGAGTGTGTCGAGATCATAATCGACGCCTTCAACGGCATCTTTCGGCACGATCCACTTGGTGGTGACCAATGTTTCGCCGGAGGATAGCGGCAATATCCTGAAGCTCAGTGCATGGTCGCCCAAAAAGTGATTCCAGGTGGATGGGTAGTTGAAATACAGCAGTGCGCCGATATCTTCAACATCGGTATTATCTAAACGACCGTTGACCGCGGGCTTGCCGTCCATGGTGTAACTCACCGCTTTTGCAGCCAGTGGAATACGGGTCATGCGGTATTGGCCTGCTTCATCCATCACTAGGCGGCTTGGTAAACCCGCTGCTTCGCACTTATCCCAATGAGCGGTTAGTTCTGGATCATCGCTACCGCCAACGCCGGCAACCGAGAGGTTTTCGACGAATGAATTTAGCAACTCTGGATGGTTACTGTCGCAGTGATAACATTCGCGGTTGTTTTCAAATACCAGTTTCCAGTTGCCTTTTTCAAGTAAGTTGGCTTCATGGGCGACCTTACAGTTTTCTAAGTTGTGAGGCGCAATAAAGGGTGAAACATCCTGACGAAACTGCTCGAAATCCGGAGCCTGATCTGCAACACAGATATAGATGAAGCTGTTGACGATCTCGCAGTGTACCGGCATCAGGCCGTGATCATCATTGTTGAATTTTTCGCCCATGTTACCCGCGAATAGAAGTTTACCATCGAGGCCGAACGTCCATTTGTGGTAAGGACAGACTAGTTTAGCGGTTTTACCTTTGGCTTCTGAGCAAACGCGCGAACCCCGATGACGACAAGCATTATGAAAGGCGCGCACATTATTTTGATCGTCACGCACAATAACGACGGGGTAATCACCCACCTGAATGGTGAGGTACTCGCCAGACTTTTCGATCTCAAAAGTATGACCGGCAAAAATCCACTCTTTGTGCCAGATCTGTTCTAGATCTTGCTGATAGACCTCTTCGTCACGATAGATCTCGCGGGTGAGTGCATGTCGAGGTTTACGTTGATTGATGAGCTCCAGAGTTTTGGTTTTGTTGGTCATCTTTGTGGCTCCTATGACCCTACACTACGGTAGGCTTTTATTGTTATGGCTTTATTGGCCGCTGAAGTTACACTGGTGCTGCTGTCGTTGACGTTCACGCTGGTGTCGTAAAACTGAGAGACGAAACCAGTAGCACAGTTTAAACTGCTGTGAATAAGTTGAATCCTGCTTATATTTACAATTTCAGTTTATGGCCGGGTGAGAAACCGATAAAGCGACTTTTTATTAAGAGAATTGAATACCTGACGTTATGGTTAAACATGTAGAGCCCGACCAGATTTTAGTGAAGATGCCCTCCTTGCGAGCAGTAAGGTCGTTTGTTGCCGCCGCTAAATATCAAAACTTTACCCGTGCCGCAGAAGCGTTGTGCGTAACTCAGGCGGCAATCAGTCGTCAAATAAGAGAGTTGGAAGCTTCTTTAGGGGTTAGTTTATTTAAGCGGGCAGGTCGAGCCGTTGAGCTGACAGAAGCGGGCACTATTTTGTATGATGCGGCTTACCTATCGTTTGTGAACATTGCTCAGGCAGCACAGCGGATTAAAAACAGCGATAAACGTAAACAGGAGCTTATTATCTGTTGTTCGCCGGCCTTTTCTGCATTTTGGTTATCGAGTCGACTACCGGGTTTTTTTGCAGATCACCCGAAAATCGATGTGAATATCGTCACTACCAATAATTTTTTACAGATGGAGCCGGGTGTTCATCCAGATATCTTTATTAATAAGGTGAGTGATCCCCGTGAAGGTTATCATTCCATCCCCCTGTTTTATGACCTGATCTATCCGGTTTGTTCACCCCTGTTTCTGAAACAGAATCCGGATATCGTTACACTCGATGGTTTATTAAACACCACTTTACTTAACCTAAGTCCCTATGGCCGTTCGCAGATTGCCGAACATGTTGATTGGGAAGTGTGGTTGGCCAGTCAGGGCGTCTCGATGGATGTGAATAATTCGGATGGTCGTCGGCATGTTTTTAATGCGAACGATTATAATATGCTAATTCAGATGGTGCTCAATCATCAGGGGGTCAGTCTCGGCTGGAATCAGTTAGTGAAGCCCATGATCGAGCAGGGTTGGCTGGTGCGGGTCGGTGAGTTTGAAACCGATTATCGAGAAAAGCTGCATTATTTAACTTACTCTGAAAGCAAGCGAGATAATCCCGCGTTTCGTTCTTTCAGGGATTGGTTTTTGGATGTGATACAGGCGGAAGAAACATGGGTGGGGAAGTAACGTCGCTGAGTTAACGCTCAAACATTACTTTTCTATCATCTTTGATAAAAAGCCCTCCGAAACGGAGGGAAGTCACTTAGGTTAGATCACTGACTAACCGTCTCACAGTAAGCACTGCGCCGAATGGCGATTAGTCAGGATCGAGTGAAGAACGCTTTAGATATTCATGGCCGCCATCTCACGGGCAATGTATTCAGATTGTCGAATGGCTAAGGCAACAATGGTGAGTGTTGGATTTTCAGTCGCTCCGGTGGTGAATTGGCTGCCATCGGATATAAATAGATTATCGATATCATGGCTCTGACCCCAACCATTAACGACCCCATCCTTGGCGTTAAGGCTCATTCTGTTGGTACCAAGGTTATGGGTGCTAGGATAGGGCGGCACTCGAATGGTATTCAGTGCGCCAATCGATTCATATACCGCCGCCCCTTGCTTGTAAGCATGTTCTCGCATGGCAATGTCATTGGGATGATCGGTGACATGAACATTAGCAACCGGTAGACCATAGTGGTCTTTGACCTCATGGTTTAGGGTAATTCGGTTGGTTTCTTGTGGCATATCTTCACCAACGAGCCACATACCCGCCATATTTTCATAGTTGTCTAATTCGCCGGTAAACTCCTTGCCCCAACTGCCTGGGTTGAGGAAGGCGGCTAAAAAGGGTAGGCCGAGCGATATGGTTTCCATTTCATAGCCCCCAACAAAACCCCGTTTGGGATTATGGTCGGATTCATCCTGAATAATACCCGCCATCGTGGTGCCGCGATGCATATTAACGGGCTTTTCAAATACACCATAGACGGAGCCTGTCACATGGCGCATGTAGTTTCTGCCCACTTGGCCCGAGCTGTTAGCCAGCCCATCTGGAAATAGTGTGCTGGCGGAATTCAGTAATAACCGTGGACTTTCAATTGAGTTACCGGCAACGCAGACTATACGGGCTTTCTGCTGTTGTTGTTGACCGTTGGCATCCATGTAGACAACGCCATCGACTTTGCCCGCTTGGTTATGGGTTATTTGTAGCACATGGGACTCTGCGCGCAGCTCGAAGTGTCCGGTAGCCTGAGCTTTAGGAATCTCAGTATAAAGTGTTGACCACTTAGCGCCCATTCGACAACCTTGGAAACAAAACCCTAGTTGACGACATGATCCACGACCATCTCGGGGTTGTGAATTGATCGCCATACGCCCGGTATGAACTTCCTTATAGCCGAGCTGTTTTGCGCCAGCCTCCATCACCTTATAGTTATTATTGCCGGGTAATGCGGGGATGCCGTTAGTTTGTGTCACCCCCATTTTATCTTCGGCCTTATCATAATAGGGCGCTAGATCTTGAAGCGTAATCGGCCAATCTAATAGGTTGGCGCCCTCAACATGGCCGTAGGTGCTAAGGCCTTTGAATTCGTGTTCTTGAAATCTTAAGCTGGCGCCTGCCCAGTGCAGGGTTGAGCCGCCGACGGTTTTACAGATCCAGGCGGGTAGGTTCGGGAAGTCTTTAGCGACTCGCCATTCGCCGGACGCGGTACGCTTGTCCAGCCAGGCCTCTTTGGAGAACATTTCCCATTCTTTGTTAACGAAATCGGTTCTAAAATCGAGGTGCTTGCCTGCCTCTAAGCAGACCACATTAATGCCTTTCTGTGCTAATTCATTGCTGAGGGTGCCGCCCCCTGCGCCAGAACCGATGACAACCACGACACTGCTATCGTTCAGATCAAATTTTTTCATTGTTATTATCCTTAATCTTATTAGTGGTTAGGCAGCCAATCGATATCGTTGAAGCCACGTTCTAAATAACCACCGTAGGGGAAAGAGGGGCCTTCATAGCCAAACAGGCTCCAGATCTTGTCATTGTTATACAGTGCCACCACGACGTGACTACGTACCTGATTGAAGAAAGGGCTGCCTTCAATTTTCTTAACCACGACAAGCTGCTGCTCAGCCGATAAGGCTAAGAAGTTATTTTGGCTGTGTGCATTGAGAGTCTGAACACCCTCGGTCAATAGTGTCAGTAAGGCGGGATCGTTTTTGGCGTTAGCATCTAATCCTTCGACACAGGCATCGTAGTAAACATTCGTCAGTTGGTTGTGAGGATAGAGAACACGACAGAGAGCCGAAAGGCTCTTGCCTGTTTTATGATCAAGTGTGGTTAGCGTCATTGCCCATGCACTGGGGCTAATGCTGATGCCTGATAGGGCTATAGCAACGGCACCGGCTGCGGTCATGGTGCCTTTTTTTAAGAAGCTTCTACGGCTCAAGTTTTGCTTTGTCATACTCAACTCCGGAATTTTATTGTTGTGGTTTCGGAATGCTGTAGCAGAGGGTTATTGATAGCGACCATGTTTTTCTAAAAACTCGATTTTGTAACCATCAGGGTCGGTGACAAAAAAGAAACGCGCAAATAATTGATTATCACGGTGAAACTCTTTCACCTCGGCGGGTTGATAGCCTAATTCGGTGAGTTGCTGTTGCGAGGCGACGGCATCGTCAACACAGACAGCGAGGTGACCATAACCGGAGCCGTGAGTATAGGGCTCGGTTTGGTTGTGATTATGGGTGAGCTCTATTTCGAAATCGTTTTCGTCGTTACGCAGATAGACCAGTGTGAAATCGTCAAAGTCGAGACGTTCTGCGATATTCAGGTCTAGCGCCTGTTGGTAAAAAGAGAGTGACTGATCTAAATCAAACACTCGGATCATGGAATGGATAGCTTTGGCCATTTCTGAATTAACCTCATCTGATTGATGTCGTAAAGGTTAATTCTTTCTCTGCCGGTTAGGTGGTACTGGAGTACCACACACATAGTCTTTGCTGTAAGTAAGTTAGCTAGCCACTGAGAGTTGTTCGCGCACGGTACTCATTACCTCGTTCGGTTTTTCGAGATAGAGTGCGCAGGCACAACGTAGTAAGGAGGCGAAGTTGGGCACATCGCCGTTTATATCCAGTGCTTCATCATAAATTTTAGAGAGAAACTGTGGGGTGCTGACTTCCTGCTCTGCCGCGACGCCATCGAGAATACTCCAAAATTTGGCTTCCAACTTAACACTCGTCGAGTGGCCAGCTAAGCGCAGCGAGCGGGTGACAAATTTATAATTCTCAGGATTCTGACCAGCAAAAATATGGCACATGGTGAGCTCTCTTTTTATTTTTTGGCGATTAACAGACCCACAGTATAAGGCATTGGTTGACCGAGTTTCCAGCCAGGCTTTGTTTTGCCGCACCGCTGTTTGGCTTGCTGACGGACTATGTGGAGGTGTAGATGTTGGTTTTTTTCATAACCTGAGGTTATGTTTTTAACGAATAAAAGGTTGATTGTGGAGGTGTTGGCCCTGTCATTACAATTTTAGTCAGTTCGGATAGCCCACTCAGGAAGAAGAATCCGGTCATATAACAATGATAATGAAGGTAAATAAAATGTATTTTGAAGGGATCTATACCCCCGTTGTTACGCCGTTTAAAGCCGATTATACGGTTGATTATGATGCTTATGCGATGCATGTACAGTATCTGCTTGATTCAGGTGTTCAGGGCTTAATGATTGGTGGCACCACGGGTGAATACTATGTTGAGAGCCATGCCGAAAGGGTCGAGTTGCTGAAAATAGCGCGTCAAATCTGCGGCGATAAACTACAAATTATTTTTGGTACCGGCTCTCTTAATCCTCTTGAATCGATCAAATTAGCCGAAGACGGCGCTAAATATCAGGCCGATGTCATTCTTATCTCTACGCCGCCTTACTCTTTGCCAACGCAGAAAGAACTGGCTGAACATGCGTTGACGATTGACCGAGCCGCTAACCTACCGGCGATGCTTTATAACTACCCAGATCGCATGGGTGTGAATATGGAAGCTGAATTTTTCGATCGTATCGCCGACTGCAGCAATATTTGTAGCATTAAAGAGAGTTCAGGCGACATCAACCGCCTGCATATGCTGATCAATGACTATCCAAACATTCAGGTTGCCTGTGGTATGGATGATCAGGCGCTGGAGTTTTTTGCTTGGGGCGCTAAGAGCTGGGTGTGTGCTGGATCTAACTTCCTGCCGCAGGAGCATAAGGCTCTCTATCAAGCCTGTGTTGTCGATAATGACTTTGCCAAAGGTCGTCGCATTATGGCTGAGATGATGCCGTTGATGCATGTGTTGGAACAGGGTGGCAAGTTTATCCAGAGCGTTAAGCACGGGGTCACACTGGATGGTCGTGTTGGCGGGGAAGTGCGTAAGCCGCTGCTGGGGTTAGATGATGCAGAGAAAGAAGCGATGGCTCAGGTTGTCGCTCAGCTAAAAGAGAATATTGCCAACATTGTTGCGGAGGGTTAAGCGATGGCTGATTTACTGACACATGACGAGTATAAAACGATTGCGGCTCAGCTGACGCCGCCGTCTATGAGTTTTATCAATGGTAGCTTACGGCCCGCCAGCGATGGTGGCACTATCGCTGTGACCAATCCAGCGACCGGCGAGCGGATTACCGAGATTGCCGCCTGCACCACAGAGGATGTTGATTATGCGGTCGCGAGTGCGCGTGCAGCGTTTGAAAGTGGCTGTTGGAGCAAGATGCACCCGTCTGAACGTAAAGGCATCTTGATTAAGCTAACCCAGTTGATCGAACAACACGGTGATGAATTGGCGGTGTTGGAATCGATCGATTCGGGTAAGCCGATCTCTGATTGCGTCACCATCGATATACCTGAAGTGGTGCATACCCTTAGCTGGCATGCAGAATTGATCGATAAAATTTATGATCAGACGGCCCCTGTTGGCTCGGGTGCGATGGCGATGGTGGTGCGTGAGCCGGTCGGTGTGGTCGGTGCGGTGTTGCCGTGGAACTTCCCCATTTTGATGTTGGCTTGGAAAATGGCCCCTTCACTGGCGGCGGGCTGTTCAGTGGTGCTGAAGCCTGCTGCGCAGACGTCATTGACGGCCATTCGAGTGGCTGAATTGGCCGCTGAAGCGGGCGTGCCTGCGGGTGTGTTCAATGTGGTGACAGGTTCCGGCCGTGTTGTGGGCGAGGCGATTGGCCGTCATATGGATATTGATATGGTGACCTTCACGGGCTCTACCGTCACTGGGCGCCGTTTCCTTAACTATTCTGCAGACTCTAATATCAAAGAAGTCGTGCTGGAATTGGGCGGTAAAAACCCCTGTGTTGTACTCGATGATGCGGAAGATCTTGATACCGTTGCCGAGCAAGTGGTTGCCGCAGCTTTCTGGAATATGGGTGAAAACTGCTCTGCGGGTTCTCGCTTAATAGTGCAGGAAGGGGTTAAAGAGGCACTGCTGGCAAAAATTGTAGAACATGCCAAAGCGTGGAAAACGGGTGATCCCCTCGATCCTAGCAATCAATTAGGTGCGCTGGTCGATAAAGGTCATTTCGATAAGGTTACAGAGTATTTCGACATCGCCAAACAAGACGGGCACCGACTCATCATGGGTGGCGAGTCTGTTGATGGTTGTTATGTTCTGCCGACGATCTACGACGATGTTAAAAACAGTGATCGTTTAGCCACAGAAGAGATATTCGGTCCTGTTCTTTCGGTGATCACCGTGAGTAGTTATGAAGAAGCGATCGCCGTTGCCAATGATACTGAATATGGTTTGGCCGCCTCTGTCTTTACGGCGAATGCGCGTAAGTCTATGCGGGCTGCTCAGGCGCTGCGGGCGGGTACGGTCACGGTTAACTGCTTTGGTGAAGGTGATATCACCACGCCATTCGGTGGCTATAAGCAATCGGGCTTTGGTGGCCGTGATAACTCCATTCATGCCCATGATCAATTTACTCAGTTGAAAACGATCTGGGTCGATCTCGGTGATGAAGCGTAGACCGTTGCGCTGACTGACAGCTAAAGCACTCGATATTCAGGTACAAAGCTCAGGGCGAACCGCTGTGAATGGGTTCGCTCAGGGGGCGCGTTTGCCTGATGATAGGGGCGGAAAAAGTTATGAATAACACGATAAATGTAAAACGATTGCCGAAAGACCCAGGTCCCGCCGCGTGGAATCGTATTCTGCCATCATCCGCCGGTTATTCGACGCTGAAGGATGATATTCATGCGGATTGGGTGGTGATCGGAGGTGGATTTGCCGGGTTAGCCGCGGCTCGTCGCCTCAGTCAGTTAGTGGGTGATGAATCCATAGTGGTATTGGAAGCCAGCCGGATAGCCGATGGCCCCGCCGGTCGTAATAGTGGTTTTATGATTGACCTGCCCCATGATCTGAATTCAGATAGTTATGCCGGTACTCAGCATCAAGATCAACAACAGATTCGACTGAACCGTGCTGCGATTGAGTTTGCCCGTGAAACGGCAGAAGCCTACGGCATGGGGCGTCAGGTCTTTGATCCTTGTGGGAAAATGACCGCTGCAGGCACCACCAAAGGTATGGCGCATATCGAAAGTTATCGCGGCCACTTGGATGCCCTCGGCGAAGCCTATGAACTGAAAAGCGCGGCCGATATGAAAGATTGGACCGGTAGCGATTTTTATCAACAGGGATTATTCACCCCAGGGGCGGTGATGATTCAGCCCGCCGCCTTTGTTCGTCAAGCGGCGAGAGGCATGAGCGAGCGAGTATCTATCTATGAGAATAGCCCGGTAACGTCGATGCAACTTGGTGCGGAGCACCGTTTAATCACACCGAGTGGAAGTGTACGTGCCAAACGGGTGATTCTGGCGGTTAATGGGCATATTCAATCCTTTGGCTTTTTCCCTGGTCGGTTGTTGCATGTGTTTACCTATGCATCGATGACTCGGGCGCTGAGTCCGCAGGAAGTCACCCGTTTAGGGGGCGCGCAAGACTGGGGTATTTTACCTGCAGACCCGATAGGCACCACGGTGCGGCGCAGTTCGGATTACCGTGGCAGTGGCAACCGGATCGTGATCCGCAACCATGCCACCTTGAATCAGTCGATTGAAGTCGGCCCTAACAATATGAAGCGGGCAGCGGGCTTACAGGATCGCTCCTTTGCTAACCGTTTTCCTATGCTTGAAGGGGTGGAGATGGAGTATCGCTGGGGTGGACGGCTCTGTTTGTCATTGAACTCCATGCCCGCGTTTGGCGAGATTGAAGAGCGAGTCTGGTCGGCTTGCTGTCAGAACGGACTCGGGACTGTTAAAGGCACATTGTCAGGCATGATGGCAGCGGAAATGGCGGTATTAGGCCGTTCCGATCTGTTAACTGATTTTCTTGATCATCAACAGCCGAAACGCTTACCACCGGAGCCATTTTTATCGCTGGGGGCGAATGTCACCATGCGCTGGAAAGAGTGGATGGCGGGTATCGAACTCTGAGCGGACAACCCGAATAGCGTTGAAATAATAATGATAAACACCAGCCAATAACTGGATGGGAGAAACCGATGAGTGAATTTAATACCTCCGATTTTATGAATCCGATGATGACCCAGACCTGGTCAAATGGTCGTCATTTGGTACGTTGCGTTAAAGTGATTGCTGAAACCCACGACGTGACAACCTTTACCTTTGGTATGAACCAACCGGTGTTATTTTTCTTTAAACCGGGACAATTCGTCACCTTAGAGCTGGATATTGATGGCGAACGTTTAATGCGTTCTTATACCATTTCGAGTTCACCCTCGATCCCTTATAGTTTTTCGATCACCGTTAAGAAAGTGCCGGGTGGTAAAGTATCGAATTGGCTACATGAGAACCTTAAATCCGGCGATCAAATTGCGGTGCATGGCCCGGTGGGGCAGTTTAATGGGATGGATTTTCCGGCGGAAAAAGTTTTACTGTTATCAGGCGGTGTGGGTATCACACCGGTGATGTCGATGGCCCGCTGGTGGTTTGATACCGACTCTGATGTGGACATGGTGTTTGCCCATAGCACTCGCACCCCCAACGATATTATTTATGCGCGCGAACTGGAATATATGTCTACGCGGGTGGATAACTTTAAACTGCACCTGATCTGTGAACATACGGAGATCGGTCAGGCGTGGGGAGGGTATCGGGGTTATCTTAATTTACCGATGCTCGGCTTGATCGCCCCCGATTTTCAAGAACGAGAAGTATTCTGTTGTGGTCCACAGCCCTATATGAGCGCGGTTAAAGCCATGCTGCAAGAGGCGGGCTTCGATATGGATCGCTATCATGAAGAGTCGTTTGGCGAAACACCGGTCAAGGATGTTGAGCGGGCAGAAAAACATGCCGATGAGGCAGAGATAGAAGCGCAGGAGCCGAAAGAGTTGGTTGAGGTGCGCTTCATGGAGTCCGGCACATCAACCGCGGTTGAATTGGGCATTAACCTCAATGAGGCCGCCGCGGAAGCGGGTATTAATATTGCCAAGGCCTGTGGTGTGGGGATCTGTGGAGCATGTCGAGTTAAAGTGATTTCCGGCGAGTATGATATGCAGCAAAATGGTGGCATTACCGATGAGGAAATAGCGCAGGGGTATGTGTTATCGTGCTGTACTCAAGTACAAGGTGATATTGAAATTGATTACTAATGTCAGCGGCTAATGTCATAATCACTACTTGTTATTAGGATTGCAGGGCTTCGGCCCTGCTTTTTGCTTTAAGTAGCTGATGGCTAAGGTATTACTGCAAGGAATCGAGTGTGAAGGATTATCGTAAACAGTTTTGGTTGGGCGTGCGGGATCTGCTGCCGTTGATGTCGGGGGTGTTACCGTTCGGGTTGATCACAGGTGCTACCGGTGTTTCGCTAGGGATGGATCCGGCGATGGTGGTGGGAATGACGGCGTTATTTTTTGCCGGTTCTGCACAGTTGGCGGCTTATTCGCTGATTCAAGATAATGCCCCCTTTATTATCATAGTGGCGACCACCATGGTGATTAATCTACGTTTTGCGATTTATAGCGCTTCTTTTGCCCCGATACTGGGGCCGTTGCCTAAACGCTATCGTTTTTCATTAGCCTATATCTTATCGGATCAGGTCTATGGGCTTTGCTCAATGCCAATGGAGATGGCTAAGAATCGCTCGGAACGAATTTGGTATTTAGCTGGGGTGGCATTAGCGCTCTACGTTACTTGGATGATATCGGTGATACTGGGTATCGTATTAGGCGCGGGGATTCCTGCCCATTGGTCGCTGGAATTTACCATTCCGCTAGCTTTTCTCGCGATGTTGGTGACCACCATTACCAGCCGTTTGTTGTTTATGGTGGCGATGATCTCCGGTTGCTGCGCTATCGCCTTTCAATTATTGCCGTTTAATAGCGGCTTTATCGTTGCCGTGGTGGCGGGTGTTTCGGGTGGTTTGTTATTACCGAGTTGGCTAAAAATGAAAGGGCGTTCTCATGAGTGATAACCTGCAACTCTGGTTACTGTTTATCGTCGTTGGCTTAGGCACCTTTTTTATTCGCCTCTCTTTCATTCAGTTTCATGGCAGTGCAGAAGCGTTGATCGCTCGAAGTAAGCATATTTTAATGCTATTACCGCCGGCTATTTTAGCGGCACTGTGTATTCCCGCTATCGTGTTTACCCGCCCCCTAACGGCGTATCAGCCGGACTATTTTCAATGGATCGCTGCCCTTATCGCTATCTTAATTGCTCGGTTTAGCCGCAGTGTTTTCTGGCCTGTTACCGGTGGGATGATCTGTTTATGGTTGCTGCGGTATATGAGTAGTTAGTATCGCGAGGCGGTAGGAGCTGTGCCCTCACAGCGATAAGATCGTAGTCTGACGTTCGAACGCTTCGTTTGTCTGAGATCCGCAAGGTAGGAGCTGTGCCCTCGCAGCGATAAGGCCGTCGTCCGACGTTCGAACGCTTCGTTTGTCTGAGGCCTGACAGGTAGGAGCTGTGCCCTCACAGCGATAAGATCGTAGTCTGACGTTCGAACGCTTCGCTTGTTTGAGGTCCGTAAGATAGTTGTTGTGCCCTCACAGCGATCTGACGTTCGAACGCTTCGCTTGTTTGAGATCCGCAAGGTAGGCGCTGTGCCCTCACAGCGATCTGACGTTCGAACGCTTCGCTTGTTTGAGTTCCGCAAGGTAGGCGCTGTGCCCTCACAGCGATAAAGCCGTAATCGTGTTCTTGATGTGCATTATCTGTTCTGTGCAAGCATCGCCCATCGTTAATACCCTCGCTAGAGGTGCTTTGTTCATCACTATTCTCATTGCGACATGAATTTTTGCGATCTGATGCTCTGTCGTATTTGGACATTCTCGAGGCGTGTTCGAGCATAGCGGCTTTAAGTAGACCCGTTAATATCAATCTCACGAAATCTAATCTGTTGTCATCTGTATGACCGCAGTGCCAGACATTCTCATACATAACGATAAATTGATATTTAGGCTCGCCTGATTTGATCTGGCGTGGAGGTTCAGATGTTTAAGAAAGAAGACTTGATTCAGGGATATGATGACGTATTGTGGAATGCGATCTGTAACGAGGAAGTGCGTCAAGAAGATCATATCGAGCTGATTGCATCTGAGAACTATACCAGTCCGCGAGTGATGCAGGCGCAAGGTTCTGCTCTGACCAATAAATACGCCGAAGGTTATCCTGAAAAGCGTTATTACGGTGGTTGTGAATACGTCGATGTCGTTGAACAGTTGGCACTGGATCGTGCTAAAGAGCTGTTCGGTGCTGAGTATGCCAACGTTCAACCACACTCGGGCTCGCAGGCTAATGCGGCCGTGTATATGGCATTATGTGCACCGGGCGATACGGTGCTAGGTATGAGCCTTGCGCACGGTGGTCACTTGACTCACGGTTCTCATGTTAACTTTTCCGGCAAAATCTATCACGCGGTTCAGTATGGTTTGAACGAAGCGACCGGCGAGATCGATTATGACGAAGTTGAGCGTTTAGCGCTCGAGCACAAGCCTAAAATGATCGTGGCGGGTTTCTCGGCCTATTCTCAGATTGTCGATTGGGCGCGTTTCCGCGAGATCGCCGATAAAGTAGGCGCTTACCTGTTTGTCGATATGGCGCACGTTGCCGGCCTAGTGGCGGCGGGTCTTTATCCAAACCCGGTCCCTTTTGCCGATGTCGTCACGACAACCACTCACAAGACGCTACGTGGCCCACGGGGTGGTTTGATTCTGTCTCGCAATAGCGAATTTGAAAAGAAACTTAACTCGGCGGTATTCCCCGGAGGACAGGGCGGCCCGCTGATGCATGTTATCGCCGCGAAAGCCGTTGCGTTTAAAGAAGCGCTAGAGCCTGAATTCAAAACCTATCAAGCGCAGGTGATTAAAAATGCCAGCGTGATGGCCGATGTCCTCAAAGAGCGTGGTTTTGAGATTGTTTCCGGTGGCACTAAAAACCATCTGTTTTTGTTGAGCCTGATCAAACAAGGGCTGACCGGTAAAGATGCCGATGCGGCGCTGGGTCTGGCCAATATCACCGTCAATAAAAATGCTGTACCGGGCGATCCACAATCACCGTTTGTGACCTCGGGTTTGCGTATCGGCTCTCCTGTGATTACCACACGTGGCTTTAAAGAAGAACAGTGCCGTGTATTAGCCGGTTGGATTGCCGATCTACTGGATGTACTGAATCAGCCTGAAGCGCTAGAAGCAAAAATCGTTGAAGTGAAACAACAGGTTAAGGCGTTATGCGCCGATTATCCGGTTTATAAGTAAGTTTTTAAACACCCGGCGGCCGATAGCGACGTGTAAGCGACGAGCCGCCCATTGAGTTGGAGCTGATGTAATGCAGAAATATTCAGGTTTCGGGCTGTTTAAACACAGTCTGACACATCATGAAAACTGGCAGCGTGTATGGCGCAATCCTACGCCAAAGAAAAAATATGATGTGATCATTATCGGTGGTGGCGGCCACGGTTTGGCGACCGCGTATTACTTGGCGAAAGAGCACGGTATCACCAATGTGGCGGTGCTGGAGAAGGGGCATCTCGGTGGCGGTAACGCCTGTCGTAACACCACCATTGTACGTTCTAACTATCTGTGGGATGAATCGGCTGCGCTGTATGAACATTCGATGCAGCTGTGGGAAGGTCTCGCACAGGAACTGAACTACAACGTGATGTTCTCGCAGCGAGGTGTTTATCATACCTGTCATACACTGCAGGATATGCGCAGTAATGAGCGGCTGGTCGCGGCTAACCGCTTGCAGGGTATCGATAACGAAATGGTCGATGCCGAACAGCTGCAAAAAGAGATTCCGACCATGGATTGCTCGAAAAATGCCCGTTATCCCATCATGGGTGCCTCGGTGCAGCGGCGTGCCGGTAACGCGCGTCATGATGCCGTGGCTTGGGGTTATGCCCGTGCGGCAGATGCACTGGGTGTCGATCTGATTCAAAACTGTGAAGTGATCGATATGGAGATCAGCGATGGCAAAATCACCGGTGTAAAAACCAAGCAGTACGGTGTTTTGAAGGCTGATCGTGTCGGTTGTGTAGTGGCGGGTAACAGTGGTGTATTAGCGAAAATGGCCGGTATCGAACTGCCAGTTGAATCGCATCCGTTGCAGGCTTTAGTGTCTGAACCGATCAAGCCGTTCCTGGATACGGTGGTGATGTCTAACCATGTACATGGCTATATGAGTCAATCCGATAAGGGTGACTTGGTGATCGGTGCCGGTATCGATGGTTGGGTAGGTTATGGTCAGCGCGGTTCTTACGGCATTATCGAACATACCATTCAAGCGATTGTTGAAATGTTCCCTTGCACCAGCCGGGTGCGGATGAACCGTCAGTGGGGCGGTATTGTCGATGCTTGTCCTGATGCCAGCCCGATTATTTCTGAGACGCCGATTAAGAACCTGTTCTTCAACTGTGGTTGGGGTACCGGTGGATTTAAAGGCACGCCGGGTTCTGGCAACTTGTTTGCGCATACCTTGGCCGATGGTAAACCCCATCCGATTGCCGAACCTTTCTCTATACAGCGCTTCCATACGGGTGCACTGATCGATGAACACGGCGCTGCCGGCGTCGCACACTAATAGGGGCTTAACATGTTACATATCTATTGCCCGCATTGTGCGGAATACCGTGAAGAAGACGAGTTTCATTGTGCCGGTCAGGCGCATATTTCTCGCCCGTTGGATCCTGAAGCCTGTTCTGATGAAGAGTGGGGTGAGTATCTGTTTTTCCGCAAAAACCCGCGCGGTCTTCATCATGAATTATGGGTACATGCGGCCGGTTGTCGGAAGTTTTTCAATATGACTCGCGACACCCAGAGCTACGAAATTAAAGAAGTCTACAAGATTGGCGAACAGCCATCTGTAGTTGCTGAGTAACAGGAGCGGAATCATGACACAGCAGAACCGCCTCACTAGCGGAGGTCGTATTGACCGTTCCACACCGCTGACGTTTACCTATAACGGTAAACAGTATAAAGGCTTTAAGGGTGATACGCTGGCATCAGCGATGCTGGCTAACGGTATCGACGTGGTTGCACGTAGCTTCAAATATAGCCGTCCTCGTGGCATCGTCGCCTGTGGCGCCGAAGAGCCGAATGCGGTATTGCAATTGGGGGCGACGGAAGCCACTCAGGTGCCTAACGTGCGTGCCACACAGCAAGAGCTGTTTAATGGTTTAGTCTCGGCTTCAACCAACGGTTGGCCGAGTGTCGATACCGATGTGATGGGCATGATTGGTAAAGTGGGTGGCAATATGATGCCACCGGGCTTCTACTACAAAACGTTTATGTTTCCGGAATCCCTGTGGGACACCTATGAATCGATGATTCGTAAGGCCGCCGGTATTGGCCGTGCGCCCCGCGAAAGAGATCCCGATACTTATGACAGCATCAATCAGCACTGCGATGTGATGATTGTGGGTGCTGGGCCTGCGGGTTTAGCGGCGGCGTTAACGGCTGCTCGTGGTGGCGCTCGGGTGATTATTGCCGATGAGCAAAATGAGTTTGGCGGTAGCCTGCTCAATGGCACTGAAAAACTCGATGGTAAGCCTGCCTCTGAGTGGGTGCGGGCCGTGGTTGAAGAGCTCAGCCGTTATGATGATGTTTTGCTGTTACCGCGTTCAACGGTGAATGGTTATCACGATCATAATTTCCTCACGATTCATGAGCGTTGCACCGATCATTTGGCGGATATTGCACCGGTCAATCAGGTGCGTCAGCGGATGCATCGCGTTCGGGCTAAATGGGTGGTACTGGCAACGGGTGCTCATGAACGTCCATTGGTTTATGCTAACAACGATGTACCGGGTTGCATGGTCGCCGGTGCTGTTTCTACCTATATCAATCGTTACGGCGTCGTACCGGGTAACGAATTGGTGGTGATGACCACCAATGATTACGGTTATCAAGCCGCGTTGGATTGGGCCGATGCTGGCCGTAAAGTGGTCGCCATTGTCGATACTCGTGAAGCAGCGGTGGGTGATCGTACCGAAGCGGCGCGTCAACGAGGCCTGAATATCATTTCCGGTTCTGCCGTGATTGAAGTGCAGGGCACGAAACGTGTGACTGGCGTGTCAGTCGCCGGCTTGAGTGCCAGCGGTACTAAAGTTATTGGTTCAGTGACTAAGCTGAAAGCCGATACCGTGGCCACATCCGGCGGTTGGAGCCCCGTTATTCATCTGTCTTGTCATACCGGTAGTCGCCCTGTTTGGAGTGACTCCGTGGTTGGCTTCTTGCCCGGCGCTACCGTGCAGAAGCAACTGACCGCCGGTGGTATCAATGGCCAGTATGAAACGGCGATAGCCTTGCAAGAAGGCTTCGATGCGGGTCAGAAAGCGTTGGCGGAAGTGGGCTTAGCCGCCGCTAACGTGGTGTTGCCTGAAACCGAAGCGATGAAAGTTGCAGCGCCGATGAGTCTGTTTCATATTCCGCACTTGAAACCAACCTCTCAAGCGCCGAAACAGTTTGTCGATTATCAAACCGATGTGACGGCTGCGGGTATTGAAATTGCTTGTCGCGAAGGCTTTGAAGCGATTGAGCATGTGAAGCGTTATACCGCGATGGGATTTGGTACCGATCAGGGTAAGTTGGGTAATATCAACGGCATGGCGGTGGCGGCGAAAGCGCTGAATAAGTCGATTCCCGAAACCGGTACAACGGTTTTCCGTCCAAACTACACGCCGATTGCCTTTGGTGCGATTATCGGGCGTAACTGTGGCGCACTGTTTGAGCCCGAGCGTTACACCGCGATGCATAAATGGCATGTGCAGCAAGGCGCGCTGTTTGAGGATGTAGGACAGTGGAAGCGCCCTTGGTATTTCCCTCAAGCGGGCGAAACCATGCAGCAAACCCTTAACCGTGAGTGCCTAGCGGTGCGTAATTCGGTGGGTATTCTGGATGCTTCGACACTGGGTAAAATTGATATTCAGGGTAAAGATGCGCGTGAGTTCCTCGGCCGTGTGTATTCCAATGCTTGGGCTAAGTTAGCCGTGGGCAAGTGTCGTTATGGCCTGATGTGTGGCGAAGACGGCATGGTGTTCGATGATGGTGTTACCGCTTGTCTGGGTGAAAATCACTTCGTCATGACCACCACCACGGGTGGCGCAGCGCATGTGTATGAATGGTTGGAAATTTACCATCAAACCGAATGGCCAGAGTTGGAAGTCTATTTCAATACCGTGACGGATCATTGGTCAACCGCTACGATTACTGGCCCTAACAGCCGTAAATTGTTGGCAGAATTGACCGATGCCGATGTCACCAATGATGATTTCCGTTATATGGATTGGAAACAGATTACCGTGGCGGGTGTTCCTGCTCGGGTATTCCGTATCTCCTTTACCGGTGAGTTGTCATTTGAGATCAACGTGCAGGCGAACTATGGCATGCATGTATGGGAAAAACTGATCGAAGCGGGGGCTAAATATGGCCTGACCCCTTACGGTACAGAAACCATGCACATTCTGCGCGCGGAGAAAGGCTTTATCATTGCCGGTCAGGACACTGATGGTTCGGTGCATCCTTATGACTTGGGCATGGGCTGGTGCGTCTCTAATCAGAAGCCATTCAGCTACATTGGTAAGCGGGGGATGAATCGTTCGGACTGTACGCGGGAAAACCGTAAACAGTTGGTGGGCTTAAAAACCAAAGATCCTAAGCAAGTGATTCCGGAAGGTTCTGCCGCGGTATTGGATCCTAAAGGTCCTAAGCCGCTGGAAATCCAAGGGCATATCAGTTCCAGTTATTGGAGTGAAACGCTAGGCCACTCGATTGCGATGGGCTTTATTAAAGGCGGTCTCGATAAAATGGGTGAAACGGTGTATTACCCAATGGCCGATGGCACGGTGATTGAAGCTGAAATTTGCAGCCCGATCTTCTTCGATCCGAAAGGGGAGCGTCAAAATGTCTGATCTAAATAACATGACGGCTGCCGAGAGTGCAGCCACCAAAGCGGCAATAATGAATCAGGTACCTGGCTCAGAGATTGAAGGGCAATCGCCACTGCATCATGCGGATTTTGCCAGCCTTGCACAGCAAGGCCCGAAAACCGGTGGTATCCATCTGCGTGAGCATAAGTTGTTGGGGCATTTGACGCTACGCTGTAATGCAGAAAATGCTGAGCAGCTGGCGGCGGTGGAGCGGGTATTGGGCGTTGCGTTACCCCTGCAACCCCTATCATCGGTTGAAAGTGGCAATTACTCGATTCGTTGGATGTCACCGGATGAATGGCTCATTCTGGTACCAGGGCTAGAAACCTTCGAGATTGAAACGAAGTTTCGTGATGCGATGCCGGGTCATTATTCACTGGTTAACAGCAGCGGTGGTTCAACGGTATTAGAGCTGTCCGGTGACAATGCGGTGACGTTGTTGCAGAAAGCCACCTCGGTTGATCTGCACCTTAACAGCTTCCCGGTGGGCAAAGTGGTTTCGACGTTATTCGCTAAGAGTACGGCGACCATTCGGCGTATCGATGAGCAACGTTTTGAACTGGTGATTCGTCGCTCGTTTTCAGATTATATTTGGCTCTGGATACAAGATGCTAGTCTAGAGTATGGCCTCGTTATCGAAGCCTGATAGTTGCTCTGCCTTAACTGAATAAAACCAGCCTAAGGGCTGGTTTTATGTATGTATGCTCAATAAGAGCAGGAGTTCTCCCATGACAATGATAATAAAATCAAAGCCTTGGATTTTTACTGCAAGCTGTCCCAGCATGTTAGGCACCGTCGATGTGGTTACCCGCTTCATGGCGGAGTCGGGCTATTATGTTGATGAGATTCACTCATTTGATGATCGAGTATCTAAGCAATTCTTTATCCGTATTGAGTTTCAACCCATTAACGACGATTTCAGTGAGGCAAAATTCGATGCTGAGTTCGCGCCGCGGGCCGCTGAATTTGGTATGCAATGGGATCTGACCGAACCTGAGCATCGGCCTCGGGTGGCGATTATGGTGTCAAAGTATGATCATTGTCTTAATGACTTGCTGTATCGCTATCGTACTGGTCAGTTGAATATTGAAGTACCGGTGATTATCTCTAATCATCCTGATCTTGAAGCGTTGGCGCAGTGGCACGATATCCCGTATTACCATCTGCCGATTACCCCAGAGACCAAGCCGGAACAAGAAGCAGAGATCGTCAAACTACTGCAACAGTATGATATCGAACTCACCGTGCTAGCGCGTTACATGCAGGTGCTATCTCCGTGGATGTGTGAGCAGCTCAACGGTAAGGCGATTAATATTCATCACTCTCTGTTACCCGGTTTTAAAGGCGCTAGGCCTTATCATCAAGCGTGGGAAAAAGGCGTGAAAATGGTGGGTGCCACCGCACACTATGTGAATAATGACTTGGATGAAGGGCCGATTATCACCCAGGGTATTCAGACCGTTGATCATGCTTTTTATCCCGAAGACTTAGTCTCGAAAGGGCAGGATGTTGAGCGAGTGACGCTATTCAATGCCATCCGTTATCACATTGAAAAGCGCGTGTTTCTCAATGGCGGACGGACGATCGTTTTCTCCAGCTAAAGGGTTTCTCCCTTGTTAATGCTGTAGCGTTTTTCACTCAGGTGAGCAGCGTGTCTTTATGAGGTTGGTCGGGATTACTTCTTCCAGAGGGGTATGTAGTGTGTGGCTCATTCCGGCTAACCTCTTTTTCTTGTCAATGACGGCCGACGCTGATGGCAAATAGCCCACTGCAACGCAGTTGGCAAATTTCAGGTCGTAAATTGGCATACAGCTACACTGATATCAGACCATAATTAATTTTTAGTATAAATACAGCGCACAGAATGCGCGGTGGAGCCTTTATGTCTATCTCTGTTTTCGATCTTTTTAAAATAGGCGTTGGTCCGTCCAGTTCTCATACGGTGGGGCCAATGGTGGCTGCCGCTAATTTTGCCGACTACTTAGCTGAGCAAGATTTAGCCAAATCCGTTGCCCACATTCGGGTCGATCTCTACGGCTCGTTAAGTGCAACCGGTATTGGTCATGGTACCGATAACTCGGTGATTGTTGGCTTAATGGGGGAACGGCCTGCTGACATCGATCCGGATATGATTTTGCCAACAGTGATGGCCCTAAAAGAAAGCAATACACTTCATTTGCTGGGGCAATATCCCATCGAATTTGTCTGGCAGCGAGATATGAAGCTGTTAGAGGAAAACCTGCCGTATCATCCCAATGCGATGGGTTTAACCGCGTTAGATGCCGATGATCAGGTTCTCTATGAGAACACTTACTATTCTATCGGTGGCGGGTTTGTCATCGATGAAAGTGAAGCCACGGCGGATGCTCACTTAGTGCCTCAGGTTAGCCTACCTTACGAATTTAATAATGCGGTAGAACTGCTGAAACTCTGTGAGGAGCATCAATTCTCGGTCAGTCAATTGATGATGGAAAATGAAAAAGTCTGGCGCAGCGAACGGGAAATCCGCGATGGCTTGATGGATATCTGGGCGGCGATGAAAGATTGTATCGCGAATGGTTTGCACAGCGAGGGTATTTTGCCCGGCGGACTCAATGTTAAGCGACGGGCGATGAGTCTACATAAATCCCTGATTCGATCGACTAAGCCTAATATTATCTCCTCGACTCTAGGGGCGATGGATTGGATTAACCTTTACGCATTGGCGGTGAATGAAGAAAATGCAGCGGGTGGGCGTATGGTCACGGCGCCAACCAATGGTGCCGCTGGCATTCTACCGGCGGTATTGATGTATTACACAGAGTTCACTCAGAACTCGACCGAAGAAAATGTGGTTGATTTTATGCTAGCGGCCGCCGCGATTGGCGCGCTGTGTAAGAAGAACGCATCAATTTCAGGCGCTGAAGTGGGCTGTCAGGGCGAGGTGGGTTCGGCCTGTGCGATGGCTGCGGCGGGCTTATGTGAAGTACTCGGGGGTACCCCAGAGCAGGTGGAAAACGCGGCTGAAATAGGACTCGAGCATAATCTAGGCTTAACCTGTGATCCTGTGGGTGGCCTCGTGCAAGTGCCCTGTATTGAACGCAACGCCATTGGCGCAATGAAAGCGATCAATGCGGCACAGATGGCGCTGCGAGGCGATGGGAAACACTTTATTTCACTGGATAAGGTGATTCGCACCATGCGCGATACCGGCATGGATATGCAAGATAAGTACAAAGAGACGTCCCGTGGAGGCCTAGCGGTTAACGCGATTGAGTGTTGATATGAGCGGCATGCACCTAAGAGACCGTCTTGGGTGCACTCTGCTGTGTATTCTAAGGTACGCGTTAATACGTTAGCCGCTGTGAACAACGGTTTTATCGTTGTTTACGTTGCGTGATGGCGTTAAAGGTCCATCTTTTTGGACTGTTCCCGGGCATGGCTCGGGGAGGCACCGAAATAGTCTTTGTAGCAGTTGTAGCAGTTACTGAAATGGCTGGTGCTGATAAAACCACTGGCCAGCGCAATATTGGTGATCGATTCATTGCTCTGTAAGAGTAAACGGCGAGCATGGGTAATGCGCAACTCTAAATAGTAACGTCCTGGCGAGGTCTCTAGATGATTCTGGAATAAGCGCTCGATTTGGCGACGTGAGATGCCGGTACAAGCGGCTAACTCTTCCACGCTCATCGGCTCTTCAATATTAGCGACCATTAACGCCATAATATCGCGTAAGTTTTGCGGTAAGCAGGGGTTGTCCCCTGGCTGATTAATGCGCACATGGCTGCTTTCTGAGAGCTGATCACAACTGATAATCTCGCGAATAGCGCGAGTGATATCCTTGCCTCGCAGTTGGCTGATCAACTGCAACATCATCCCCATGGCACTCATCGGTCCAGCACTGGTCAGGCGTTTTTCTTCTATGATGCTCACCTGTTCACTGACCTTCACCTTCGGAAACTGTTCGCGTATATAGGCATGGTTATCAGGGTGTAAGGCACAACTTAACGTATCTAATAAGCCGGCATGAGCCAGCGCAATTGCGCCATTCCATAGGCCGCCAAGCAATCGATCTTGGTTATCGGCTAGCTTAAGTAGGTGGGTGAGAGCGGCATCTGGTTGGGTTGAACAACGGTAACCACCGCAGATAATCAACAGGTCGGGTAGTGGCTGGTTAATCAGGCTACTGAGCGACCCTTGAGCGGCTATCTCTATACCAAGGTCACTCAACACTGGGGAGGTTTCAGCAGCATAGGTTTGATAGTGAAATAACGGTGTCGTACAGACAAGGTTAGCGGTGACCAGTGTATCGACCGCAGCGGTAAAGCTGGCGAGGGAAAAGTGCTGTTGAAGCACAAAACCAACTTCTAGGATGGCTTCATCCTGTCTGCCTGATGGCAGAAAAGCACTGTTCGTATCACGCATCAGTGCACTAAAATGTCGTTTTTCTTTTATGATGGCCATGATTTAACTCTTTTATAATGTCTGTGTTATATCAGTTTTATCGACGGGGTGGTAATCAGATGATTTTTGTTTTTTTAATATTGTAAAAGATTGTAAATAGATGTTAATGAGTATTTGTTTGATGATTTTATGCTGTAAATCGCATTGCTTTTTGTAATTTTTATATGACCGTTTTTGGGTTGATTTAGTTGTTTTAGCCATTTAATAATGGTTTTGTTTGTTTTGGTTTACATTTGTTTTTATGAATGAATTTCATGCGTTTTTTCATGGTTTTTTGAGGGCTTTTTAAGTGGGTTTTATCCCTGTATAAAATAGGTGTTCGTTTTTAAACGATTGATTAAGGTCGACAGTACGTTGATGGCTGTTTCGATATCTATGTTAATCAATATATAAAAATAACCTGCTTATATAAAACGCGGAGACCACAATGAAAAAAATCAATAGTCGCTATAGTTTGAAATCTGCTATCGCCTCCAGCCTGGTATTAGGCGCAGTATTGGCGACACCTGTTGCCTCTGCGACCACCTTGCGTATTGCTAGTCAGCACGCCCCAGATCAATATGCATCGCAAGTATTACGTCAGATTAAAGCCGACCTAGAAGGTGCCGGCGTTGATTTGAAAATCAAACTCTATCCAGCAGGTCAGCTTGGCTCTGGTGAGCAACTGATCGGCGAAGCCGTACGTGGCAGTATCGATATTGTTCACTCATTTGTTTATAGCCATAAAGACCCCGTGTTGGAGATTAACTCACTGCCATATCTGGTATCTAACTACGATGAAATGGAGAAGGTATTTAGCCCCGGCTCTAATTTCTACGGTATCTTCGATCAGCGTATGGATAAGATGGGCCTGAAATTACTGGGCGTGACCGCTGAGGGCTTTATCGGTGTGATGTCCTCTTCTATGCCGGAGAACTACACAACCACCGGGCCTAAAGGTCAGAATATCCGTGTGTGGAGTGCTCAGTCTGCTAAGTTAGCCACTAAAGATATGGGTTATAACACCACTACGATTGATTGGGGTGATGCGTTCCCTGCGATTCAGCAGGGTGTGGTTGACGGTATGATTGGTGCAACACCTGAAGCGGCTTACACAACCTTTAAAGAAGCGATTGAAAATTATATTCCTTACAACGCCTTTGTTGAAAACTACGCTTATTATGCCAGTAAGAAAACCTGGGAGAAAAAGTTAAACGAAGAGCAGCGCAGAGTGATTAGCGAGGTCTTTGCTAAAGCGGCGGCGGGTTTTGTTGACTGGAGCCGTGAAAACGATGCCGCTAACCTGAAAAAGCTTGAAGCGTTTGGCGTTAAGATCCTACCGCTAACCGATGCTGAGCGCAGCGCAATGGCCACTGAAATTCGTGCTAAAACTTGGCCTAAACTGGAAGATCGTTTGGGTAAAGATATCTTAGAAAAAGTAAAATCTGACCTTTAAGTTTTACTCTTGACTCCCCGCCTTATGGTGGGGAGTGCTACGTCGATACTATTTAATATTCTTATTAATGTAGATGAAATAATGTTTAAAATAATTTCATCAGTGGTCGATATATTCAACAATAAGAGTGTAGCTCTATGCATTTAAATATACCTCGCCCATTGAGCTCGTTGGTTAATGTGATGATCCGTTGCCAAGGATATATATTAGCAACGGCCAGCTTGATCATGGCATGTGTCTTTTTCTTTGTCGTCATTCTTCGTTATTGGTTTCAGGCTGATCTGTTTGCTTACGAAGAGTGGGTGTTAATGATCGCCTTCTGGGTTTATTTCCTAGGAGGTGCGATGGGTAGTTATGAAAACACCCATGTAAAAGCCGATTTTCTACTCTCGGTGATCGATAATGTGCGTACTAAATGGATCGTTGTTAACTGTACGCTGTTCTTGGAAATCGTGATTGGTATCGTCCTCTGTTACTGGGGTTGGCTGATGTTGTGGGAAGAGATCAGTGCTTACCCTGATTGGCAACGTACCACCGGACTAGAACTACCGTTTTTCATTCCTAAGCTAGGCATCTTTCTGGGTTTTGTCCTGATGTCATTCTATAGCGCGTTGCATCTTTGGAGCGGCCTACGGGATGGACCAACCGAAGAATGGGCTTCGGACGAAGCGCCACCTCATATCTAATTTAGGTATTCCTTATGTTGATTTTACTGACACTTTTAGTGATCTGTGTTGCTTTGGCGGTGGGTATTCCTGTCCCTTTCGCCTTTGGCTTGGCATTGATCTATATGTCTCTGACCGGTGATCATGAGCCGGCTGGCTTTCTGACGTCCGGTCACTGGCGCATGAATGTTCTGGTGCTACTGGCTATTCCGCTGTTTATTATGGCGGGTACTATTATGGAACGGGGCAAGATTGCTGAGCCCCTTGTTGAGTTGGCTGAGCTATTTGTTGGTCGTTTTAAAGGCGGTATTGCTTATACTGCGGTGGGTGCGAGTGCCATTTTCGGCTCGATTGCCGGTAGCGCAACGGCGACGCTCACCTGTATTGGCAGCATTATGATGCCGCAACTACGTAAAGCCAACTATCCGGAAGGGCTATCAGCGGCGTTGATCACCAATGCTGCACCATTGGGTTTGTTAATTCCTCCGAGTGCTATCCAGATTATCTATGCGTGGGTTACGCGGCAATCGGTACTTAAGTGTTTCTTAGCGACGATTATTCCGGGTCTGATTTTGGTGTTCTTACTCTGTGTTGTTAACTACGTGATGTTACGTAAACACAAAGATATTAAAGTGCTGCCAAAATCCGATAACTTTACTAAAGAGGTGACGAAAAAAACTCGTTTTGCCTTTCCTGCTCTGCTGATGCCGTTTATGATTTTGGGCGGTATTTACGGTGGTATTATGACGCCGACTGAAGCGGCGGGTATTGCGGTTGTATATGCTATCCCAGTCGGTTTCTTTATCTACCGAGGTTTAAATATCGCTAACTTTAAAGAAGCATTGGTGCAGTCTGCGACGACCACCGGTGTGGTGATGGTGATGTTCTTTATGGTGATGATTGTTAGCCGCTTGCTAATTTTTGAAGATATCCCTGATTTAGCTAAAGAGCTGATTTTTTCGGTATCGGATAACCCTATTATTGTGCTGATTATGATCAACGTGGTGATGATTCTGATTGGTATGTTGATGGATGATGTCAGTGGTGTACTGCTCGCCTCACCGCTGTTATTCCCGATCGTGGTTGAGTTGGGTATTGATCCGATTCAGTTTGCGGCGATTGTTGGGGTGAACCTAGGTATGGGTAATATCACACCACCAACCGCGCCTCTACTTTATCTTGGCTCTCGGGTGACCGGTGTGAGAGTCAGTGCGATGCTCAAACCGACACTGATTATGATTCTGTTTGCGTGGATTCCAACACTGATTATCACTACATATATTCCACAGGTATCACTCTTTCTACCGGAGATGTTCTTCGGTTGATTATTCCCGTTAGGCCATGGGTTATCGAGAAAAACAAAAAGCCCCTAAGTGTTTAGCTTAGGGGCTTTTTTAGGTTTTAAGTCTGATGAGGTTTAGGCATCAATAGACTAGCAGGATATAGACGGAGTAAGTACTTAGTTAAGCTTTCCACTGTTGCGCTAGCTCGAGGGTATCCGCCATCACTTGCTGGAGTGTTTCGAGCAATGCAGGTGGTGCGATGTCATTGTTTTCAGCCAATTCTTCAAGCTGTCTCAGTAGATGGCTTGCATGAGTAAAACCGATGGTGTCGCAAGCCCCCGCGAGCTTATGTGCCTGCTGCGCAATTTCATAGTCGTCGACTGCTTGCAGACTTTGTTGCAGTGTCGGCCAGAGATCACCATGGACTTTACAGTAGCCCTGCATCAGAGTGGCGAGCTTTTCCGGTCCGAGCATCTGTTGGTGAACCTGAATAACCGCTTGATCGAGTAACGGTTGTGTCTCTGTGGGTAGTGTTGGCGCGGCGGTAATCTGTTGCCCGCCTGATATCGCGTCGAGTAGCTGCTTTTTACGTACCGGTTTAGCGATGACACTACTGATACCCGCTTCAAGATAACGATGGATATCTTCCGGTCTGACGCTAGCGGTTAAGGCGATGATGCGGGTATGGTAATTAATACAGTCGGGATCGTTATTGAGTCGGCCACAGACTTCCAAGCCGCTGAGTCCCGGTAGGTGCATATCCATGAGGATAAGATCAAAATGTTGACGCTTGCCAAGCTCGAGGGCTTTGATACCATCGCTGACAATCGTTACCTGATGGAGAGTATCTGCCAATAATCCCAGCACGACTTGTTGATTGATATGGACATCTTCAACCAATAGGATGTGTAGCCCCGTACTATCTTGCCATACAGGTTCGGTTATCGTGGCGGAGGTTGTCGGCGTTGCGATCGGTAGATCTAATTCAAACCAAAATGTACTACCTGCGCCTGCATGGCTGGAGACGCCGATCTCCCCTTGCAGATGTTCTACCAACTCCTTACAGATGGCCAAACCTAAACCGGTGCCGCCAAAGCGACGGGTAATGGTTTCATCGGCTTGGGTGAAACGGTCAAAAATATGTTGTTGTAGTTCGGGTTCAATCCCAATACCTGAATCGTGAATACTGAATTTGATGCGTTGCTTATCCGTATCCTGAGACACTAATTCAGCGCTCAGGATGACATCGCCCTGGTCGGTAAATTTGATGGCATTGCTGAGTAAATTTGTAATGATCTGTCGTAGGCTGCTCTCTTCGGTATAAAACTGCTCGGCAATGTCATGGCAGTATTTTAATTGCAGGTTGAGTTGTTTACGATTCGCCTCGGGTGTTAACAACGCGGTGATATTGTGGAGTAAGTTTTTCACCGAGAAGCAAGTGGGGCTGATCCGGTAGGCTCCTTCCACCAGTCGGCCGTATTCGAGTACATTATTGAACGTTTCAAGCAGTGCATTGGTGGCATCGTACAGCACCTGAATATGTTCTCGCTGGCGTTCATCTAAGGGCGAGTTTTCTAACAGTTGAATCATGCCCAGCATGCCGTTCATGGGGGTTCGAATCTCATGACTCATGGTTGAAAGGAAGCGCGACTTCGCATGACTGGCTTCTTCGGCAGCTTCTTTTGCTTGCAATAAGCTGGCGGTGCGGCGTTCGACCATCACCTGCAACTGATCTCGGTTATAGCGCAGTTCTTGCTGTTCCTGTTCGCGACGACTAATCTCTTGGCGTATCGATTGACGCATATCATTCAGCGCGGTAACCAGTTGATCGAGCTCATCGCTACTGCTTGGCGGTTGACGGTTTAGGGTTAGGCTATGTTCCAACTGGCCGGCACCGATATCACGGCTGTAGTTGGCCATCGCTTCTAAGTGACGAGTGATTTGACGGTGAAAGATGATCAGTATGACTAACACAATCAACACGACCAGCAGTGATTGGGTGAGGAGAATATTAATACCCCGGCTCCAGATACCTTGATAGACCGCTCTGAGATCGAAGCTAACCTCTAATTGCCCGAGTTTGCGTTGCTGGTCTGGGGTTTTGTGAATCAGATCGTAGCTTTGGGTTTGCACTGGGTTGTTGGCCGTGACGGTGAGTTCTCCCTCTGAGGTGACGGCACCGGTCTCGGTGTTTTTAAGCACTAAATAGCTGACATCCGGCAGGTTATGTATCCCTTTGAGTTGTAGTTCGATCTGCGCATGATCGACATCCCAAAGACTCTTTGCCAAGCTAGCCAGATAACTACTTCGAATGAGGGCTATCTGTTGATCGATGGCGCGAAATTCACGGCGATAGTCTAGGGTGAGTTGCAGCGCAGTGGAAAACAGGATGAACAGACAGCTACAGCTACACACATAGAGCATGATGCGGTAACCCAACGGATGCAGGCGAGAATAGCGGGCTATTTTGGGTATCAGCCCTTTAGGCTGGATCATTGATCTGGTTCCGCCGTTGTCTGATCGAGATATTGCAAACTATATTGCTCTGTTAAGCGCTTAATACTGCCGTCTTGATGCATTTCTTGCAGGCGGCGATTAAGAAACGTCAGGTGTGGTTGTAAACCACTATGTTTGCCTACTGCAAGAAAATAGAGTTCAGTGGTGATTTTGTCGTTCAGTGGCATGACCTGTTCATAAAAGCCGAGTTTTCGACTTTGTAAATTGCCGCTAAGCAAGCCAACTGGCATGAAATCGATTTTTTGTTGGGCGAGTTTTTGAAAATTTTGGCGATTACGTGAAACATACTCGATACGGGTGTTGTGCCATAAAAATTGATCCAGTCCTTCGCCAAAGCTATCGCCGAGCAATAAACCGGCGACTTTTCCTTTTAGGTCATCTAGGGTTTGATAGGCTAACGGTTTTTGACGGTTCACAAATAGGGTAATTTGATCGACGATAACCGGTTGACTGCTAAACCACAGATAAGCGTCTCGGCTGGGAATATGATAGGCGGCGACGATAATATCGGCATTACCTTGCTGTACTTCAAGTAAGCAGCGTTTCCAGTTATAACCCGAGCGCAGAGTGACGCGATAGCCGAGCTCAGCAAATAGCTGTTGAGTGACTGCCGGTGCTAATCCGGTGAGCTGCTGTTTGTTATTGATCCAAGAGACGGGGGGATAAAATGGATGGCCACAGGCTGTTAGTGTGCGGCTATAACCGGTGCTGGGTAAAAGAACGAATAGCGCACTTAACAACGAGATCAGTATGATCCGCGCTGTCATGTCATATCCACAGGCTTAGGAGTAAATAGATAACCGGTACCGTGGACGGTGAGGATGGTTCTGGGATTGGCAGGATCATCATTTAGTTTACGTCGTAAGCGGCCGATTAATACATCAACGGTACGATCACTTGGAATCCACTCTCGGTTACGTATCTGTTCTAATATTTGTATTCGGCTCATGACTTTACCGGCGTTGATCATCAGCGTATTGAGTAGCTGAAACTCGCCTTCGGTGAGTTGTGTGGTTTGCTGTTGTTCATCAATCAGTTGACGTCGATCGAGATTCAGCTTCCAACGGTCAAAGCTTTTGAAGTTGTGGGGTAGGGAGTCGGTGGGTTTTTGATCGGTACAGTGACGCACGCGACGCGCTAGGTTTTTGGTACGCGCCAAAATTTCACGAGGATTGAAGGGTTTGGTGATATATTCATCTGCCCCACACTCCAAGCCAATAAGGCGGTCGACATCATCTTGTCGCCCCGTGACTAAAATAATCCCCACTTCGGTATTCACCCTTAATTCACGTGTTAGCGTGAGGCCATCTTTGCCGGGCAGACGGATATCGAGTAACAGGACGTCAATGGCTTCACTACGCAGAATGGCTTCGGCTTGCTCGGCGGTATCTGCAGTAAAAACGGTGTAGCCTTCTTCTTCAAAATAACTTCTCAGGCAGTGCCGAGTAAGTTCTTCATCGTCGACGACAAGAATGCGGGCTTCAGTGCTCATAAAAGGGTGTTTCCCTCGACATGTTCTGTCTTATTGTTGTTATCGGATGCTTCATTAGCATGATTTTAGAATCCCTGAAAATAGTGCTTTGTAGGGGGGCTTGGCAAGCCTGTTTACATTATATTTACAACCTTTTACATATTTTGCGGAGTGATTGGGTCTTGCCGCCTCTTGTGGGGTGCTTTAAGCGGGAATATAGCCCGTAGCATGAGATAAAAAGTTCTCATTTTGAATAATTGATGTTAAAAATGATGTTTTAATCGGTTGAAGTACTTAGCTGTCTGCTAGGGCTTGTCGATTGCCCAAAAATGCCTTTTCTAGTGTTACATCAACGAGATGTACGTGCAGGTTAATCTATGACGTATGACGTAAGCGGTGGCCCATCCCGCACGATTGGTTTTCTACTGTTAAATAACTTCACCATGATCTCTCTCGCCTCGGCGGTTGAAGCCTTGCGGATGGCCAATCAGCTCAGTGGAGAAGAGCTATATCACTGGTACACCATCAGTGTGGATGGGCAGCCGGTGAGTGCGAGTGATGGCATCACCATTACCCCGGATGTCAGTGTTGATAGCTGTCCGCCACTCGACACAGTCATTGTCGCGGGTGGGTTGAATATCCCCAATGTTTACAATCGTGTTCATATTAACTGGTTACAGAGTATGAGCCGCAAGGGCTGTAAACTCGGCGGGATATGTACGGGGGCTTATATGTTAGCTGATGCGGGATTACTGGATGGCTATGAATGCAGCACCCACTGGGAATACCTGGCGGCACTGCAAGAAGCGTTTCCACGCGTAAAGTGCTCTAATCGTCTGTTTTGTTTCGATCGTGGTCGTATGACCAGTACCGGCGGCACGGTGCCACTGGATATGATGCTGAATCTGATTAAGCTTGAGCATGGCTATCAGCTAGCGGCGGCGATTTCTGAGATGTTTATCTGTGATCGTGTACGGGATGAAACGGATCAACAGAAAGTGCCGCTACGGCATGTGCTGGGCACGACTCAACCCAAATTGCTGGAAATAGTGGCCTTGATGGAGGCCAATATAGAAGAAGTGATCGAAATGGATGAACTCGCTCGTTACGTTGACCTTTCTCGACGACAGATGGAACGACTGTTTCAGAAGTATCTCGAATGTTCCCCATCGCGTTATTATCTCCGCCTAAGGTTATTGCGAGCACGGCAGCTACTGAAGCAAACATCCATGTCGATTATTGATATTGCCGATGCCTGCGGTTTTGTCTCTAGTCCACACTTTAGTAAGTGTTACCGTGAACAGATGGGTGTTCCTCCGCGTAGTGAGCGCACGGTAACTATCCCCGACATCGACGCGCAAGGGGTGAATGAATACCGCTCAGTTATTGTGCCTCCCGTCAGTGAGTTAATCTATCGGAAGACTTTTTCAGAGGCTAAAACAGAAGCCACCTTTGGTTCGATTGAATTGAAGGGCAAAAAGAAGCCTGATTCATAACGGCCTATGACTCCAAGCAGGGGCGGGCTGTATATGAGTTTAGCGCGAAGCGAATGAACATCCGTTTTTTCTGTGCTTTTTCCGAAGCTTTTCTAGCAAGTTGCGTAGTGAGGTTCGAACCACGGGCAAGCGGCGAAGCCGCGATCGGACCACTGTATTTCTTTGTCAGCTTATGACGGTTTACGGCCGTGATATCCCGCCTGTCATGAGGGCTTAGCAACACCGCAAGATAGGGTGTGAGGGTGGTTCATTCTCATAGGGCAGACTCCGTTTTCTAGTGTTTTTGCGTTATGTCTCGGTATTCATGCGTTTCTACTCGTCGCTTTTAGTAGTGTGTAAGTCGTTTCCAGCCCCTTTTCATTTTTCGTGAAAAACTACACTGATCCTAATGATGAAAAGCCACCAAGGCTTTTTTGCTTGAGGGCCTGAGCTTGAATTGCCGAGGCCATAACTCTGATTCATAAGGATATCGACAATGAATGCAGCTGATCTACACAATGATGCCATCGTTATCGACGGTTTGATCTGTGCTAAGTGGGAGCGCGCCCTGTTTGAAGATATGGCAAAAGGCGGCCTGACGGCGGCAAACTGTACCGTGGCGTTTTGGGAAAACTTTGAAGGCACGGTGCGCAATATCGTTGAGATGAACAACCTGATCGAAGCGAGCAGCGATCTGCTGATCAAGGTACGTACTACTGAGGATATCAAACGCGCCAAGCGGGAAGGTAAAACCGGCGTGATGATGGGCTTTCAGAATGCCAACCCGTTTCAAGATCAGCTCGGCTATGTGAAAGCGTTTAAAGATCTGGGCGTGGGCATTGTGCAGATGTGTTACAACACTCAGAACCTAGTCGGCACCGGTTGTTATGAACGTGATGGTGGTTTATCTGGTTTTGGTCGTGAGATTGTGGCTGAGATGAATAAGCATGGCCTGCTGTGCGATCTCTCTCACGTTGGCCCGAATACCGCGAAAGAGGTAATCGATGAATCCCAACAGCGGGTTTGTTATTCCCACTGTTTACCGTCTGGCTTGAAAGAGCATCCGCGTAACCGTAGTGATGAAGAACTGAAGTATATTGCCGATAAAGGCGGTTTTGTCGGCGTCACCATGTTCACGCCTTTCTTGAAGGCTGGGGTTAACGCCACTATCGATGATTACGTCGAAGCGATTCAGTACGTTTACAACATTGTCGGTGAAGATGCGATTGGTATCGGCACCGACTTCACTCAAGGCCACGGCCACGATTTCTTTGAATACCTCACTCACGATAAAGGTTATGCCCGTCGTTTGACGCGTTTTGGCGAGATCGTCAATCCAAAAGGTATCCGTACGGTGGGTGAGTTCCCCAACTTAACCGAAGCGCTGTTACGTCATGGTTTCTCTGAAACTCAGGTGCGCAAAATTATGGGTGAGAACTGGGTCACCTTGTTAAAGGATGTTTGGGGCGAATAACAAGATAAAGCATGGCTCAGCCTGCCATAGCGGCTGAGATAAATCGAATTGATAGAGAATTTTGAGGTAGAGAATCATGAGTGGACACGCACCCGAAATGCCAATAGTTGTTGATGATGAAACCGGTGTATGGACCACCGACGCACTGCCGATGCTGTATGTGCCGCGTCATTTTTTTGTGAATAATCATATGGGTATCGAAGAAGAGATCGGAGCCGAACGTTATGCCGATATTCTCTATAAAGCGGGTTATAAATCAGCTTATTACTGGTGTGAAAAAGAGGCCGAAGAGCATGGTCTCGAAGGTGCGGCAATCTGGCATCATTACTTGAAGCGTTTGTCTCAGCGTGGTTGGGGTTTCTTTATCACCGAAGCGCTGGATGTCGAGGCGGGTACGGCCACCGTTCGCTTAGAAAACTCTTGCTTCGTTTATCAGTATGGACAGGTGAATCGGAAGGTCGATTATATGTTTACCGGTTGGTTTGCGGGTGCGCTGGATCAGGTGGCTGAGAGCTTAGGTTATACGGTTCGTACGCAGTCTGAACAAACTCAGTGCGCTGCTGAAGAAGGTTGTGATGTCGGCTATTTCGAAGTTAAACCGTTGTAAATAACGATGGTTTGACTGCTCGATTCGGTGTCTGAGTGTGACCTGAGTTGAGCAGCGTTAACGACACTTTTCATATCAATAAATATGCTTTGCATAAGCGATCGATGAGCCCTCTCATGGCAAATTGATCCTTCCAAATTAATGGTAATCGGGGTGAGATATCATGTCCCAGTTTGATGTTCTGTTTGAGCCTTTAAAGATTAACAATTTGACGATTCGTAACCGTATTGTCAGTACGGCTCATGCCGAGGTATATGCGACCGACGGCGGTATGACGACGGATCGCTACGTTAAATACTATGAGGAAAAAGCCAAAGGTGGCTGTGGTCTCTGTATTTGTGGTGGTTCGAGTGTGGTATCAATCGACAGTCCGCAAAGCTGGTGGAGTTCGGTCAATTTGTCGACCGATCGTATTATCCCGCATTTCCAAAATCTAGCCGATGCGGTGCATAAGCATGGCGGCAAGATTATGATTCAGATAAGCCATATGGGGCGTCGATCTCGCTGGGATGGTGAAAACTGGCCAAACCTGATGTCGCCTTCGGGTATTCGCGAGCCGGTGCATCGCGCTACCTGTAAAGTGATCGAAGAGGAAGAGATTTGGCGCGTCATTGGTGATTTCGCGCAGGCGGCTCGGCGTGCCAAAGAGGGTGGCCTCGATGGGGTTGAACTGTCTGCGGTGCATCAGCATCTGATCGATCAGTTCTGGTCACCTCGGGTGAACAAGCGAACCGATCAGTGGGGCGGCAGCTTTGAAAATCGTATGCGTTTCGGTATGGAAGTGCTGAAAGCGGTGCGGGCGGAAGTCGGTCGTGATTTTGTTGTCGGGATGCGTATTACCGGTGATGAGTTCCATCCTGATGGCTTAAACCATGACGATATGAAAGAGATTGCCGCGTATTACAACGCCACGGGCGAGTTGGATTTCTTTGGTGTGGTCGGCTCGGGTTGTGATACCCACAATACGCTGGCTAACGTGATCCCGAATATGAGTTACCCACCGGAGCCGTTTTTACATTTGGCTGCGGGTATTAAAGAAGTCGTTGATGTGCCGGTGATTCATGCACAGAACATCAAAGACCCGAATCAAGCGAAACGGATTGTCGAAGCCGGTTATGTGGATTTTGTCGGTATGACCCGCGCTCATATCGCCGATCCGCACATTATCGCTAAGATCAAAAATGATCAAGTCGATCAGATTCGTCAGTGTGTCGGTGCTAACTACTGTATCGACCGTCAGTATCAAGGCTTAGATGTACTCTGTATTCAGAATACCGCGACTTCGCGTGAATATATGGGCTTGCCACATATTATTGAAAAAACTACCGGGCCGATTCGTAAGGTGGTCGTGGTGGGCGGTGGCCCTGGTGGATTAGAAGCCGCGCGTGTGGCTGCCGAGCGGGGTCATGAGGTGATTTTGCTGGAAAAAGCAGCAGAATTGGGCGGTCAAATAACGCTGGCGGCGAAAGCTCCACAGCGCGATCAAATTGCCGGTATTACGCGCTGGTTGGGTATGGAACTTGAACGACTGGGGGTTGATGTTCGTCTGGGTACGGCTGCGGATAAAGCGCTTATTGATGAGCTTAAACCCGATGTTTGTGTATTGGCGACGGGCGGCATTCCGTTTATCGAACAGAACCCTGAATGGGGCGCTGCAGAAGGCTTAGTGGTCTCGAGCTGGGATATTCTCAGCGGCAAGGTTGAAGCGGGTAAAAATGTACTGATCTATGACACGATTTGTGAGTTCTCGGGCTTATCGGCGGCGGATTATCTATCGGCTAAAGGTTCGTTGGTCGAGATTGTCACCGATGATATTAAGCCGGGTGTCGGTATTGGCGGCACGACCTTCCCGACCTATTACCGTTCTTTGTATGAGAAAGAGGTGATTATGACCTCTGACTTCTTGCTGGAAAAAGTCTATCGCGAAGGGGATAACCTAGTCGCGGTGTTGGAGAACGAATACACCGGACAGCGTGAGGAACGGGTGGTGGATCAGGTGGTGGTTGAAAACGGTACGCGTCCGAATGAAGCACTGTATTACGATCTGAAAGAGATGTCTTGCAACAACGGGCAGATCAATAATGAGGCGCTGTTTGATATTAAACCACAGCCAGTATTGAGTGCAGCGGGCGACGGTATGATTCTGTGGCGTTTAGGCGACTGTGTGTCGCAACGTAACGTGCATGCGGCGATGTATGATGCCTTGAGATTGTGCAAGGACTTATAATACGATTACGCCGATGGGCGATGTTAAAACGCGTCGGGTGATGCTGATATAGCGCTGCTATGCTTCGCCTCCCCGTCGGGTTTTGTCTACCCTTGTCGGCGTTCATGACGCTTCTTCTACGTTAGTATTCACTGTTTTTACCGCTGGTTTAGCGGTTGAGTACTGAGTCTCAGATACCTGTATTTTTATGAGGGTACCCAATGATTTTTGAGTGGTTAAATCCTTTATTGATTGCAACAGCGCTGCTGCTGGCTGTGATTGGTGCGGTGCGTCGGGTCAAATTGTGGCGTGCGGGTCAGCCGGATCAGGTTGATTTGATCGCAGGCTTGATGGCCATGCCGGGACGTTACCTGCACGATCTGCATGATATTGTCGAACGTGACAAATACATGTCTAAAACCCATGCGGCCACCGGCGGTGGTTTTGTTCTGTCGGCATTATTGATCATGCTGGTGCATCTGCTGGGTATCGATAGTCAGCTATTAGCCTGGGCATTGTTGGCCTCGCTGACGTTGATGTTTGTCGGTGCGCTGTTTGTCTTTAAGCGTCGCTTGAATCCACCGAGTCGGCTTTCCAAAGGCCCCTGGATGCGGTTACCGAAAAGCTTGTTAGCGTTCGCTGGCGGCTTCTTTGTATTGACACTGCCCGCGGCAGGTATGCTGTCTGATGGCTTTATGGCACAGGCAGGCGGGGCTTTGTTAACGCTACTGTTAACGGCGCTGATTATTTGGGGCATGGGCGAGCTGTTTTTTGGTATGACCTGGGGCGGCCCGATGAAACACGCCTTCGCAGGGGCGTTGCATTTGGCGTTTCATCGGCGCTCAGAACGTTTTGGCGGTGGCCGTTCGACTGGATTGAAACCGGTTGATCTAACCTTGGCCACTGAGGTCGGTGTCTTGGGCGTGGCTAAACCAACCGACTTTAAATGGAATCAGTTGCTTGGCTTTGATGCCTGTGTGCAGTGCGGTAAGTGTGAGGCGGTGTGTCCTGCATTTGCTGCCGGTCAGCCATTGAATCCGAAAAAGCTTATACAGGATATGGTGGTCGGTTTAGCGGGTGGCAGTGATGCCAAGTATGCCGGTAGTCCTTATCCTGGGAAAACGGTCGGTGAGGCTCAAGGCGGACCGAATCAGATCATCACTGACGGTTTGTTAGCACCCGAAACACTTTGGTCTTGCACTACCTGTCGGGCCTGTGTGGAAGAGTGCCCGATGATGATCGAGCATGTCGATGCGATTGTTGATATGCGCCGTTTTCTGACGATGGAGAAGGGCAGCACACCTAACAAGGGTGCTGAAGTGCTGGATAACATTATTGCGACGGATAACCCCAACGGTTATGCCCCAGCCAGCCGCACGCATTGGGCGGCGGATCAAAACTTGCCGTTGATGAAAGAGGTTGGTGAAGCTGAGGTGTTGTTTTGGGTGTCTGATGGTGCCTTTGATATGCGCAGTCAGCGTATTCTGCGAGCCTTTGTTAAGCTGCTCAAAGCGGCGAAGGTTGATTTTGCGGTACTCGGTGATGAAGAACTCGATAGTGGCGATGTAGCGCGTCGTTTAGGGGATGATGCCACTTTCCAAAACTTGGCGAAGCGTAACCTAGCGGTATTGTCTCAGTATAAGTTCAGTACCATTGTCACCACCGATCCGCACGCCTTTCACTGCTTACGCAATGAATATAACGATTTCGGTTCGGATGCATTAGAGGGGGTTGAGGTATTGCATCATACGACTTTCCTGAATTCACTGATGCAACAGGGGCGTTTACAGTTAGATCCCTTTGTCGGCGGCAAAGTTACCTATCATGATCCGTGTTACTTAGGCCGTTATAACGGTGAATATGAAGCCCCCCGTGAACTGCTACGCTCGATGGGTATTGAGATCGCCGAGATGGAACGTTCGGGTTACCGCTCGCGCTGCTGTGGCGGCGGTGGTGGTGCACCGATTACCGATATTCCCGGTGAGCGGCGGATAGCTGATATGCGGATGGACGATGCTAACGAGACCGGCGCTGAGCTGATTGCGGTCGGCTGTCAACAGTGTACTGCGATGTTGGAAGGGGTGGTGGAGCCGCGTCCGCAGGTGAAAGATATTGCTGAAATTTTAGTGGATCAGTTGGTTGATTCAAGCGCACACGTTTTAGCTCAGGAGGTGCACTGATGTCCTCACATGATGCCTTAGATATTCTGCGGCGTGATCCACGGGCCGAATGGATCGCGCGTAACCGCTTGCATCCGTTACATGGCGCGGTTGTCGATAATGATATGGCCGAGCAGCGTGGCCCGAGTGGTTTGTTGCGAAAAAATCCGCATCGCATCGGTTTTATTGGGCCGAACGGTATTAAACGTATCGATCGACTCAAAGGTAATGCTGCCGCCTCGGTTAAGGGACGTCGTAGCGGCGCTGCTCAAGCGGTGCAGCTGCCGTTACATCGCGTCGAAAATCCCGATTTTTATATCGCGGTGGTAGCGGATATGGTGGGCGGACGACTCACCAGTCATGATAAAGATGTGCTCGGTCAGGCTCATAAATTAGTCGCTGCCATGGCGGGCGAAGGGGCGGTCTTAACCGTCTGTTTTGGGGCCTCGAAAGAGGCGCATTTTGATACTGCCGGTGTGGATCGATTGTTGTTACTCGATGATGAAATCTATGATGATTATTGCCCCGAGCAGCAGTTGGCGGCGTTGCAGCAAGTTGAAGCTGAGTATCAGCCGCAGTATTGGTTATTTCCGGATAGCGTCAATGGTGGTACTGATTTGGGTTCCCGTTTGGCGGCGCGATTGCATCAACGGCCTGCGGTGCAAGCTTGGCAGGTAGATCATCAAACCACGGTTTGTCGTGGTGCCGGCGGCACCGTGGATATTACTCGCGAAACGCCGCGGGTGTTGATGTTAGCCGAGGAGTGCGCCGATCAGATCGATGCTAGCCGTCATGAAGCGTTGTCCGTGACATTGACAGCGCTGCCAACGGTGATTGCGCAGTTACAGAATCAAGGTCCGGTGGCCGTTGATCCTAATGCGGTAGCACTCGCGGAGGCTGAATTTATTCTTTCTGCCGGAAATGGCATCCATGATTGGGAGCAATTTCATACCGCAGCGGCGGTGTTGGGGGCCACGGAAGGGGCGAGTCGAGTGGCGGTGGATGATGGCTTTATGCCACGTTTCCGTCAGGTCGGGGCGACCGGTACTTGGGTCACCGCGCGGGTGTATCTGGCGGTGGGTATCTCCGGCGCGATTCAGCATATGCAGGGGATTGGGCAGTGCGATAAGGTGATAGCGATTAATACCGATGCCGGCTGCGATATGGTTAAACGGGCTTCACTCAGCGCTATTGGTGATAGTGAAGCGATTCTGGGTGAGCTGATCAAGCGAGTGCAAGCTTACCGAGCACAGTTATCCGTTGCGGGAGATCAGGATGCAGCCTAATTCATCACAATCACATAATCTTAATATTGCTACGCTGGTGTCGGTGGGTAAACATCCGCAATCAGGTCGGGTGCGACGCGCCGATCAGGATAGCCGAGCGGTTGAACTGGGCCTGAGACTAACGGCTGATAACCCTGCTGGGCTGACGGTCCTGCATGCGGGAGATCCCGCCGAGCCTAGCTTGAGAAGCTATGCGGGTATGGGCTTAGCGGCGATTAAAGTGCTACAGCTCGATCCCGCAGCGGATGCTGTGGCGCCTTTAGGTGAACAGTTACAGCAGTGCGGCGCTGATATCGTCTTAACGGGGGTGCGCGCCGAAAGTGGCGAAGGATCGGGTATGTTGCCTTATCAATTGGCGGAAAAACTCGGTTGGCCTATTGTGCCTCGGGTCGCCGATATTGTTGCGGTGCAAGAGGGCGTTGCCGAGGTATTGCAGGCGTTACCCCGAGGTCAGCGTCGCGCGATCAAGGTACGTCTACCTTTCATTGCCAGCATCGATACGGCAGCACCAGCGGCACGTCAAAGCGCTTTTGGCCCGGCTCAGCGTGCCGAGATGCGGGTGAGTGTGATCCCTGCGGAAACGGATACGGTGCGTCAATCGTGGGATGAAGCGGTGGCTAAAAAGCGCCCTAAACGACTCAAAGTGATAAAAGCGAAAACCGCAGCAGAACGTTTCAAGGCGGCGACCGCTAAGTCGCAGTCTGAAGGGGGACGCATTATGAAGCAGGAAGCAGTAGACGAGCAGGCTCAGGCGATTCTAGATCTGTTAATTGAAGAGGGCGTTTTACGCTGATACGGTGAGTCTGTCGTAATTGAAGTAAAAAGCGCCGCTAAAAGAATAGCTTAGCGACTCGTTGTTGCATAAGATTAAGCCGCTTGGTTACCAACTGTTGAAAGTTAACAGTCTGATCTTAAACCCAAAAATTTACCAGACATCGTTCTGGTTGATGACTTAACCACTTTGAAGATTCACGGCTTCAAAGTGGTTTTTTTTTTTGGTTTTTCATGATTATTACCCCCATTATACGTTAGTATGGCGCGCTGTCGAAAACAGGCATTTTGTCGTTTTTTCTGTCGTAATGAGTCAGTTGTCAATCGGCCAATACTCGTAATATCGATGCAACCTGCTGACCGCTTTTCAGTGGAAGAGAGTGATGCTCTTCCGGCACTGAAGTTTAGACAGGTATTGTTTGCGTGAGGTTGCTGAGCATGAAACCAGTTGGCTCTGACGGTTTATTGGTAATTTGCGCCCTGTTCGACAGTTATTTAAAAGAGAATCTGGAGTAATTCTATGAACCAAAAAGTTCAAAGCAGCTCAAAATCAGCGGAATACACCTCTGATTATAAAGCTGGGCAGGATAACGTCCAGGTGTTGGGAATGGATATCCACAACCCGGTATTTAGCACGAGTGCGTTGGCCATTATTGTTTTCATTGTGCTGACCCTCGCATTTCCTGCTGCAGCCAAAGAGATGCTAGAAGGCGCACGCACTTGGGCTACAGGCACTTTCGACTGGTTATTTATGATCGGTGGTAACGTGTTTGTGTTGTTCTGTTTGCTAATGATTGTGTTACCCGTAGGTCGTATTCGCTTGGGTGGTGCTGATGCTAAGCCTGAATTTAATCGCATGTCATGGTTTTCCATGCTGTTTGCGGCGGGTATGGGTATCGGCTTAATGTTTTGGAGTGTTGCCGAGCCGGTAGCTTACTATACCGACTGGTGGGGCACGCCATTAAATGCGGCGCCGAATACTCCTGAAGGGGCTGCCGCGGCGATGGGCGCTACGCTGTTCCATTGGGGCTTACACCCTTGGGCGATCTACGGTGTGGTGGCATTGGCACTGGCCTTCTTTACTTATAACAAAGGTTTGCCACTGACTATTCGTTCAGCGTTCTATCCAATACTGGGTGAGCGTGTTTGGGGCCCTATTGGCCATGTTATCGATATTGTTGCAGTGCTGGCGACGATCTTTGGTCTGGCAACCTCATTAGGCTTAGGGGCTTCACAGGCGGCTGCGGGTCTTCACTTTCTGTTTGATGTTGATAATGATATTACGACACAAATTATTATCATTGCTGCCGTTTCAGGGATTGCCATTCTCTCGGTTATTCGTGGTTTAGAAGGCGGCGTGAAAGTATTGAGTAATATCAATATGAGCATCGCTGGAATTCTGTTGCTGTTTGTCATCGTGACAGGCTCTTTAACAGGCTTCTTTAGCAATCTAACGTTGACGGTGAGTAACTATGTCACCGATGTTATCCCGCTGAGTAACTGGGTTGGCCGTGAAGATGAGAAGTTCTATAACGGTTGGACCGTGTTCTACTGGGCATGGTGGGTCTCTTGGTCTCCATTTGTGGGGATGTTTATCGCGCGGGTTTCACGAGGCCGTACGGTACGTGAATTTATGACCGCCGTGTTACTGATTCCTACGCTGGTATCGGCTATCTGGATGGCGGCGTTTGGTGCCCTAGCCCTAGAGCAGGTACAGAGTGGTACCGGTGCACTGGCTAATGGCTTAAGCGATGTATCATTGGCGATGTTCCAGATGCTGGAAAACTTGCCGTTTACGGCGATTACCTCGGCGTTAGCGATTATTCTGGTATTGGTGTTCTTTATCACCTCATCGGATTCGGGCTCCTTGGTGATCGATTCGATTACGGCAGGCGGTAAAGTTGATGCGCCGGTTCCACAGCGTATTTTCTGGGCGGTGTTACAGGGCTTGATTGCGGCCGTGTTGCTCTACGGTGGGGGTGCTGAAGCGCTCAAAGCGTTGCAAGCCGGCGCCGTGACGACTGGGTTACCGTTCACCGCGATTCTGCTGCTGATGTGTTTCAGTATTTATAAAGGCTTGAAAACCGAGCTATAAGACGGTTTTTGTTAGCCTGTTTTAACCTTTTAAAAAGCTGGTATTTCGCCAGCTTTTTTTCGTTTAAATCACGTGCTATAAAGCCTTTTCAAATTGAGTTTTACGGGAGATTTCCTATGATGATTACCGAATTAATCGATCAGGACGATTATCGAGACTGGTTGATTCAGGCAGGCATTCCCCTACCGACAGAGATAGATTCACCGGCCGAATGTAGCGCCGCCGCATTACGCTGGCTTGAGACTCAGGATGACGGGATACGCGCTGAATTCAAGGCAGCGGTTACAGCGTTTAATACGAAGCGTTCGATCATGTTGCCGGTGGTGCAAGCGGCCTTATGCTTACTTGAAAATGCTTAGGACTGTCTCAGCGTATTCGGTTAACGCGGGTAAAAATGGAGAAACATACTCACGGAGTCATCAACAGTTTTTTGACACTGCTGCGCCTCGGGTAATGGCTGATTCATCAGTCGTAGAGGCCAGAAGCTGACGCTCTTGATCAACCCCATAAACTGCTCTGAAGCATAGTGGGGGGACGGCCTCTTTTGAGCGATTATCTTTAATCGCCGCGCTAATCCAACCTTCAAATCCCTGTTCCTGTTGTTGCAACGGCTGTAGCGCATCTTGCACCAAGGTTGGCGAGTGGATGCATTCAGAAAAAATAACTCGAATAAGATTAATCATATGCGGGTCACTAAACAGTTTAATTTTAGCATTCCGCAATGATGATGCCGGTGTATAACGGCACATTTGATTTGGCTAGGCATGCTTGGTATGAACCGTTGGCGCGTCTGAGTGAATTAGCTTGGGGTGCGTCAATATCCTTTGCTGTGCCGAAAATAGGGGAGCGCATGGTCGTTGGTGAAGCGCGCTTTTTCGAGCATTGATGAGATCGATGATGGAAACCCAACAAGCTAAAGAGTCGCTGCATTATTGACAGTCTGATTGAGGAGAATTGAGCATCGCAGAGGTAATTTTGGTGGCTGGCATTCAAGTCGTCATGAGGCGTTAATGCCAATCACAGTGACGCATACTTGAGGCCATTAGAGCGTACAGTGGCCGCCTGCTTTAACACTCAAAGCGTAAACATCATCAGCCGGTCAGCCTTGCCGGTTTACTGATATGACATCGTTTAAGGTTGCTTTTCTATTTCACGTTGCAATGCTTCAATTTCGTCCAATACACGCATGAACTTAGCACCAAAGTCAGTTACTTTATACTCAACTCTAGGGGGAACTTCATGGTAAGAAATACGCTCTAAAATGCCGAATTCTGTATTTTTACGTAGGCACTGATTGAGTACTTTGGTGGTTAACCCCTCAACACTGCGTACCATTTCACCGGGCCGGTTAACGCCGTTAGCCAAGAGTTGATAGACCGTCAGCGACCATTTGCAACCATAGATGGTCTCAACCATCTGCGCACTTTTCGTCGGTGCCATTTTTCTGGATGTTTTTTTCTCTATCGTTTTCATAAAGATGTACTAAAAAGTACCTACCTTACCTAAATGTTCTTACTTATTAACGGCTTAATTATACGCTAAATTCTCTCTCAAAGTTGACATGGGTAGGAGATAGACGATGAACAATTCAAGTATTGCGTTAATTGTAGGTGGAACCAGTGGCATCGGTTTAGCCGCCGCTAAACAGTTGATCGCTCAAGGTGTTAGCACCATCATTTTAGGGCGGCATAGCGATAAATTGGCAACAGCCAAAGCCGAACTCGATGCCATCGCTCGTGACGGCGCGATGACCGAAACCTTAACGGCTAATCTGTATGAGCCGCAGGATATGGATCGCGTTATTGAGGCGCTCAACAACGAAACACGTCAGATCAAATACTTTGTCAATGCAGCGGGTTATTTTAATCCTAAACCATTCTTAGCACACTCCTTTAGTGACTATGATGCTTATGCTGTTTTGAACCGTGCAACGTTTTTCGTCAGTCAAGCCGTCGCCCAAAATATGATCAAGCATGGTGGTGGCTCAATGGTCCATATTGGCTCAATGTGGGCTAAGCAAGCGATTAAAGCCACACCGTCATCGGCTTACTCAATGGCCAAAGCGGGTTTACATGCTTTAACTCAGCATATGGCCATGGAATTAGCGGAATACGGCATTCGAGTCAATGCGGTGTCGCCCGCCGTGGTAAAAACCCCGATTTATGAAAACTTCATTGATCCTGCTGACATTGATGACGCGCTGGCTGGATTCGATGCGTTTCATCCTATCGGTCGTATCGGCACTGCGGAAGATATTGCTAACAGTATCACCTTCCTACTACAAGATAATGCAAGTTGGGTGACCGGTGCTATCTGGGATGTCGATGGCGGCGTTATCGCCGGTAGAAATTAAACTGTTGAATCTGATTAGGAATTGAATATGACGACCTTCATCAATGCCGACTTTGAACAGCGGGTGGTGATTCGGCCCGCTGACTATCATTGGGTTGAATCGCCGATGGCGGGTGTCGAACGGATGATGCTCGATCGCATCGGTGATGAAGTTGGACGTGCCACTTCAATTGTTCGCTATGCACCCTTTAGTGAGTTTTCGCCTCATACTCATGCGGGCGGCGAGGAATTTTTGGTGCTGCAGGTGTTTTTTCCGATGAGCACCGAGATTATCGAGAAGGTTGTTATGTGCGTAATCCTGCGGGCTCGTCACATATACCTAGAATAGGTAAAGAAGGCGCGACTATTTTTGTTAAATTACAGCAATTTAGCCAAGGCGATACTTATCAGAAAGTGATCGACACAACAACGCAGGTTTGGCATCAAGGGCTGGTGGAGGGGTTAACGGTCATGCCATTACATGAGTTTCAAGGTGAACATATCGCTTTAGTAAAATGGCAGCCGCATACGCGCTTTAATCGCCACCGGCATTGTGGCGGGGAGGAGATATTCGTATTAGCGGGCACGTTCCATGACGAACATGGCTGTAATCCTCAAGGGACCTAGTTGAGAAGTCCACATTTGAGTCAACATACGCTGTTTACCAAGGAAGATGGGGCGTTGATTTATGTGAAAACAGGACATTTCTGTATAGCTCAAAGGAGCCATTCAACGGAGTGACTCAACGGCGTTACGCCATTGACGCTAAAAACCGCACAGCGATGTTTAACGCTGTGCGGTTCTTTGCGACTCAACAAGTCTGTATTCAGGTTAATCGTCGATGCCCCTAACGGTTTTCGATTGGGTGACTTAACCTTTTTTTAGATTGTTCTGCACGGTGTCGCTGTACCATTCCATGAAGTTGACGATACCAAACTCATAGGTTTCGGAGTAAGGGCCGGGTTGATAGCCGACAGAGTTAATCCCGCGCTGGTTTTCTTCACCTAAAATACGATCTTGCTCGTTGGTAGCATCCCAAACCTGACGCAGACGTGCTGGATCATAGTCGATCCCTTCAACAGCATCTTTGTGGACAAACCATTTGGTCGTCACAATCGATTCTTGAGCCGAGACCGGCAGCACACGGAAGACGATAAAGTGATCGGACTGCATATGGTTCCATGAGTTCGGCAGGTGCAAGATTCGCATCGAGCCAAGCTGTGGATTTTTGATGCGGCCGAGGAGTTTCTGACAGGCGGCTTCACCATCGAGGGTCATTACCTGAGTGCCTTTTTTCAACGGCATACGCACAATACGGTTGCGCAGGCCAGGGCCAAAGCTGCGGTGTTCATGAGGGATTCCCTCAGCATCCCATTGCTCGGCTTGCTGTTTACAATGATCGATAAACTCTTGTGAGGCCCGTGGATCGTTGGTGTCATCCCATTCAAGCAGGGTATTGAGCAGTTCCGGATGGCTACCAGCGCAGTGATAACACTCACGGTTATTTTCCAATACCAGCTTCCAGTTAGCCTGCTCATACATGGTAGATTCCACCGCGAGTTTGGTGTTTTCCACATCATAAGGGGCCATGTACTCTTCAAGTGTGGTTAAAAACTCATCGAAGTCGCCTTCGGGTTCATTCTTACCTAAGCAAACGAAGATGAAGCCGCCAGCGGTTTTACAGAACGCTTTTTTCAGGCCGTGTTCTTTATTATCAAAGTTCTCATTCATTTCGGTGCCGGCGAACAGCAGATTACCTTTTAGATCATAGGTCCACTGATGGTAAGGGCATACGAGATTCGCGACTTTACCGCGGTGTTCGGTGCAGATACGCGAACCACGATGACGGCAGGTATTGTGGAAGGCATTGATACTGCCGTCAGCATCGCGGACAACTAATACCGGGTTTTGAGCAATTTCAACCGTAAAGTAATCGCCACGGGCGGGGATCTCGCTGGTCATGCCAACAAACAGCCACTCTTTCTGAAACACCTCTTCCACATCGATACGGAACATCAACGGATCGTTATACAGGGGTTGTGCTAGCGAGTAGTTTGCGGGGCGTGCTTCAAGCAGATTCGCCATCTCCTGGCGCGCTTCATGAATCGTGGCGCAGGTCGTATTGAGTAGGTCATTTGGGTTCATCAGTTGGGTCTTCCTTCAAAGCACGGTGTGCCGCTTAAATAGGGGATCAGGATTCACCCTGATCGGAATAGTGATATTGCATGGGTTTATCTTCTACCGAGGTGTGTTTTTGAGGTTGACTGTTAGCGACAGCATTCAGTACCTTTTTCGACCTATTATCGGTGCTGTTGTGCCGCTAGCGTTCCGCTTAGCACGGATCTGGTCGCAATAAGCAAATAAATGTCGTTAATGGTTAATAGCGCAAGGCGGTGTCGGCAGACAATGCAATATATGAGTATGAATTGATGGATCACGGCGTTTGTTCTGACCTGTAATGGCATGTTGGGGCGGGCCGCTGAGCTAGATAACTGAACCGATGCATTCCCGCGCACTGATGAGAGATACACCATGACTAACACCATTCCTGCTACCGTTGGTTCCGAGAGTTTTATTCCGGTTAATACCCAAACTTGGGTTAATGGTCGACACAATGTTCGTTGTGTCAAAGTGATTCAAGAAACCTGGGATGTGCGTACCTTCTGCTTTATGTCAGAACAGCCGGTAATGTACTTCTTTAAACCAGGTCAGTTTGTCACCCTTGAATTAGAGATTAATGCTGAGATGGTGATGCGTTCCTATACCATTTCCAGTTCACCGTCGGTGCCTTATAGCTTCTCGATCACCGTTAAGCGAGATCCTAACGGTTTAGTTTCTAGCTGGTTACATGACAACATGAAAGAGGGGGATGAACTGGCGGTGCATGGGCCTGTTGGGTTGTTCAACTGTATCGACTATCCCGCTAAAAAAGTGCTGCTACTGTCCGGAGGCGTGGGTATCACGCCGATGATGTCGATGGCGCGTTGGTGGTTTGATACTAATGCGGATGTGGATGTTGCCTTTGTGCATAGTGCCCGTACACCTCAGGATGTTATCTATCCGCGAGAGCTAGACCATATGTCGTCTCGGGTGGGAAATTTTGGTCTGCACCTTATTTGTGAAAAAATTGAAAGTGGTCAGGCGTGGCACGGTTATCGGGGTTATCTCGATCAGACTAAACTGGATATCATTGCGCCTGATTTCATGGAACGTGAAGTCTTCTGCTGTGGTCCCACCCCTTATATGAAGGCGGTTAAAGCACTGTTAGAGAATAGTGGCTTTGATATGAGTCATTATCATGAAGAGTCATTTGGTGCGACGCCGGTTGGAGTGGAAGAAGACGCGATAGAGAATGCTGAAATCGCTCAAGAAGAGGCGGATTTGCTGACGCAGGAGGATATGCTGCGGGTTGAGTTTGCCGATAAGGGTAAGAGTATTCAGGTCGCTCCCGGTGAAACCCTGCACACGGCGGCGGCTAAGCTGGATCTATTGATTCCTAAAGCGTGCGGTATGGGTATTTGTGGCACCTGTAAAGTGATGGTGAAAGAGGGTGAAACCAGTATGGAACATAACGGCGGTATTACAGATGATGATGTTGCGGCGGGCTATGTGCTGTCCTGTTGCAGTGTGCCGCTAACCGATGTGGTGATTGAATACTGAGTCGAGTGATTCCTTGCCCTCAAGCTAGCAGGGTACCGCGCTGTCGAGCGCGGTATCGCTGCCACCCTCTATAAGCCTCCTAGGCTCGATGTGCGCCTCTTTTGTCATTAATGATAACTCTCCTGTCGTGTGCCGTTTAGCCTGCGCCGGCGGATGATAACGTTGCTGCTTCAAGACAGTACCTCAAGACAGTACCGGCAAGCTAGTCTAACCTGAACTCAATGATCGCAATTTTAGGTGTCTGTATACCTGAATGCATAGCTTTGGTTAAGTTAACGGGTGTTTATAGTGTTGAATTAAACCGATGTAAGGCTATTCAGCGAGTAGTAGGCTTTACATCATCCGTTTTATCAAAGTGGCTATCATGATTGTGCATCAGCCGCTAAGCTTGCAGAGGTGAGCCGTCTATTGATATTAGGAGCGTTTATGAGACATGAAGAGTTACCTGACAATACAGCCGATGTACAATTAAACCTCCTGCATCGTTTGATTCGTGTTGCGATAAGGGTGCTGGCCCTATTGATGGTATTGGTCATCTACTGGAGTATCGCAGATGTTATCTATGTGCTTTATCTTAAACTCTCGACGCCCCCTTATTTTCTCTTAGATGTGGAAGATATCCTGCAGACATTTGGCGCTTTCATGATTGTATTGATAGCCGTTGAAATCTTTATCAATATTCGCTTATATCTTGGTTCGAATACAATTCCGGTGGAGTTAGTGGTGGCCACCGCACTCATGGCGGTGGCACGGAAAGTAATTGTATTAGATCTTAAACTCGTCTCGGCAGAACAGATCTACGGCCTTGCCTTGGTCACCATCGCTTTGGGGGTGACTTACTGGTTAGTCAAACAAAAAGCGGATTCTCGAACGAAGATATTCAAATCTGATACGCATAGCTGATAGAGTGGCTTAAGCGTCAGATGACCATGTGTTAACCATTAAGCCGTGCAGGGCTGCGACAATCTCGACTGAGGTTATCGCTTTCGCCCTGTTCACGGTATCCCTTATGATCGTTCTCTCAGGTTTAAACGGAAGCATCGATGCAGGCAGAGCAAGTTGAAATTGCAGGTTTTTTGAAACAGTATCCCCCCTTTGATGAACTACCCGATACCGAGGTCGATCAGGTCGCCTGTCAGGTAGAGATCAGTTATTACCGGGCTGGCAGTGATATTTTTCAGTTTGGCGATGAGATTCATGATCTGGCGGTAATCCGCAGTGGCGCCGTCGAAATCTATCGCCGTAACGGGGCGCTGTATAATCGACTCAGCGAGGGCGAAATCTTTGGTCAGTTAAGCCTCTTAATGAGTCAGCGAGTGAGATTGCCGGCTCGAGCGATAGAAGATACCTTGCTCTACTTTATTCCCGAATCTGTCTTTATGTCACTGTGCGAGCGTTATGATTCATTTGCCTACTTTGTCGAGGTGGATGACAACATGCTGCATCAAGCGGTGGTGAATAAGCAGGAAAAAAGTGATCTGATGGTGTCTAAGGTGACGGCGTTGATCTCTCGTTTACCGGTGATGGCTGATACCTCTGCGACGATACGTGAGGTGGCGCAAAAGATGACGGCAGCAGGGGTTTCTTCATTACTGATTATGGATTGTCCTCGTGATGGGCTTAATGAAGCCGCGACAATGGAGACCGATCAGTGTGCTGAGATGACATTGGCAGGCATTATTACCGATCGTGATTTACGCACGCGGGTCGTGGCGCCAGGGCTGGATCTGGAGGCTTCGGTGACCGATGTGATGACGGTTGATCCTATCACTCTCGATGTCGACGCCTATGCTTTTGAAGCGATGTTGACCATGTTGCGTTATAACCTCCATCACTTGCCGATACTGGAAGATGATCGGCCTGTGGGCGTATTGGCGACCTCCGATATTATTCGTTATGAATCGCAAAGCAGCTTGTATATGGTGAGCACGATTTTGCGTCAAACCAGTGTTACTGAGCTGGCACAGCTACAGCCGCAGATTAACGCTTGTTTTGTCCGCATGGTGGGTGAAGGGGCGAATTCGCATATGATCGGCAGTGCCATGTCGGTGATTGGTCGTACCTTTAAGCAGCGTTTGCTAGAGCTGGGCGAAGCTACCTTGGGGCCTGCACCTTTGCCCTATTGTTTTTTGGCGTTGGGTTCAATGGCGCGTGATGAACAGTTAGTGGTGACCGATCAGGATAATGCGCTGATTTTAGATAATCGTTATCTGCCCGCGTTACATGGCGAGTATTTTCAACAGTTGGCAGCCTTTGTCAGTGATGGGCTCGATCGGTGTGGTTACACTTATTGCACGGGTAACATTATGGCCACCAACCCTGAATGGCGTAAAACGCGGCAGGAGTGGCAGCAAACCTTTGCCGATTGGATTGATAACCCCAATCCTGAAGCATTACTCAACTGTTCGATCTTTTTTGATCTCGATGGCGTGTGGGGAAAACTCGATTGGGCTGCCCAATTGAATAGCTTTATCGCCTTAAAAGCGCGGCATTCTCCCCGCTTTTTGGCCAGCTTAGCGCGTAACGCCTTGAATCGGACGCCGCCATTGGGATTTTTTAAAGACTTTGTTATGGAGCAAGATGGTCAGCATGGCAGCTCTATTAATCTGAAACGTCGAGGCACTGCGCCGTTAACCGATCTGATCCGCGTCCATAGTTTAGCCGTTGGCGCAAAGGTGCAAAACTCCTTCGAGCGCTTGGATGATGTCGCCGACGCGGGCATTTTACCGCCGGGTATCGCCACGGATCTACGTGATGCATTGGAGTTTATTTCGATGGTCAGAATCCGTCATCAAGCGGCCGATGTTGAGGCCGGCAGAACGCCCTCGAATAATATTAAACCTGAAATGCTAACGGACTTTGATCGCCGTAATCTGAAAGAAGCGTTTAAAGTGTTGAGTAATAGTCAGCGCTTTCTTAAATTCCGTTACCCGATGGCGGGACGCTAGATGGTTAATAAACAAGCGATTGACTGGGCCGCACAGTTTCATGAAAGGGCGTTAAAAGCGACTGATGAGCGCTTACAGCGATTTTATCAACGGGGTGTGGTCGCTGCCGATACGCCGTTAGCTGAGGTACCGCTGGTGGCGCTAGACTTTGAAACCACCGGACTCGATCCCGCCCATGATGAGATTATCAGCATTGGCTTAGTGCCCTTTGATTGGCAGCGTATACGCCTCAGCGAAAGTCGCTATTGGTTACTCAAACCCAATCGAGGCTTGACAGAAACCTCGGTGCCTTTTCATGGTATTACCCATTCACAGTTAGATGATGCGCCGGATCTGATGCACATTTTAGAGGCCGTATTAGAAGCGATTGCGGGTAAAATCGTGGTGGTGCATTACCGTAATATCGAGCGGGAATTTCTCCATAGCGCGGTTAAAAAGCGCTTGGGGGAGGGGATTCGTTTTCCTATGATCGATACCATGGCGCTTGAAGCGATGCTTTATCGATATGGGCTGCTGAGCTTACTGAAACGGTTGATCGGTTGGCGACGAGAATCGATTCGCTTAGGCGATAGTCGTCAGCGTTATCATCTACCTCATTATGGTCAACATCATGCACTGACCGATGCGATTGCTACGGCGGAATTGCTTCAGGCACAAATTCGCCATCGTTACAGTGCTACAACACCGCTCAGTGAACTGTGGGTTTAGCCGAGTCTAGGTAAGTCTAGGTAAGTCTAGACAGTCTGATGCTTAACACCGCTATAGAGAGGGGCGTGCTATGGTTCACCACCGACGCTGATGGCCGGTGGTGAGTTCTCGGCTTGAATATTTGAATTTAAGCGGCAACACTGCCGTGTGGATCGATGACAAATTTCTTCGCCGCACCGCCATCGAAATCAGCATAACCTTCGGGGGCTTGATCTAGCGAAATCATCTGTACATTGACAGCCTTAGCGATATCGACCTTATCAAACAGAATCGCTTGCATTAGTGGGCGATGGTATTTCATCACCGGGCATTGACCGGTATGGAAGGAGTGCGATTTTGCCCAGCCTAAACCAAAGCGCATACTCAGCGCACCCTGTTTGGCGGCATCATCAATAGCTCCAGGATCTTCGGTGACATACAAGCCAGGGATACCGATAGCCCCGCCCGCGCGAGTCATCTGCATCGCAGAATTGAGTACGGTTGCTGGTGCTTCAGCGCCATGATTACAGCCACAGGCGTGAGCTTCAAAACCGACACAGTCAACAAAGGCATCCACCTCGCGCTCACCGAGAATCACTTCCAGCTTATCGGCCATCTCACCCTCTTGACGCAGATCGATGGTTTCACAGCCAAAGCTACGTGCCTGTTGTAAGCGCTCATCAATCATATCTCCCACAATCACGCAGGCCGCGCCTAATAGTTGTGCGGAAACGGCAGCGGCGAGGCCAACCGGTCCAGCACCGGCAATATAAACCGTCGAGCCTGGGCCCACGCCAGCGGTGATACAACCATGAAAACCCGTCGGAAATATATCGGATAGCAAGGTTAGATCGCGAATCTTTTCCATAGCTTGATCCGAGTCGGGGAACTTCAGTAGGTTAAAATCGGCGTAGGGCACCATCACATATTCCGTCTGACCGCCGACCCAACCTCCCATATCGACATAGCCGTAGGCAGCGCCTGGACGGGCGGGATTAACGTTGAGGCAGATACCCGTATTACCCTCTTTACAGTTACGGCAGCGACCACAGGCGATATTGAATGGCACGGAGACGATATCGCCAGGTTTAAGAAATTCGACATCGCTACCGCATTCGATAATTTGTCCGGTGATCTCATGACCTAGCACTAGGCCGGCTTCGGCAGTGGTACGACCACGCACCATATGTTGATCGGAACCACAGATATTGGTGGTTAGTACTCGCAGGATAACGCCGTGCTGACACTGACGTTTACCCATGGATAGTTCTGGAAAAGCGATCGCTTCAATCGCAACTTCGCCCGCACCTTTATAAACAACACCTCGGTTGGCATGATGGCTACACATGGTCACACTCCTATTATTTTTGTATTTTTATCACCCTTAAATGGGTGTCAATGCATGGTATTACGGCGCTGTGGCTTATGACTGCCTCGCACCGCGCAGGAGTTGATCAGACGCGACATTTTTGCCCGCCTTTTATTAGTGCAAGTGCGGTTAATAATGGCTGAAAAGGCCACCTCATGGGGCATTGCTCTGTCATGGCGTAAGCCGATTACTGGCGCGTCGTTTAGAGATAAGTAAAACCTGCAGAGAGTCGTTTTTAGATATTCTGCGGCTGAAAAAAATCAAATAATATGGATTCCATCAAGCGATCAGCGATACGGCTTAGGTCGAGATAATAAACTCAATAAGAACGATAAAATCGATCTGTGAATTGACCCTGTTGTTAGTTCATCGGTTGCCTTTTAATGTCCAAAAAAATAACAAATAACGTGAGTCATAAGCATCGGTGCGACGTTGCTTAACTCTTTGCATCTAGCATTAATGACGCGTTAACAGAGGGCACTGCCATGAATTCATCTACCGCTTTGGATCCTATTAAGGATTATCAAAAAGTCACTCGTGTGGGTTTTTTACTGCTCGATAACTTTACCATGATCGCTTTAGCTTCAGCGATTGAACCGCTGCGAATGGCTAATCAACTGTCTGGCTATGAACTCTATAGCTGGCATGTGGTTTCAGAAAACGGTACCGCCGTGAGCGCCAGTGATGGCTTAAGCTTTACCCCTGATTTTTCGATTACCGATATGCCAGAGTTAGACCTGCTGATTGTTTGTGGCGGAGTGGATATCACTCGTAGCTTTACGCAAAAGCAGGTGAGTTGGTTACAGTTGTTGGGGCGTCGCGGAGTGACCTTGGGTGGCATCTGTACCGGCGCCTACTTGCTCGCTCATGCTGGCTTATTGAATGGTTATGATTGCAGCACTCACTGGGAGTGTATGGCCTCGCTGCAAGAACATTACCCGAAGGTGAATTGTAATAATCGTCTGTTTAGCATCGATCGTAATCGCATGACCTCCTCTGGTGGTGTCTCACCGATGGATATGTTGCTGCATATGGTGTCGTTACAGCATGGCCCCAAACTCTCGATGGCTGTTTCGGATATGTTTATCTGTGATCGTATTCGCAGTGAGTTTGATCAGCAGCGCGTGCCTCTGCGTCAACTGCATAATGGTGGTGACAGTAAGCCCAAGTTGGTGGATGTGATTGAGTTGATGGAAAATAACCTAGAAGAGCCTATCGGCTTGGATGAACTCGCCGCCTTTGTCAGCGTGTCTCGTCGGCAACTCGAACGCATGTTTCTTAAATACCTTAACTGCTCACCGTCACGTTATTACCTCAAACTACGTCTCGACCGAGCGCGGCAATTATTAAAGCAATCGAGTATGCCCATTGTCGAGATATCCACCGCATGCGGTTTTGTTTCCACGCCACATTTCAGCCGTTGCTATCGTAAGCATATTGGTATCTCGCCCAGAGATGAACGAAAAGGGGGCGTGCCAAGCGTCACGCCGACCCATGAAGACGCTGAGCCGCTCAATGACACAGGCTTCTTTGCCAGCATGAAACGCTCGGTGGCGGTGCTTAACTCGGCGCAAACAGAGCCGAGTTTTGGCTCGGTGGCGATTTAAGCGGCACGACCTTGAGTACCTCGCGGCGATAGGGTTCGCCTTTTGCTGATATTGGGTTATCGGCACGGGGGCGTGCCTCGCTACAAAGGTAGTGCATTTGTGGGAGCCGTGCCCTCACGGCGATGTGTTTTATTTGTGGTTCAATCGCGACGAGTACCCAGAGGGCATGCTAGCGTCGCTCGCTACAAAGGTAGTGCATTTGTGGGAGGCGTGCTGGCATGCCCCTTGGGTATCTCGCGGCGATAGGGTTCACCTTTTGCCGATATTGGGTTATCGGCACGGGGGCGTGCCTCGCTACAAAGGTAGTGCATTTGTGGGAGGCGTGCTGGCATGCCTCTTGGGTATCTCGCGGCGAAAGGGTTTACCTTTTGCCGATATTGGGTTATCGGCACGGGGGCGTGCCTCGCTACAAAGATATTGCACACCGATGGCACCGCCGGTGCGGTTCATGCTTCACCGCACCCTTGTATCTCTACGGGGATTGATTTGGTTTTTGGTAGGAGCCGCCTTTGGCGGCGCTGAATGGTTGATACCCTGTGGCCGTGATTAATCTTTTAGCAGCGACACGGCTTTTTGAGCAATGGGCAGTAATTCGCTGCCGTCTTGTTGTAGATATGCCTTAATCTCAACTTTCATGGTGCGGGCCCAGAATTTGGTCATATGATTGGCGACCATTTCGGCTTCGGCTATTTCATCCCCGATATGGGTGTTGTTGGCGGCGATCTGATTGGCCATTCTGATTAGGCTGGTGAGTTGATGATTACCCATATTTATAATTCCTCTGAATCATCGAAAGATTGAGTTGTACCCGTCGTGATCGATTGGTGGTAGATAACGTGTCGGCCAGGCCGAGCAAAGCCTATTAAGTTGAGCCCTGCTTGTTGCGCCAGTTGTAGTGCTAAACCGGTGGGGGCAGAGACGGCGACGAGTGAGCTAATACCGCAGCTGGCCGCTTTATGCACCATTTCATAGCTGGCACGGCTCGAGACCAAGATAAAGCCTTGGCTGAGATCGGTAGCCGCGCGTTGTAACGCACCGACTAATTTGTCCAGTGCATTATGACGCCCGACATCCTCTCTTAAAAGTTGAATGTTGCCCTGTAGGTCGCACCAAGCGGCGCCATGACAGGCACCGGTAATGGTTTGTAGGGGTTGATTCGCTTGCAGTTGTTGTAGTGCGTGTTCCACTGCCGCCGGTGAAGCGGGGGGGAGGCAAGGCACCTGCTTGACGGGGCGGATCGCCTGTTGCAGTGATTCGGTGCCGCACAAACCACAGCCGGTACGGCCTGTTAAGTTGCGACGTCGCTGCTTCAGTTGCATTGAACGTTGAGTGGTGATCGATAACTGTATTTCGATACCGGCGGCTAAATTGTCAGCCTCAGCCCTGACTAATTCCAGCCCGTAAAGCTCGTCAGCGGTTTTGATAATCCCTTCACTGAGGCTAAAGCCCAGCGCAAAGTCGTCAAGATCGCAAGGGCTGGCCATCATCACGGCATGAGAGATACCGTTATAGACCATCGCTACCGGCACTTCGTCGGCAATTTGATCCAACGCCGTCAGCGTTTGATCGGCCTGCCAACGATTCACCGCCGCTTGTGTATAACAGTCTTCCAAAGACAGCGCTAGGCTGTCTTCAGAAGTCTCTGTTTTCGGTTGCTTCAACGCCATGTCACTCTCCGGCGGCGGATTCCGCACTTTTATCTCGACGGGCGGAATCCAGGTGACCAATCTGTTCCTGATGGAACTCATGATAACGCTGTTGCCATTCAGAAGGCTGATTGACTTTGATCACCTGAATCGCCGTGACTTTATACTCGGGACAGTTGGTCGCCCAATCTGAGTTATCCGTCGTCACAACATTAGCGCCACTATGAGGGTGATGAAAGGTGGTATACACCACACCGGGTTGCATTCGATCAGAGATTTTCGCCAACATGACCGTTTCGCCGGAACGGCTGGTGAGCCCGACCCAATCATTATCTTTAATGCCACGATCTTCCGCATCTTGAGGATGCAGTTCTAACACATCGTCATCATGCCAAACCTGATTGTCCGTGCGTCGAGTTTGCGCGCCAACATTGTATTGTGACAGCGTACGACCGGTGGTTAGCAATAATGGGTATTTACGCGTAGAACGTTCTTCGGTCGCCACATACTCGGTAATAGCGAAGTGGCCTTTACCAATCGGGAAGCTATCCAAGTGCATGATCGGCGTGCCCTCGGGAGTGTCGTTATTACAAGGCCACTGCAGGCTGCCCATCTCTTCCAACTTCTCATAGCTAACATTGCTAAAGGTCGGTGTTAGCTGCGCGATCTCATCCATGATTTCCGATGGATGGTTATAATTCATCGGATAACCGAGGGCATTGGATAGCGCCTGAGTAACTTCCCAATCCTGCTTACCTGCCAGCGGCGGCATCACTTTACGCACGCGGTTGATACGTCGTTCAGCATTGGTGAAGGTGCCATCTTTCTCGAGGAAAGAGGAGCCCGGCAGGAAGACGTGAGCAAACTTGGCCGTTTCGTTGAGGAAAATATCCTGTACCACCAGACATTCCAAGGCGCGCATGGCAGCATGCACATGGTTGGTGTTGGGATCGGATTGCGCGATATCTTCGCCTTGACAGTACATCCCCTTATAGGTGCCATCCATCGCGGCATCAAACATATTCGGGATACGCAGGCCCGGCTCATTGTCGAGTTCGACACCCCACACCGATTCAAACCGCGCTCGTACTGCATCATCCGAAACATGCTGATAACCGGGCAGTTCGTGAGGGAAAGACCCCATATCGCAAGAGCCCTGAACATTGTTTTGGCCCCGCAGTGGATTCACACCCACACCTTCACGGCCGATATTCCCGGTCGCCAGTGCGAGGTTAGCGATACCCATGACCATACTCGAGCCTTGACTGTGTTCAGTAACCCCTAGTCCATAATAGATGGCGGCATTTTTCGCATTGGCATAGATGCGCGCGGCACTGCGTAACTCTGCGGCTGGAATGCCGGTAATGGATTCGGTGTTTTCCGGTGAATGGCGTTCTTCAAGGATAAAGTGACGCCACGCGTTAAACGCCTCGGTTTGACAGCGTTCAGCGATAAAGTCCCTGTTTTCTAAACCTTCGGTCATAATGACGTGGGCCATGGCGTTTACAAAGGCAACGTTACTACCGGGACGCAGGGTTAGATGGTGATGGGTTTCGACATGCGGTGTTTTCACCAGATCGATACGGCGTGGATCGGCAACAATCAGCTTGGCGCCCTGACGCAAACGTTTCTTCAGTAGCGAACCAAATACCGGATGAGCATCGGTCGGGTTGGCACCGATCACCATGATGGCATCGGCATGCATGACGGAATCGAAGGTTTGTGTCCCAGCGGATTCACCCAGCGTGGCTTTTAGGCCGTAACCGGTCGGTGAATGACAGACTCGTGCACAGGTATCGGTGTTGTTGTTACCGAAGGCGGCGCGAATCAATTTTTGTACTAGATAAGTTTCTTCGTTAGTACAGCGGGATGAGGTAATACCGCCGATACTTTCGCGGCCATACTTTTCCTGAATGCCGCGCAACTTGGTGGCGGCAAAGTTCAGCGCTTCGTCCCAGCTCACTTCCTGCCATGGCTCATCAATAGAATCACGGATCATCGGCTTGGTGATACGGTCTTCATGCGTCGCATAACCAAACGCAAAACGGCCTTTCACACAGGAGTGACCGTGGTTAGCCTGACCGCCTTTATAAGGCACCATGCGAATCACTTCAGCACCTTTCATCTCCGCTTTAAACTGACAACCCACGCCGCAGTAGGCACAGGTGGTGACGACGCTGTGTTCTGGCTGACCCACTTCGATGACAGATTTTTCCATCAAGGTTGAGGTAGGGCAGGCTTGAACGCAGGCACCACACGAGACACATTCAGAATCGAGGAAATCTTGATTTTGTCCCGGCGAGACTTTGGAATCAAAGCCGCGACCATCGATAGTCAAGGCGAAGGTGCCTTGTACTTCACTACAGGCGCGCACACAGCGAGAGCAGACGATACATTTGCTCGGATCGAAACTGAAATAAGGGTTGGAGTGATCTTTTTCGGCCTGTAGATGGTTTTCACCACTAAAACCATAGCGGACGTCACGCAAACCCACTTCACCGGCCACATCTTGCAGTTCGCAGTTACCATTGGCAGGACAGGTTAGGCAATCCAGCGGGTGATCGGAGATATACAGCTCCATAATGTTGCGGCGCAGTTTACCCAGTCGTTGATTCTGCGTGGTAACTTTCATGCCCGCTTCCGCAGGGGTGGTGCATGACGCCGGTGTACCGCGACGGCCTTCGATCTCAACGGCACAGATACGACACGAACCAAACGCCTCTAAGTTATCGGTGGCGCAGAGTTTAGGGATATTGATATCCGCTTGCGCTGCTGCGCGCATCACCGAGGTGCCTTCGGTAACGGTAATCGATTGACCATCGATCTCTAAGGTAATGAGATTTTCGGAAACACTCGCAGGGGTGCCATAATCTTTGTTGTAATCGACTTTGGGATCAAAAATCTGAATCATGACCGAGCCCCATTATTGTGTGCAGGTTGCTGGAAATCTTCTGGAAAATGCTTCACGGCACTTTGTACGGGGAATGGCGTCATGCCACCCATCGCGCACAATGAACCATAGATCATGGTATCGCATAGATCATCGAGCAGTTCCATATTGGCTGCACGGTTTTCATCGTTACGAATACGGTCGATCACTTCAACGCCACGGGTTGAACCGATACGGCAAGGGGTACATTTACCACAGGACTCTGCCACGCAGAACTCCATGGAAAAGCGTGCCTGAGCGGACATATCCACGGTATCGTCAAACACCACAATACCGCCGTGACCCAGTGCCGCACCGATCGCTTGAAAGGATTCATAATCCATCGGCGTGTCCCACTGACTTTCCGGTAAGTAGGCACATAAAGGTCCACCGACCTGTACCGCCCGCATCGGTCGGCCGCTAAAGGTGCCACCGCCATACTCTTCTAACAGTTCACGCAGGGTCACGCCGAAGGCGAGCTCAATAAGACCGCCGCGTTTAATATTACCGGCCAGTTGAAAGGGTAGCGTGCCCAGTGAGCGACCCATACCATAATCCGCATACGCCTGACCGCCTTGCGATAAGATATAAGGCACGGCCGCCAGTGAGAGCACATTATTAACAATGGTGGGTTGACCAAAAAGACCGACAATTGCCGGCAGTGGTGGTTTTGCTCGCACCATGCCACGCTTGCCTTCGAGGCTTTCTAATAGCGATGTTTCTTCGCCACAGATATAGGCTTTGGCGCCGAGGCGTACTTCAAGATGGAAGTTTTTGCCGCTATTAAGAATATTGTCGCCGAGAAAGCCCGCCGCTTCGGCGTTGGCAATCGCTTCGTTAAGAATTTGATAGGCAACGGGGTATTCAGAACGTAGATAGATATAGCCTTGATCAGCCCCCACGGCAAGGCCAGCAATGGTCATGCCTTCGATCAGCATAAAAGGATCGGCTTCCATGACCATGCGATCGGCAAACGTACCGGAATCGCCCTCATCGGCATTACAGACAATATACTTCTGGTTTTTCGGTGAAACCGCATCTAGTACGGTTTGCCATTTAATTCCAGTGGGGAAAGCCGCGCCGCCACGACCGCGTAAGCCAGAGGCTTTGACTTCATCGACAATTTGCTGGCCATCTAACTGTAATGCTTTTTTAAGGCCATTGAAGCCATCGAGCTGTTGATAATCGGCGAGTGACACCGGATCGGTAATGCCGGCGCGAGCGAAGGTTAGCCGTTGTTGTTTCTTCAGATAAGGGATCGCTTCGGTTAATCCCTGACAGAGTGGATGACGAGTGTCACCCTGCAGGAAGCCTTGATCAAATAGGCTATCGATCGCTTGACTATCTACAGGGCCATAAGCCATACGTCCATCGAGGGTATCGACTTCTATGAGCGGCTCTAGCCAGAACAAACCACGGGAACCGTTACGGATAATTTCAACACTTTCGCCACGTTTAGCCGCTTCGGCGGCGATCTCTTCAGCAAGGCGTTCAGCGCCCATCGCTAGCGCGGTGGTATCACGAGGAATATAAATAGTTACAGGCGAAGACATTAGAGCACCTCCAATGTTTGTGAGCGCAGCCCGTCAATGAGCTGATCGAATTTATCTGGCGTTACTCGGCCAACGATCTCATCGTTAATGCGCACGGAAGGGGAGCAGGCACAGTTGCCAAGGCAATAAACCTCTTCGAGGGTGATATTGTTATCACTGGTGGTGCCATGATAATCCACACCCAGTGTGGCTTTAGCGTGGGCTTCTAGTTGACGTGAGCCCATCGCTTGACAGGCTTCGGCACGGCATACCTCAACCGTATGCTTACCCGGTGCGGTGCTGCGAAACTGATGATAAAAACTGATCACACCGTGGATATCCGCACGAGATTGATTCAGTGATTCAGCAATCAGTGGCACGGATTCAGGCGGGATATAACCGAGGCGATTTTGGATCTCATGAAGGATCGGCAGCAAAGCGCCCGGTTTATGATTCAGATCGGCAATGACATCGCTCACTACCGGTAATAACTGCTCTTTGGCTGCGGTCATTTTTTCATTCTCATATGTCATATGAAGTAAAGTTCATATGTTGTTATTCTGGTGTCTTAAAACTCAATTTATGTGCTTTATGCTAGCGTTTAAAGTAGCATTAGTTGGTCCTCTACGAAATATGAAATATTGTGCATATGAAGCGAATTCAGGTTGTTCCTCATTGGTCATTCCGAGACGCTGGCGGTAACCAGTTGAATCCTCAGTTATTTTCATTACTGGCGGCGATTCATGACACGGGTAAGTTAACCGAAGCGACTAAAAAAATTGGCATCTCCTATCGGCATGGCTGGAATCTGCTGAATACCTGGGCTGCGTTTTTTGGTCTACCGTTAGTCGATATGCAAAAGGGTAAAGGTGCAACGTTATCGGCCTTGGGTGAAAAGCTGTTATGGGCTGAACAGCGAGTACTGGCGCGGCTTGAGCCTCAGCTAGATAGTCTCGCTTCAGAGTTGAATCTTGAAATTCATCGTGCCCTCGAAGGGGTCAATCCGTTATTACGATTGCACGCCAGTTATGGTTATGCGGTGGCATTATTGCCGAATTTTAGCGGTGATATTCAACTGGATTTGCAGTATAAAAGTGCCGAAGCCACCCTAGCATCGCTTAACCGAGGCGGCTGTGATGTGGCAGGGTTTCATGTGCCAGCCAATGGCCGCGCGGGCGGTATGAGTGATACGTTATATGAAACCTATAGTCGTCACCTCAAACCACGGGTGCATAAGATCATTAAATTTATCACGCGTCAGCAGGGCTTGATGGTCAAACCGGGTAATCCAAAACAGCTGACCGGTCTACAAGATCTTGTGCGCGAAGACGTCACGTTTATTAATCGTCAGAAAGACTCCGGTACGCGGGCATTACTCGATGAATTATTGATTCGCGAAGGAATTAACAGTAAGCACATCAAAGGATACACCGATGAAGAGTTTACGCATTCGGCGGTGGCTGCTTTTGTCGGCGCGGGTATGGCCGATGTAGGCATGGGCGTTAAAGCCGCAGCGAGTCAGTTCGGGCTTGATTTTATACCGTTATCTTCAGAGTACTATCTGTTTGTCTGCCATCATAAAACCCTCAAACAGGAAGCGATGCTGCGGTTGTTGGCCAGTATTCGTAGCAGCGCTTTTCAAACCGCAGTACTGCAACTGCCAGGTTATTCACCCGATAATTGCGGTGAGGTCGTCTCGATCGATACAGTTTTTACCGGGTAAACGTTATTGTTGGGTTGTCAGCAGCACATCATGTGTAACAATATCGGTGCAGTTCGCAAGCTCACCACATCCTACAGTGGGTGATTCGTAGGGTGGTGAAGCATAAACCGCACCATATCTTTGTGGCGAGGCACGCCCCCGTGCCGATAACCCAATATCGGCAAAAGGTGAACCCCATCGCCGTGAGGTACCCAAGGGGCATGCCAACACGGCTCCTACAGATTATTTCTTAGCATTGCATTTGTGTAGGGTGTGGTGAAGCATGAACCGCACCGGCGGTGCCAAAGCCATCGGCGTGCAATATCTTTGTAGCGAGGCACGCCCCCGTGCCGATAACCCAATATCGGCAAAAGGTGAACCCCATCGCCGTGAGGTACCCAAGGGGCATGCCAGCACGGCTTCTACAGATTATTCCTTAGCACCGTATTTGCGTAGGGTGGTGAAACATGAACCACACCGGCGGTGCCAAAGCCATCGGTGTGCAATATCTTTGTAGCGAGGCACGCCCCCGTGCCGATAACCCAATATCGGCAAAAGGTGACCCCCATCGCCGTGAGGTACCCAAGGGGCATGCCAACACGGCTCCTACAGATTATTCCTTAGCACCGCATTTGTGTAGGGTGTGGTGAAACATGAACCGCACCGATATGCCATCCAACCCTCAATCAACAGGAGGTGATGATAATATCAGCAGGCTAGGTGCCGTGAAGCATCACCGCAGCCTAGCTTACCTAGCTTACGCCGTTAAACGACGGTTGATTGACTCAACCCTTAGCGGTACGTTTTTTCTTCTCTGGATCATCAAATGGCAATGAGTGAGCAATAGCTGAAACATTCAGGCTGCCTTTCACTTCCAGTGGTTTACCTTGTACCGCATAGTCGGTATCAAAGCGTACTAACGCCATAGACTTTTCAGTCAAGCGTGAATACATAGCGCAGGTAATCACGCCTACTTGCTTGCCATCAGCCCATAAGGTATCGCCTTCTTGAGCTGCTTGATTGCCTTCTAGCAACGCACCAAAAATCTTGAAGCGTTCTTGGCCTTTTAATCTAAAGTGTTCATTGGCACCGCGGAAGTCGGTCTTATCTTTAGACACGGTAAAGTCGAGGCCGAGTTCCCATAAGGTGTCGCCTGCCGCTTCATCAGCAAACGGATACATCTCAGAGTTATCATATGGGAAGAACAGCAGGTAGCTTTCAACACGCAGCATATCCAAGGCTGTAAAGGCACAAGGAATAATCCCTTGTGATTCACCCAGTTCCAGAATGGTGTCCCAGATAGCAGGCGCATCGGCGGCTTTACAGAAGATTTCATAGCCGCGTTCGCCGGTATAACCAGTACGAGAGATCATCACCGGTAGACCGAACAGGCGGGTCTGCATATGGTGGAAATAAGGCAGATCGCGAATCCCTGGAACATGTTCAGCCAGAAAATCGACAGAGATTGGGCCTTGTAGCGAGAGATCGTGTAGATCGTCATCAAACAGCACGGTGACTTGACGGCCTTGAGCGGCGCGAACCAGCATTTCATAACCATTACCCGCGCCAAATACCACCATGAAGGTGTTTGGCCCCATGCGGTAAACGACGCAGTCATCTACAAATTTGCCAGACTCGTTCAGAATCGTCGCATAGACAGATTTACCTGGATACAGTTTTGAAATATCGCGGCTGCAAGCATATTCAAGCAAGCTTTCTGCATGAGGACCAACGAAGTGTACTTTCTTTAGGCCGGATACGTCCATCAGACCCGCTTTGGTACGAATAGCTTCATGAGCTAGCGATAAGTCGCTATCGTAGCTCCAAGGAGTACCCATACCGTTCCAATCTTCCAATTTTGAACCCAGTGCTCGATGCTTCTCTGCTAGCGCAGAATGACGCCACGAATTTGCCATGTTGCGTTTCCTTTATGTCGATGAATAAAAAAACCAGTAGGAAATAATATTTCCTGCTAGGAAAAGCAATTAATATGCCACACCCTAGCTGTGATTGAAAAAATGACCTTGAATGAGGAAAATACTGAAGCGCGCTCGAGGTTATCGGGTTGTCGTTGTTGTTAGCATAATGTCTGTGTCATGCACGTTGATGGCGGCACCGTTATCCTCAAGAGGGATACTTACAAGCCGCCTAGAAGCCTGAAATACCTTGATATCAGAGGCTTCAGTCACGCATTTAAATGCCCCGTCCTAGTGCGGAAGGCGAGGGGTGTGGGCGTTAATCATCCCTACGTCAAATGACCCGCGATGAAACGACGACTCAGGATTGATTAGATAGCGCTAACGGTGCATTCGGTGTGCGCTACTGCGACTCATGATCAAGATTGTGAGGCAGAATCCGTTCGCGTGGCACAATTATGTTACATGGAGGGGCGTTACCGGTGCATTGTGCGCCATGGTTGTGCGACTCAATGTTTCTTTGTGCATCTATGGCTAAGCGAATTAGCCTCATAAAAGCGTCGCGCCGCTAATCTTTGCTTGTTTTTAATCTGCGGCGTGACTTGTCGTCGACGGCCGCGAGCTTCACCACGCCCTTAAGGCACCGTCAGCACGGCACAATTACATAGATCATCACTCTCAAATTGAGTTAGCTCACCAGCACTCAATCCCGGTACGGGAAACAGCCGAACGGTAAGCGGCTTATTCAAACGAAACGCCATGGTACCGGTATCTCGCATGAGGGCGCTGATTTTGTTGATGCTGGTATCACCGGGGATTGGCACGGTATCGAGGCCAATGCCACAGACCGCACTGTAGGTAAGCAGTGCACGAATATCGAAATGATCTTTGAGGGTGCCTTCCGCAAGGCCAGTATCTTCGGTTAAGGCGAGCATTAATCCTGAAAAGCCGGTTAGCTGGACACCCTGTATCGATTTAAACACACGGGTTAATAGGGCAGAGGCCTCCACGGTTCCCGAGGCACCAAAGTAGTCAACGCCCATCTGTTCATAAACCGCCGTCATGCTGGCGCAGCTTTTGGAAGGTGCCGCCGAACTGTCAAAGCCTGCAAACATAAAGTCAGCCGGTAGCGCTGTGTGTGTAACAATCGTATCGATAGCGGATATATGATGCTGCAGCGCTTCCCTCATTACCGTGTAATAGGCATGGTAGCGCTCATTGTGTGGCGGTATCGCTGAGTGCTGGTTGAGTTCTTCAAGCACGGCTACCAAGAGATCGGGTGTTTCTAAGCCGATGACAAAGCAGTTTTTGAGCTCTTTTTTATGGTAGCTGGCCGGAAAATAGGGTATCCATGGGGCGCAGTTAAAGTTGACTGTGAAATTAAAATTGCCTTCGCCTCTAGGCGTTATTTCACTGATTTTCTTAACCGCCTCTGCCGCGTGAGTCATTAACCTATTATCGAGTATGCCGTGCTCATCTAAACCAACATTGACACACACATTACAGAGATCGCCAAATTCTTGAATCAGGGCTGGAATCAGCGAAATCTCATGTGCGGTTTTTGCTTCGCCAATGGCAAATCGAATCCGTATGTCTGATATCTCGGATGTGTTAAGTAGGTTGCTGAGGTATCTCAGCCCTTCGCGAGCACTCTCAAGGCTTTCTGTATTTAAGTATTCGCCAAAAGGATTGGTGACAATCCTATTGGATTGCACATGATAACCATGTTGCTGTAGCTGTTTGGATAGCGTTGCGCAAACTGCCGAGGCCTCGATGATTTCCTCTTTCCAGAGGGCTTGATGGGGGCTTAAAGTGACAAAGGTGGTGACCGTTCTCACTTTACATAACGCTTTATTTTCTAATAGATTACTCATGAATGGATCACTCAACATCTTCGTTATTTGACACTTACGCTGACTAAAGCACGGTTTACAAGAGCACGGTTTACAAAAGCATTGTTAACTAGAGAATCATTTATAAAAGTAGCATTGACAAGCGTACCGCAGACAAGAGAGTCATTTACAAGTGAACCCTTTTAAGCACAGCGCTTAGTCGAACACGGTTTAGTTTGCCTGCTGAACACTCGCTGTCGGTTTCGCTGGTGGTCGGTCGCGCTGTTTTAGGGGCGCGCGAGCCGGGGTTTATCTCGCCACGTTTCACGGTGCTAGTTTCACGGTGTTTGTCTTGCAGGGTTTCACGGTACTGCTTACTCGCTACAGCTTTTACTATGCTATTGATCGCGACGTCAGCTGGCTTCAGCATAGCAGGCGCTATGATCGCTGCAAATACCTGAACGCTGAGTGACGTTGCCTTGGGGCCATGATGGTTTTTGTCAGCCTGCATGTTCCTGCCTCTTAACCGATAGATATCGATACGGTTGTTTCCCTTTACTGGCATAATGTGTGCAATATTAATGCTATTTGATGCTGTTGTTGATAATAGCGCCTGACAGCATGGTTATGTACGTTGCTTTTGTACCGATGGGTGGATTATGTCCGGGTTTCAAAAAATCCTTAAAGTTAGGCGTCACTACAATAAGTGGGTGGCCGATCAGACCTTAGAGGATTACGCGTTGCGTTTTACCGCGCGTAAAGGGCGGCATATGAGTATCTCCCGCGTGGGCAAAACGGCATTGGGCGCGGCCTCATTTTTGGCGTTAGAGGGGTTAGCCGCCGCAGTCACGCTGAGTTATGGCTTCACCAATACGGTGTTGGCAATGATCGCGGTATGTGTGGTGTTGTTTATCACCGGTTTTCCGATTGTCTATTATTCGGCTAAACATGGCTTGGATATCGATCTGCTCACCCGCGGGGCAGGCTTCGGGTATCTTGGCTCGACGCTGACGTCGCTGATCTATGCCTCCTTTACCTTCATCTTCTTTGCCATTGAGGCGGCGATTCTCGCTTCGGCGCTTAAAGCGCTATTTGGTATTCCGCTAGCGGTGGGGTATCTGCTGTGTGCGGTGGCGGTGATTCCGATTGTGACACACGGTATTACGGCGATTAGCCGGTTTCAAGTGGGCACACAAAACCTTTGGCTAGGGTTGCAGTTAGCGGCCGTGGTGGTAGCGCTGTGGTATGAAGCGGATAGCTTAAAGGGCTGGACGGAGTTTAGTCCGAGTGCGACTGTCTCGGGTAGTGGTGAATTTGACCTCATCATGTTTGGCGCGGCGGTGTCGGTATTTTTTGCCCTGTTTGCGCAGATCGGCGAACAGGTGGATTATCTACGCTTCATGCCGGAGAAAACCGAACAGAATAAGCGGCAGTGGTGGTTTTGGTTGATTATTGCCGGCCCCGGTTGGGTCTTTACCGGCTTTATTAAAATGTTGCTGGGATCTTTTCTCGCCTACTTGGCCATCACTCAGGGAATCAGTGCGGTTGAGGCCGCCGATCCTACCTATATGTATCAGCGCGTGTTTCAGTTGATGACCGGCTCACCCGAGATCGCCCTGCTGTTGGCCGCATTGATGGTGGTGGTGTGTCAGATGAAAATTAATGTCACCAATGCCTATGCGGGCTCTATTGCGTGGTCGAACTTCTTCTCACGTTTGACGCATAGCCATCCAGGGCGAGTGGTCTGGTTGGTCTTTAATGTCACCATCGCCCTGATTTTGATGGAACTCGGAATCTATCAGGCGCTGGAAGCGATCTTGGGTATCTTCGCTATTATCGCGATTAGTTGGCTGGCATCGCTATCCGCCGATTTGTTGATTAATAAACCGCTGGGGCTAAGCCCGCCGGAAATCGAATTTAAGCGGGGGCATCTATACGATATTAATCCGGTCGGCATGGGGTCGATGATTATCTCGACGACCTTGGGGATGTTGAGTTACTTGGGATTGTTTGGCGAAGAAGCGCGCTATCTCTGCCATTTTGTCAGCTTGCTCAGTTGTTTTATTTGCGTGCCGCTAATCGCCTGGTTAACCGGCGGGCGTTACTATATTGCTCGTTCGAACGAAGATTTAAATCAGTATATTCGCTTAGTGCCGGTGAACGACGATCGGCATCGGGCTATTGTCACCTGCGGTATCTGTGAAAATGATTTCGAGCGGGAAGATATGAGTTTCTGTCCCGCTTATGATCTACCGATCTGTTCACTGTGTTGTTCGTTGGATGTGCGCTGCTTAGATAGCTGTAAACCCAAGGCACGACTCTCACGGCAGATGATGGAATTTTTACATCTCATTTTACCCCGTCGAGCGGTGAAATTAGTCAGCTCTCGTTTGGCTAAGTTTGTGGTGCTGTTGCTGGTAGTCAATCTGATCTTTGCGGCCTTGCTGGCGATCATTTTTCGTCAGTTAGCGCCAGCCACCCCAGAGGAAACAGCCTTAGTGTTACAAACGATTTGGACGCTATTTTTCACGCTGTTTATCGCCTCAGGGGTGGTGACCTGGTTGTTTTTGCTGACTCACGAGAGTCGCTTGGTGGCGCAGCAGGAATCCAATCGACAGACCATGAAACTCACCCGAGAGATAGAAGCGCACGAACAAACCGATCTTGAATTGCAGCAGGCTAAAGAGTTAGCCGAGCGGGCAAATGCGGCGAAAAGCCGTTATTTGTCGGGTATTAGTCATGAGCTGCGTACACCCTTACAGTCGATTCTGGGTTATGCACAGTTATTGCGCGAACGTTCTGAATGGTCGGCTGATCAGCAGCGAGGGTTGGATATTATTCATCGCAGTGGCCTTTATCTAACCGATTTGATCGAAGGCTTGTTGGATATTTCCAAGATTGAAGCCGGTCGTTTAGATCTGCATCGCAATCAGGTTAACCTGCCGGAGTTAATTGAACAGCTGGTAGAGATGTTTCGTATGCAGGCGCTGCAAAAAGGCATTGAATTTAACTATCATATCGCCACGCCACTGCCGCAGCGCATTGTCACCGATGAGAAACGGCTGCGGCAGATTCTCATTAATTTACTCTCGAATGCGGTGAAATATACGCCGACAGGGCGGGTGGATTTCGATATTCGTTATCGTAATCAGGTGGCTGAATTTGCGATTCGCGATACCGGGCCTGGGATCGATGAATATCAGTTGCAGCGGATTTTTGCCCCGTTTGAACGGATTCGTAATCGCGATACCGCACACCTACCGGGCACTGGGCTGGGGCTGACCATCGTTAAACTGCTGACTGAGATTATGGGCGGCGATCTGCAAGTAGAGAGTCATCCAGGTAAGGGCAGTTGTTTTCGCGTGTCGATGATGCTGCCTTGGGTGAGTAGCGAGGCGTTGACACCGGTGCTGCAAGAACATCGGATTATTGGTTATGAGGGTTATCAGCAAACCCTCTGTTTAGTGGATGATGATCCGGTATTGCGCGGTCTCTTGGCGGATATTCTCATGCCGCTCGGGTTTAGTATTCTCGAAGCTCAAGATGCCGAAGCCTGTTTAGCCTTATTGCAGCAGAGTGAGCCGGATCTATTTTTGCTGGATATTTCGATGCCGGGCATGTCGGGCTTACAGTTGGCAAGTTTACTGCGACAGCGTAAAGTGCCGGGTAAAATTGTGATGCTATCGGCGGATGCCCGTGAACTGTCGGCCGACGATGAAGGCCATGATAGCTATGATGATTATCTGGTTAAACCGGTAGCCAATCATCAGCTGCTTGAAGCGTTGGGACGACAGCTGGAGCTAAAATGGATCTATCGAGGTGAATCTGAATCCTTGCCGCGCAAGGAGAACCGAGGATTAGCGGAGACGGGATCGACGCAAGCGGTCGGCTCGATTGAACAGGGGCAAGAGGCCCGCGATCATCGAGTGCTAATTCGACAGCCGGATCATCCGCTTATCCTAGAATTGAAAAATTGCGCCGAACTTGGCTATCGAAAAGGCGTGATACAGTGTTTGAACGAGCTAGAAGGGCTGGATATCCTATCGTTAGAGACCTTGAGTCATCTACGTCAGCTCAGTGATAATTTTCTGTTTGATAAGCTGGTGAGCTGTTTGGAGACTCAGAGCCGATGACTCTCAGTGATAAGGCCCGAATAATCGGTGATCAACCGAATGACATGAGTGGAGATAAAGCCTCAATGCGTAATGATGTGGTGTTAGTAGTGGATGATTCACCCAATGCACTGAGTCTAATTAATGATGCCCTCGAAGGCGCGGGATTAGATATCTTGGTGGCCCTCGAAGGGCGTCAAGCGTTGACCATCTGTCAGCGCATTCGGCCAGATATCATCTTAATGGATGCGGTGATGCCGGTAATGGACGGTTTTGAAACCTGCCGCGCATTGAAAGCAGACCCGCATCTGGCCGCTATCCCCGTCGTCTTTATGACCGGCTTAACGGATACCGATGACATTGTACGTGGCCTCGACAGTGGCGGCGTTGATTACCTTATCAAACCGATCAACCCGAATGAGTTATTGGCGCGGATTCGCGTGCATCTAAATAATGCGCGGCAAACCAGTAGTGTGCATAGCGCGCTAGATAGCACCGGTCAGCATCTATTGACGGTAGGAGAGGGGCAGATACGTTGGGCGACCCCCAGAGCCTATGCGTTATTGCATCGTGCCGAAGTGACTGAGGCGGTTCAGGCCGAATGTTTATTGCCTCAAATTCGTAGCTGGTTGGAACATCATCCGAGCGAGCAAGACCGGATGCGGCTTCGCGATTTAGATTATCCACTGACACTGAAATTGATTGGTTATCAGAGCAGCGGTGAAGTGTTAATGCAGTTAATCGACGGTAGAAAGCCAACCGGAGCCGAGTTATTAAAACTCGAGCTAGAATTGACTGAACGGGAAGCCGAAGTCCTGTTCTGGTTAGCGAACGGTAAAACCAACCGTGAGATCGCCGAAATTCTTGAAATCAGCCCGCGTACCATTAACAAACATCTAGAACAGATCTTTCCCAAGCTCGGCGTCGAAAACCGCACCGCCGCGGCGGGCGTAGCGTTAAGACTGATTGCGAGTCATGAGTAGAGTCGAGATCCGAACATCACTTTAATTGCCGAGGTCCGAACGTCACAGACCGCGTGACTTGATCGAGGTTCGAAACAGCGGTTGTCCGTGCCAATGCTGGGCATCTGCGCACTATTTTTATACTCAGTGTTCCGCTGGGTAATAATATGTTTCGGAACGAGCTTGGATCAAAAAGGGCTTTGACCCTGTGGTATCCTTAGGAAGGTGCGAATAAGTCAATTATGCCTCAAGCTTTGTTTCACATCATTATGCATTGTGATTAAACTGAAATAGGTTCAATGAAATATGGATTTAAAGTGATTCATCAGTATCATAAAAATTTGCTTCTTTTTTCTGTCATCTTAATAGTGTTCGCTTGGACGGTTACTATTGTTTCGGTGGGGGGCTTTAACGCACAGAAGTATTTCAAAATAGCAGAGCAATTGGCATTGAATGAAGCTGAAGTCAGTGTAAAAAAGGACTTGGCCTATCGGACTTGGGTTTCCATTCATGGCGGTGTTTATGTTCCAGTGACTGAAAAAACTCCGCCTAATCCTTATTTAAGTCATCTGAAAAACCGTGATGTTACTATCAATGGTAAACCTTTTACTCTGATGAACCCAGCGTATTCTTTGTCGCAAATGATGCAAGATTATTCACAGTTATATGGCATTAAGGCGAAAATCACGAGTAAAATATTGCTTAACCCTAAGAATGCTTCTGATGTTTGGGAAGCGAAAGCTTTGGATGAGATAGATAAAACTCGTGAACGATTTTATGAGATTGCACAAATTAAAGACAAGGGTGAGTTTTTACGATATATGAACCCGCTGGTGACTAAGAAAAGTTGCTTGAAATGTCATGGACATCAGGGATACAAAGTGGGTGATATTCGTGGTGGAGTTGCGGTATCGATACCTATGAAAAAACACTACGCTTTGGCTAAGCAAGAAACCGTGTACCTGCTGGGATCACTATTGGTTATTTGGGTATTGGGGTTGATACTGCTTTTGTTCGGATATAGACGATTGCAATTTAACATTAAACAAAAGTTTTCGATGTATGAGCAGTATATTTACTCTTTGGTTGATATTATTGAGCAACGTGACAGTTATACCGCAGGACACACGCGTAGGGTCGCTGAATACAGTCAAGTAATCGCTAAGGCGATGCATTTTAGTGATAATGAAGTGTCGGTCTTGTATCGTGCCGCTATGTTGCATGACATAGGAAAAATCTCAACGCCAGATGCTATTTTATTGAAACCAGGTCGTTTAAGTCCGTTGGAATATTCCTTAATCCAAGAGCATGCTACTGCCAGTTATGATATTTTGAAATCAACGGATCTTTTTGCTGAGCTGGCTGAAATTGTGCGCCACCATCATGAACGTTACGATGGTAAAGGCTATCCTCAAGGCTTAAAGGGTGATGAAATCCCGGTAATTGCCTATGTTTTGTCGCTTGCAGATGCTTTTGATGCCATGACGACGGATCGTATTTATAAAGGCCGTAAAACCGTACCAGAGGCACTCAAGGAAATTAAAGCGATGAGCGGCACTCAATTTCATCCGTTGGTTGCTAAATTTGCGCTTGATGCTTTAAAAAATATTACGATTGAAAGAACCCCGTTTCAAAAACCGAAAACCAATATTGAAAAAGAGCGTTTTGCCTATTTTTATAAAGATCAACTCACAGGGCTTTATAACGGTAGTTATTTAAAGTTTATTCTTTCCCATCAAGATTCTGAGTTTAAGAATTATAATTTTGCTTATGGGGTGTATCTTCACCATATCACTAAATACAACGCGGATAATGGTTGGAGTCAGGGAAATACTTTACTTTATAATTTTGCGAATGAACTGGTAACGCAATTTCCGAATGCATTGATATTTAGATTGTTTGGGGATGATTTTGTTGTGCTTCATCAAGAGCATATCCCTTTTCCTGAGGCCGACTTATTCAAGTCGCTGCAAGACAGTGGTGTCAGTTTTACCATCAAGCATATTGATATTCGCGAAAAAAGTTTATCAGTTAGCGATTTACAAAATTTTCTACAATCGTTGGAAAAAGGGGACGCTAGCCTTTTATTCCACAATGTAACTAAAGATTAAAGGCAAAAGACTAAGGGAGGTGCGAATAAGTCAATTACGCCTCAAATCAAACCTGCGGTACGGGTGGATAAAACACACCGACTTTAATGCTCTGTTTGTTGAAATGCTAAGCGGTTCTCGAAGAGGCGTGTTTCTTGGCGCTAGACACTCTCAAGAGGCCTCGGAAAGTCCATTGCCTCGCTTGACAGTGTTGCGCAACGCGCCGCACGCAGCACGCCACGGATAAGCCGATGTTAAGTCATTCAAACACAAAGGATTAACAGGCTTGTGCGAAAACCGAGGCGCTCGGGGCATCCAAGCCAAGCATGAAGAGCGACGTCACGCGCAATTGGACCGCCTAAGCGATTAATGACTTAGGTATTCCTGAGTATAAGCTTCATCCTGTAACAGTCTCGCCAGTCAAATTGCATTGCTGCAAGCGCAAGGCAATCACAAAAAATATTAAGCCCACCGTAGTCGTTGCTGCCCCCACATACCCCGTCGAGCTCCAGCCAAAACCGGCGGTAATGGCTAGGCCGCCCAGTAGCGGCCCAATGGCATTCGCGGTATTAAAGGCGGCGTGATGCGAGGCGGCGGCGAGGGTTTGTGCGCCGGGCGCGGCATCCATAAGGTGTGTTTGCAGCGGTGGAGAGACGGCGACAATAGTACCCACCAAAAAGGCCGCCAAAGAGATGCTCCATAATTCGGAGGTGGCTTGCGGGTAGAGCAATAAAATAAAAATACTCCAAAGCAAAACGCCGCCCACCGCTTTAAATTGGTATTTATCAAACAGCCAGCCACCGGCGATATTACCGCAAAAACCACCCAACCCGAAGGCGGCCATAACGATGGGAATCCACATTTTGTTCTCGCCGGTAACCTGCAAAATTGTGGGCGCAAGATAGCTAAATACGGCAAACACACCAGCAAAACCGGTGGCGCCAATAAACAGCGCTAGCCACACTTGCAGCCGGTTAAAGGCTTTAAGCTCAAGCAGTGGATTATTGCGTATTTGCTGTTTGTTAAACGGTACAAAAAGGCTGATAAGTACGACGGTGAGTATGGAAACGCCGCTCACCAGTACAAAGGCGTAGCGCCAGCTCATGGATTGGCCCAGCCAAGTGGCCAGAGGGTTACCAATTAATACGGCGAGCGTAAGGCCGATCATCATTCGGCTGACGGCTTTACCTCGCTGATTGGGCGGCACTAGACTGGCCACTACCAGCGCTGCTACACCAAAGTAGGTGCCGTGCGGCAGGCCGGCCACAAAGCGCATGGCCACTAAGCTTTGGTAACTAGGGGCGAGCGCGCTGGCGATATTGGCCAGTGCGTAAAAGCTCATCAGTAATAACAATAAATGGCGATGAAACAAACGCGCGCCGGCGATGGCGAGCAGCGGCGCACCCACCACCACCCCCAGTGCATAGGCGCTGATAACGTGGCCTACTTGTGGCTCGGATACGCCCAAGTTGCCGGCAATACTGGGCATTAAGCCCATCGCGGCAAACTCACCGGTGCCAATGCCAAAACCGCCAATAGCGAGGGCAATTTCGATCATCAATAGCGCGCCTTTGCTAAGTTGTGGGGCGTTTTGCGCTGGGATCGTGTCGTTCATGGGTGATTCCGTTTAATCCGCTATAACAGTAGCGCCGGTAACACGAGAGCGTGAACCGGCGGCTAAAAGTTATCGGTGTTTTAATTATGGGATTGGTGTAACGCTGGCCAACAAGGTGGCGTTATTGGAACGCGGCCTAGGGGGCGTCTGTTAGTAACGCTGGCCTAATAACATCCGCCGGTAGTGCGTAGTACCGCCGGCGGATGTTTTACTTGGCGTCGGGCAACGTGATGTTTAGCTCTAGCACCGAACAGTCGTCGGCGGTATCAAGCTGTACGGACACTTGATCTTGCTCGATATCGACGTATTTGCGAATCACCTCGATGATTTCTTTTTGCATCAGCGGCAAATAATCGGGTTGGCCACGGGTGCTACGCTCGTGGGCAACAATAATTTGCAGTCGCTCTTTGGCGGTTGAGGCCGACGAAGAGGGTTTGTTTTTCTTTAAAAGGTAATCGAGTATGCCCATTACTTACCTCCTAGCAAGCGCTTAAAAAAGCTTGTCTTGGCTTGCTCTAAAAAGCGGTGTTCTACGTCGTCGCCCAATAGGCGCGATACGGCATCTTGATACGCTTGCCCAGCCTGTGACTCGGTATCGAGAATAACCGGTGCTCCTTGGTTAGAGGCTTTAAGTACGGCCTCGGACTCGGGAATAACCCCCAGTAGTGGAATAGCCAAAATCTCCTCGACATCGGCCACGCTTAGCATCTCGTCGGTGGCTACGCGGGCTGGGTTGTAACGGGTGAGCAATAGGTGCTCTTTGATCGTTTTGCCTTGCTCGGCCAAGCGCGACTTGCTTTGCAAAATACCTAAAATACGGTCGGAGTCGCGCACCGAAGACACCTCGGGATTGGTGACGACGATGGCCTCTTCGGCAAAGTAGAGCGCCATTTGCGCGCCTTGCTCGATACCGGCTGGCGAGTCGCAGATAATATAGTCAAATTCTTCGGCCAGCTCGTTCAAAACGGCCTCGACACCTTCGTAGGTGAGAGCGTCTTTGTCGCGGGTTTGTGAGGCGGGCAAAATAAACAGCCCTTCGGTGCGTTTGTCTTTAATCAGTGCCTGCTTAAGGCTAGCTTCTTTGTTAATAACATTAACAAAGTCGTATACCACTCGGCGTTCGCAACCCATAATTAAATCTAGGTTACGCAGGCCCACATCAAAGTCGATGACCACGGTTTTGTGGCCGCGCAAGGCAAGACCGGTGGAGATAGCCGCACTTGAGGTGGTTTTACCAACGCCACCTTTACCTGATGTTACTACTATTATTTTAGCCACGTGTTGTCCTTTATTAATCGTCAGTGGTGTTACAGCGCTGCCACTTGGAGGGAGTCATCTTGCAGATACACCTGTGCCGCTTGCTTCCAGCAGTGCTCACGCAGTTTGTCGTTTAACATAAAATGCCCGTTAATCGAGACCAGCTCGGCCTCGAGTTGTTGGCAAAAAATACGCGCGTCGGGGTTGCCGCGCACGCCGGCCAGTGCGCGACCGCGCAAGGCTCTGTATACATGAATATTGCCATCGGCGATCACCTCGGCACCCTCGCTGACCGGCGCGAGCAAAATCAAATCGCAACCCTCGGCGTATATTTGTTGGCCCGAGCGCACAGGGCGGTCGACTATCCGAGTCGGCAGTGCTGGCGCGGTTGCCTTCGGGGCGGCCGCTTGGGGTTCGGCTGGGGCTTGGCTTGGTTCTTCAGCTGCGGGTTTTTCAACGCGCGGGCGCGAAGCGGGCAAGTGTATTAGGCCTAAGTCTCGCGCCTGTTGCGCGACTTTATCATCGGTACCTTTGCAGCCAAATAACTGAAAACCAACACTGCGGCATTGTTTAATCACATCTTGCAGCAGCTCGCGGTTTATCTCGCCGCTAAAGTCGGCCAAATTTAAAAACAGTGGCGAGCCGGTAAAAAACAGCGGCGCGGACTCGACTTTTTGGCGCAGCTGCTCGGCAAACGCTTGCGGCTGATACTGATATAAGTCCAGCGACATAAGCGTTAGATTGGTGCCTTTTATTTGAAAGCAGGCGTCTGCCATTGGAGTGTCCTAGTGTTTAGTGTATGTCTGGCGCATCGCTTGGCGCTGCAGCGCAATATAACAAATCACCGCCCGCGACGATACGGGCGATGCTGCCTGAGTGCTACCAGATTAAATCGTCGGGTATCACATAGTCTTGGTACGGATCGTCTTCGTCCGGCTCAGCGTTCGCCTCGACCTTAGGCAAAATAATACTGGCCTAGACTAAAGGGGTCAAAGCCCTTTTCTATGTTATGACGGTAATGAGGTACATTGAGCTGAATCCGGCGCGGGCCGGTATGGTTGAGTTATCCAGTCATTATCGTTGGTCGAGCTTTTGTCACAATGGTGGAATAAAAATTATCGAGTTCCTCATATTGCACGCATCATATGCAGCACTTGGCAAGTATCAGGAAAAAAGCATCGGATGTATCAGGAGCCATTTAAAGGGCCGATTGAAGAGGATACTATGAAACGTATTCGAGAAGCTTGGCAGATAGCTACCCCGCTGGGTAATGATATGTTTCGGGACGAGCTTGGATCAAAAAGGGCTTTGACCCTGTGGTATCGCTGTGGTGTTCCAGTCATTGTGAAAGCAATGACTGGCTACAGATACGGGCTGCCGTTAATCAAGGCTTGGCTTTAGGGGATAACTGATTTAAGCAACAGATTGAGCCATTGTCAGGTCGGCGTGTGACGGTGTTGAAATGAGGGTTAAGGCCTAACAATGAAACGCTATAGTTTTTACCCTGACCCCAAATAAGTACTACCCCAAATAAGTACTACCCCAAATAGGTAAAGATAATGGAAAATGTAATGAAAATACTCATATTGGGTGTCTTTGCGACAGCAATGATTGATATGTGGGTGATTTGTTCACACAAGGCTTTAAAGCTACCGAAAACTAACTGGGCAATGGTGGGCAGATGGCTAGGACATATGCCAAAAGGAACGTTAGTTCATCGTTCGATTGCTTCTTCTGCCGCGGTAAAATATGAACGTTTTATGGGGTGGGCTTTTCATTATATCATCGGTGTTGTTTATGCTTATATTTACGTAGTGTTTGTTATTTGGGGGTTAGGTGCATCGACATTGTTATCGGCATGGTTGTTTGGCTTAATCACTATTTTAGCCGGTTGGTTGATCCTGCAGCCTAGTTTGGGCTTAGGTATCTGTGCATCTAAAGCTCCTCAGCCGAATATTATGAGACTACAAAATTTAGCTATTCATACCGTCTTTGGTGTGGCGCTCTATTATGGTTGGCTGTGGGGGCATGTTGATCAGTAAACTTCAGCAGTGTTGCAGTGTTATCCAAAGACTGAACAGCTTATTTTGACTTTCTGGGCCTAACTCTTATAGAGGTTGGCCCTAGGAGTTAAGTCGCTGCCTTGGCTTTAAGATGACGGGCGTCTTTCATCCATAAAGTCAGAGCAATGAGTCCGCTAAGGGCTACATTACCTATAAATACATTGTCGATGCCGCCGGGCATGTAATCAATAAATGAGGTTAAGAACTGGCCAGAAAATACAGCCATGGTGAAATAGGATAAATTACGGCCGCGGACGGCGGGATCACTTAGCTCTACTGTCATGTGATTTAAGAGGGGAATGCTAAAACCAAAGCCAATACCGATGAGTATCGCACCTAAAACTAACAACATCGTGCTGGCTTGTAAGAAAAATAGATAGGATATGCCATAAGCGATAAAAGCCAGTGCTAATGTTTTTTGTTCACTGAGTAAGTTGGTTATTTTCGGCATAAGCGCCGCGGTAGCAACCGCTGTTAATGAGATAAAAGCGAGCAGTTGGCCAATTTGCGATTCGTTAAAACCTTGTGCACTCATGGTCATTGGTAATGCAACGGTGGAGATAAAAAACACACTCATCGATAGGATAGATGCTGCATATACCATTCTAAGCGAGATCGTTTTGACGGGCTTGTTTATATGTTCTGCTGCTTGATGAGTATTAGCACTCGGCGCAACTTTTGCGGGAACAAAGGCCAGTAGCATGGCTAAAAATAGCCAAGCGATGAGGTAAAGCGTCAACGGTAAACCCCAGAACAGTGATGCGAGCAGCCCGCCTAAAAACAGAAAGATAACCCCGCCAAGTTCGATCGCCATACCTTGTTTTGCGAGCATTTTTAAACGTTCTTCACCTTGAAACCAGTTTGAGATTAAAACAGTAGAACTGGCCATCACAACGGCAGTGATACCGCCGAGCAAAAACCGGTTAGTGAAGACAAGTTTAGCGCCGCTGAGAAAATAGAGGCTGGAACCCAGTAACCCATAGAATAATAATCCAATGATGAGCAGTCTATAGGCACCATATTGATCGATTAGCTTACCGGCCAGTGGGGCAAAGATAACGGCACCGAGGGAAGGCAATGTAACCAAAAGTATAGGGTTGCTCTGTATAGCTAAGCCTGCCGAGATGCTTAACAAACCTGGTGCAAGTAAGGTACCCACCATAATGGTTAAGCTTGAGATGCATAGCAGTGTCAGCTTGCCGGTGGTGTTTAGTGGGCTATTGGAAGAGTTCATGAGTTGTCCGCTAATGAGTTAAAGAAGGCACTTAAGAGAATAAAGATAATGCTGACGATCACCGCGCCTGGCCATTGGTAGAGTGAAAAGGCCTGCACACCAGCAAAAGAGCCCACAGCACCACCGAGGTAATAGCCCAGCATATAGATACCGTTGATCCGGCTTTGGGCGGCGGGATCGATACTGAAGACCCGTACCTGATTGGCGACCTGCGCACTGAAGATGGCAAAGTCGATCAGAATAATGCCAATGATTAAGGCAATGAGGCTGGCTTCAAAAACGCCGGTCACCGCAAAGCCTATCGCCGCTAGTATCAGAGCCATTAACACTAACCGTTTTGAGCCGAGTTGATTTACCCACTTGCCCGAGGCTTTAGCGCCGATGACACCTGCGAGGGCAATCACACCAAACAAGCCTGCTTGATCGGCGTTGTAATGAAAGGGGTCACCACTAACATAGAGAGCCAGTGTGGCCCACAAGGCATTGAAAGCGGCAAACCAGCAAGCGCCTGCTAGAGTGAATTTTTGCAGCGATTTGTGCTGAGCCAACAAACGCAGTGTGCTTTTTATCAGGGGCCAATAACGTAACTGACTGTGTGGTTTGTTGACGGGTAAAAATAAGTGCAACAACACACCGAATATAACCGCCAAAATAGCGGCCATCATAAATACGCTGCGCCAACCTAAATGCTCGCCAATAAAGCCACTGAGGGTACGTGAAAGTAAGATGCCGAGGGTTAAGCCCATCATGACGGTACCAAGAGTCGCGCCTTTTTGTTTGGCGGGCACCATTGAGGCGGCAAATGGGATGAGCTGTTGGGTAATGTTAGCACTCAGCCCAATTAAAAAAACGGCGACTAGTAATAGTGTTAAGTTGGGAGCGATGACGGCAAAGCCACAGGCGACCACCAAGATGCAGGATAGGATGCCGATCAAGCGTCGGCGCGCTATTGAATCACCTAAGGGGGAGATAAACAGAAGGGCAAAGGCGTAACCCAACTGCGTGAGCGCAGGGATGCTGCCTATTTGAGCATGGGTTAACGAAAACTCCTCAGCGATTAACGGTAAAATCGGTTGGTTGTAATAAAGGTTTGCCGCGGTGGCGGCAATAGCCGTCGACATTAATAATAAAATGAATCGACTTAACGTGGGGGTGTGTTCCGGCGTGCTCATTTTTTCTCTCAAAGGGATCAAACATGCAGGCAGGATAGGGCTTATAGCTCTATAATAAAAATGATAATATTTGATAGAATCTATAAGAATAATGTATAGAAGGTCGAGCGTGGATATTAAACTACTAAAAAGCTTTGTGGCGGTGGCAAAACATAAGAGTTTTTCACAAGCGGCACAGGCGCTTCATACGGTACAACCCGCGATTAGCCGACACATTTTCGCATTAGAGCAGGAGCTCGATGTCAGTTTGTTTAAGCGTAATTCGCGTGATGTGGCGATTACGCCAGCGGGAGAGCAGTTGTTAAAGGATGCTAAGGCTATTTTAGCGCTCACCGACGCGGCTAAAGCACAGGTTAAACGAGCGGATAATGGGCAACTGGGTACACTGAGAATTGCTCACTTAAGTTCGGCGTGTTTAACCTTTATGGCGTCGTTGGTACGCCGTTATAGCTCACAATTTCCCCATGTACATGTCACCTTAGTTGAAATGACTGTGACGGAGCAGATAGAGGCCTTTAAACAGGATCAAATCGATATCGGCTTCTCTAGACCGCTACCTAGTTCAATCGCTGATGAGTTTATTAGTCATACTATTTATATTGATAAACTTGTTGTCATCGTCAACCAAAGTCATGAATTGGACGGCCAGGAAAGCATCAATTTGACGCGCCTCAAAAATGAAAAATTCATTATTTTTAACCGTGATGAAGCGGCGGGGTTGTTTGATGAAACCATTATTCTCTGTAAGCAAGCAGGGTTCTCGCCTAATATCATTAGTCAGCCACGCCATATGCAAACCTTAGTGACTGAAGTTGCTGCGGGGTTAGGTGTTGCTATCGCCCCTTACTGTGTGCGTAAACTGTATAGCGAAGGCTGTCATTTTATCCGTTTAGAGGGCGTGAATAGATCTATACCGGTAGACATTCAATATAAACCCGGTAATCGTTGTGCCACGGTCAATGCGTTTGTCGATATAGCATTACATTGTAAAGATGAGATTCAGCAGAGCATGGCTCTTTGATGAGGCTAGTCGGTTAGATTCACCGTTGAGCAGAAACCTTTGCTGGCGACACGCTGTTTCAGTGAATCCATTAACTCAGGTCGATCGATGGTATTGGGCCATTGGGTTTATGGCGAGTTTGTTGCAGAGAGTCATTCCTCACTGTTCGCACCCAGCACACACTTACCGTTGGTCGATCGATCATCGGTTAACTCTATCATAAACTTGTGGGCTTACAGGCTGTGCAGTAACCAGGTTTGGTAAGGCTGCTTGCTATCCTGACAGGCTTGCAATGATAACGGCCGCATCACATGCACCGGCGAGCCGCCACGTCCTTCTTTCTTTTCTGTGCTGCTAACAGTGACGCACAGCGAAGGCTGAGCCTGAATGACGATCTGACCACTGGCGTTGAGTTCAAAGGATTGTGTTGCTAAGTTTTCGCACTTGGCTAAGTTGACCGCGGCGCCGGCCTGAACGGATCGCACCGTCATACACCTATCAAAGTAAGGCAGCACAAATTCGCCTTGTTGGATCTTGGCTAAATCAAAGCCTTGATCCTCAAGAATACCGCACAGGCCATCACCGAGCTTTTTATTACCATTTTGATAGGCATAATATATTCCTCATTATTCAATGGATTGAATGTTAACTGGCATCACAACGAGCGGTATAGCGGAATAACACGCGATTATCACGCTTCAGATCAGCAGCCCAAATAAACTGCGCAGTAGAGTCTGTAAACTCGACTTTTGGGTTTAAACATTGCTGTTGCGATACCGAACGGTTGCAGCCTAAGCTTGAGCGATCTAAGGGGGATGTCAGCGTGCAGCAGCCTTCATTGGCAGACCAGCTTGGCGGCCGTCCCCAACCCGCTTCTGCGGCGCTGTAAACGGTGGCATGCGGCCACTGGGCATCATTAAACCCTGACTGAGTCCAGCCTTCGGGGATGCCTCGGTCTTCTACCACACACTGTTCGAGGTCATCGCTCGAACAACCAGCGGCTAAGCTGGCCTCGGTGGGGCCAAAAGTGGCGGTATACACCTTCCAGTCAGCCGAGCTAACCGTGCCTAGAGCATCATCGAATTCGGCGATGAGGGCGCCATCACCGAGTTGCGGTTTTCTAGACTCGATGTATTCATATCCGGACGTGGAAGCATAATCTTCACATTGAATCGCATAGTCGATGTTGCTGTTGCCATCCCATTCAAAGGCGACTTTAACGGCTTGGTGAGGCGTGAAATCGATAGGGTCGGTTGCCACCTCCTCGCCATTGACCCATAGCGTAAATTTATTGTCGCAATACACGGTGCCGACGACTTGTTGAGGCGAGCCAGGACAACTATTGGCGCTGATGACCGAGCTGAACAGCAGCAGTGCAAAACCGCTCGCGGCAGGCAACAATACATTTTTATACATGTTCTCTTTCCTATGAATGCTGACATAATCTTATATCATCAATCTTACGAGGTATAACGGCACTTATATAGCTATGAATCAGTAGTTTAAGTACACCTTGAGCTGTCTAGAAAAGCCGTCGGTTGGCCCAAGCTCACCTTAGTTAAGGTAAGCTTGGGCGGTTTAGCAAGGAAATTTAAGAGGGGGCAGTGTAAAAACTAGAGGAGATATTGACGGGTCAAGTTTGATAACCGAGGGGTACTGTTTTAACAACTCATGATCAAGGACGATCAATGGCCCGTTGCCTCGCTTCTTTTCAGGTTTTTGATAGCAATGATTTACTGCCGATAGGGGCTGCCGTTAATCAAGGCTTGGCTTTAGCTTTAAGTAACAGATTGAGTTATTGTCAGGTCGGCGTGTGACGGCGGTGAAACGAGGGTCAAGGGCTAAAAATGAAGCTTTATAGTTTTTACATTGACTCCAGATAGGTAGACTCGAAACAGGTACAAGTGCAAATAGGTAAGCTATGTCTGAAATCGAACCCACATTCTTCCCATCACAGGGTGACTTCCACGCATGGCTCGAACAGTACCATGCTTCGGCAAGCCACCTCTGGGTAGGTTACTACAAGAAAGCGACCGACAAGCCATCCGTTATCTGGGAAGAAACCGTCGAAGAAGCGCTGTGCTTCGGTTGGATTGACGGCATTCGAAAGTCTCTGGGTGAAGAGAGTTACGTCATTCGCTTCTCGCCAAGGAAGCCGAGCAGCGTCTGGAGTCAGCGAAATATCGACTTGGTTGAGCGGCTCATAGCAGATGGCCGCATGAAGCCCGAGGGCTTGGCGGCTTTCGCTTTTAAGGATAGTCACCCAGACAGTGGTTATGCTACGTCTGACTCGTCAGGTGAGTTGACCGAGACGATGGTGGCCCGATTTAAGGAAATGACTGAAGCCTGGGATTTCTTCCTACAACAGCCGCCGGGCTACCGTAAACAGGCGGCGCGCTGGGTGACGAGCGCTAAACGTGATGACACCAGAGAGCGACGGTTGGCGACGCTGATTGACGATTCATTGCACGGTTTACGCATCAAGCAACTTCGTAAGGCGGGTGCGTCTTAGGCAAATATGATACAAAGCGCTTAAATTAGCGTTACTATTTCTCGGGGAGATTTAACTTATGCAAAGCAATAACAGCCACAGTATCGTCATCGGCTATATTCTGTGGATTTTTGGTTTTATGGGGGCTCATCGTTTCTACTATGGACGGCCTATTTCTGGGATCATTTGGCTGTTCACACTAGGGTTTTTCTTGATTGGCTGGATTATTGATTTATTTCTTATCCCAGGCATGGATCGAAGTGCGGACCGCCGTTATCTCAATGGCCCCATTAACTACAATCTCGCTTGGATTCTGCTGACCTTCCTTGGTGTGTTTGGTATACACCGGTTCTATCTAGGAAAATGGATCAGTGGGATTATTTATCTTCTGACGCTTGGTCTTTTCGGTTTAGGGGTTATTTACGATTGGTGCACCTTGAACGATCAGATAGATGATCTGCATCGTCAAGCGGGCAGAATTTAGATTAGCAATAATCGGCAAGAGGTACCCAGAGGGTATGCTAGCGTGCCTCGCTACAATGGATTTAGCGAATGAGCTGCGGGGGGTTGAGTCAAGAGTGATATGGTACCTCGTCGAGCAATGAGCCTTATTCGCACCTTCCCTAACATAAAGTGAGCTAACATAAGATTACGTAACATTAAGCTGAAGCAACACCAGGTGGAGTAAGCTAGTTAAGATGAATATATTCATACTCGATGAAAACATCCAAACCTGTGCTCAATATCATTGCGATCAGCACGTTGTAAAGATGATTCTAGAAAGTGTGCAGATGCTATGCACAGCCTTAAATAAAAAAGGCTTTACCACGCCGTACAAGTCTACCCATGTGAAACATCCTTGTGTGCTCTGGGTGGAAGAATCATTTGAAAATTTTTTGTGGCTACAAAACCTTGCCATCGAATTGAATACCGAATATCGATTCAGGTTTGCAAAGGATTCCGATCATAAATCAATGCTTGTCCTAAACGAAATTTCGAACTACAACTATGATAATCGAGGCTTAACCGAATTTGCTCAAGCGATGCCGCATCATTACAAAGTGTCGGGGGATGCGGTTAAAGCCTATCGGCAGTTTTACTTGGGCGAAAAGATGGGGTTTGCAAAGTGGACCAAAAGAAGCCTTCCCGAGTGGGTAGATGAGCATTTTAAGTTAACCACATCTACCTAAACCGTATGCCGTCAAAGGCGGCTGAGCCACGCCGATAATGCGAGCATTTAGCTTGCCATATTGACGCTAACTGTGAGGCAAGAATAATGAGCGATGATGCATGGGCATTTTTCACTGAGACTGTTACTGCCCCTACGTTTATAACCGGTATTGTCTGCTTGTTACTGGTGCTTGCCGGGTTATCGGTTATCAAAAACATGAAGCGTGGTAGTCCGTTAGAACCCTATATTTTACAAATACTTGGATTGCTCTTCATTGTGCCTGTCGTGGCGTTATTAGCGATAGTTTTAGAACTGGAAAGTGAAGCCATCACCGGTATTTTGGGTACGATCGTCGGCTATATTTTCGGCACCTCATCGAGTCAGCAAAAGGCAAGCATTGAGCAGCAAAGTTCGCCTACCGTGGCAGAGGAGGTCGAAGGCGCTGCGGATAATACAAATATTGTGCAACAGCAACCTATCAAGCCAAAGCCGCCGAAGCCATAAACTGAGTGGCTGATGGGGGGTTATGGTATTTGCGTTAGGATTTTTGGTATAGGCGCTTCTGTTGGGTATTTCGGGTCAGTTTCATAACGCTAGGAGGATTACTGACGATGATGATCGACTGCCGCTTGATGGTGTTAGCTTGCATCCATAGTTGGAAAGAAAAACGCTAGCAAATGATTGCATTCTCGCGTATTAAACTCCGTTATGCATCAAATGCTGCTATCCGCACGATAGAAAATATCAGAGATTCCTCTGTGAAAACCAAGCGTTATTAAAGTTTTTCACTCAAAGCCTCGTTATTCTCCGCCACGCACCCCTATACGTCATTTGACGTATAGGGGTGCGTCAATCACCCCATACCGCAGCGCAACACAATTCCTAATAATGATTGAGTGACTTTTATCAATGACCGGGACTTTAGTTCCACCCGGAAAAAATTGACGTTTAACCTCAATAAGGGAAGTGGATATGAAGATCAAACATCTGGTTACGGGTATCGCTCTATCAATGGGCGCAACGGTATTTAGTGTCAGCGCGATGGCGGCTGATACGATTAAAGTGGGTGTCTTGCACTCGCTGTCCGGCACCATGGCGATCAGTGAAACGACGCTGAAAGACACGGTTCTGATGATGGTTGAAGAACAGAATAAAAAAGGCGGCTTGTTAGGCAAGCAACTTGAAGCCGTGGTGGTTGACCCCGCATCAAACTGGCCGCTATTTGCCGAGAAAGGCCGCGAGCTGCTAACGCAAGAAAACGTAGATGTTATTTTCGGTAGCTGGACATCGGTATCGCGTAAATCGGTATTGCCGGTATTAGAAGAACTCAACGGTTTGATGTTCTACCCAGTGCAGTATGAAGGTGAAGAGTCGTCTAAAAACGTTTTCTACACCGGTGCTGCGCCTAATCAGCAGGCCATTCCTGCGGTTAATTACCTCAAAGATGAGCTTGGAGTTGAGCGTTGGGTACTGGCGGGAACGGATTATGTTTATCCACGTACCACCAACAAAATTCTCGAAGCCTATCTGAAAGCCAATGGTGTGGCTGCAGAAGATATCATGATCAACTACACGCCGTTTGGTCATTCTGATTGGCAGTCCATCGTCTCCGATGTTAAGAAGTTCGGTAGCGAAGGCAAGAAAACCGCGGTTGTTTCAACCATTAACGGTGACGCTAACATTCCTTTTTATAAAGAGTTGGGTAACCAAGGTATCTCTGCAGAAGATATCCCCGTGGTCGCTTTCTCGGTGGGTGAGGAAGAGTTATCCGGTTTAGATACTAAGCCGCTGGTGGGTCATCTAGCCGCATGGAACTACTTCCAGAGTGTCGAGAGCGACGCCAATGCTGACTTCATTGCTAAGTGGAAAACCTTTACCGGCAATCCGGATCGTGTCACCAACGACCCGATGGAAGCGACCTATATCGGCTTCAAGATGTGGACTCAAGCGGTAGAGAAAGCCGGCAGCACCGACGTTGATGCGGTTGAACAAGCGATGATTGGTCAGGAAACCGAAAATCTGACCGGTGGTATGGCATATATGAACAAAAATCATCACCTGAGCAAGCCGGTACTGATTGGTGAGATTCAGGAAGATGGTCAGTTGGAAGTGGTTTGGGAAACGGAAGGTTTAGTGGCCGGAGATGCTTGGTCTGACTTCCTGCCGGGTTCTAAAGATCTGATGGCTGATTGGACCGCACCGATCTCTTGCGGTAACTACAATGTTGTCACTAAGACCTGTTCTGGTCAGACCTATTGATGACATGGGGCTTTGCCTCTTGTTGAAAGGTCAACTTGCCTGAGTTCTTCAGGTTGTAAAACGCAGGCTTCCATGGGAAGCCTGTATGCCAACTAGACAGCTGAGCGGTTTAAATCCAACGTTTTAACCGATGCTGTTAATAGATAGTTTAAACCGCTCAGTTGCCTTATCCGGACGGAGAATACCTGTGAGATATCTAAATGCGATCTGCACCTGCCTGCTCGGTTTGCTGATCAGCACCAGTGTCTTGGCCGAGTCGCCTTCGGCGACGCAAGCGCCTTTATTGCTGCAACTGACCAGCGTTAAGCTAAACCAGGCACTGCCGGTTTTACAGCAGCTTGAAGCCAGTGAAGGGGCCGATATGCTAGCCCTGTTTAAAACGATGCAGCGCGGCAATCTGTATTATGAAAAAGCGACCAAACGATTAATTGCGGTGCGCAAAGTACAGGGTGAACGTCATTATTCTGATCTGTTTTCCGGCGAAGAGCTAAGCGCTTTGAGCAGTAAGCAGGTCAAAAAAATCCGCGTGAATAATAAGCTACGAGGTTACCTCGGAGAGGCGATTGCTCGGATTCAGTTACATCATGCCGACTCTGAGGTGCGCGCGGCAGCGGTTCGCTCACTACTGGCTGATCTGGATCAGCCGACTATCGAGTTGATTCGTGAGGTGCGCCTGAATGAATCGAGCCGATCGGTACAAGCGGTGATGGATGTTGCGTTGGCGCTGCATCGTGTCATGCATTCACAGGAGGCCACCGAGCGGCTGCAAGCGGTTAAGACGTTACAGGGCAGTCTAGAGCCGGAAGTGCGCAATCAGTTGACTCAATTAGCCGCGCAGGATGAATCACAAAGTGTCCGCAAAGCGGCGCAAAAAGGGCTGGATAAGATCGCTCAGCAGGCGGAGATGTATAGCTTTGTTAATCAGCTGTTTTTTGGTTTGAGTCTGGGATCGGTGCTGTTATTGGCGGCGATTGGCTTGGCGATTACCTTCGGTGTGATGGGGGTGATTAACATGGCGCATGGCGAGATGATTATGCTCGGCGCTTATACCACCTATGTGGTGCAACTGTGGTTACCGAATATGATCGAATATTCGCTATGGATCGCCGTACCGCTGGCCTTTATGGTGTCGGGGTTGGCGGGTGTGTTGATCGAGCGTTTGGTGATTCGTCATCTGCATGGTCGCCCCTTAGAAACGCTGTTGGCCACCTTTGGTATCAGTCTTATTTTGCAGCAGTTGGTGCGGAGTGTCTTCTCGCCACTCAACCGACAGGTGGCAACGCCGGATTGGATGAGTGGTTCTATTGAGATCAATCCACTGCTGAGTTTAACCTTGAATCGTCTCTATATCGTGGCCTTTGCACTGTTGGTGTTTATGTTATTGCTGCTGGTATTGAAGAAAACCTCGCTGGGTTTGAATGTGCGAGCGGTATCGCAGAATCGTGATATGGCTAAAGCGATGGGTATTCGCACCGATCGCGTGGATGCGCTGACCTTCGGTTTAGGATCGGGTATCGCGGGAATCGCCGGTGTGGCCTTGAGTCAGTTAACCAATGTGGGACCGAACCTCGGACAAGCTTATATTATCGATTCCTTTATGGTGGTGGTGTTTGGTGGCGTGGGTAATCTTTGGGGCACATTAGTCGCAGCCTTTACCTTGGGGATTGCCAACAAGTTTCTTGAACCGGTCACGGGGGCCGTATTGGCCAGTATTCTGGTGCTGGTATTCATTATTCTGTTTATTCAGAAACGTCCTAAAGGGTTGTTTCCTCAGAAAGGGAGGGCTGCAGAATGAGTAACGCGATGAATAATCTACTGGGCCGTTATAGCGGCTGGGCGCGTCTTAATGGAGACAGCAAAGTTGCCCCCTTTGTGGTGCTGTTATTGGCGGTGACGGTTTTGGCGTCTGCCAGTAATCTGTTATTGCCAGCGGATTCGATGTTTTATGTCTCTACCTACACCATTACCCTGTTAGGTAAGTATCTGTGCTATGCGATGTTGGCATTGGCGGTGGATGTGATCTGGGGTTATTGCGGTATTTTGAGCTTGGGACACGGGGCGTTTTTTGCTCTCGGCGGTTATGCCATGGGCATGTATCTGATGCGTCAGATCGGTGATCGCGGCGTCTATGGTAACCCTGAACTGCCTGACTTTATGGTGTTCCTCAACTGGCATGAACTGCCGTGGTTTTGGCAGGGCATGGATCAGTTCTGGTTAGCGATGATCATGGTACTGTTGGTGCCGGGTGTGCTGGCATTTGTGTTTGGCTGGTTAGCGTTCCGTTCACGCGTGACCGGGGTGTATCTGTCGATCATGACGCAGGCGCTCACTTATGCATTGTTGTTAGCCTTTTTCCGCAATGAGATGGGCTTCGGCGGCAATAATGGCTTGACCGACTTTAAAGATATTGTGGGCTTTGACCTGCAAGCCGATAGCACGCGTGTATCGCTCTTTATCATCACCGCACTGCTACTCTGCGGGCTGTTGGTGTTGAGTAAAAAAATCATGCAAACCCGCTTTGGTAAAGTGATTGTGGCGGTGCGTGATGGCGAAAGTCGGGCGCGCTTTATCGGTTATCGTACCGAACATTACAAGGTATGGTTGTTTGTCTACTCAGCGATGATTGCCGGGATTGCCGGTGCTTTGTATGTCCCTCAAGTGGGTATTATCAATCCCGGCGAGTTTTCACCGATCAATTCGATTGAAGTGGTTATTTGGGTGGCGGTGGGTGGCCGAGGCACCTTAATTGGCGCGATTATCGGTGCGATTTTAGTGAACTATGCGAAAACCAAGTTCACCGCCATCATGCCCGATGGCTGGCTGTTTGCCTTGGGCGCGATGTTTGTCCTGGTGACACTGTATTTGCCGAAAGGCTTGATGGGACTCTTCTCGCAAATAAAAGAGTCGCAACTGAAAGGCGTTAAGTCAGCGTCAGTGAGTGATCATGATTCAGCCAAGCAGAAAAGTGAGGGGCAGGTATGAGTGTTTTAGAGACTACCCGTGAGGTGATGCGACGAGATCAGGTATGGCCGTTTCTGCAAGATAATGAGACGCAGGTGGATATTTCCCATCAGGTATTGCTGTATGTTGAAGGGCTGAATCTTAGCTTTGATGGATTCAAAGCGCTGAATGATCTGAACCTGTATATCAACGATGGCGAACTGCGCTGCCTGATTGGCGCTAACGGGGCAGGTAAAACGACGTTGATGGATGTGATTACCGGTAAAACTCAGTGCGATAGTGGCACGGTGTATTTTGGTCAATCCATCAATCTGTTGAATAAAGATGAAGCGGAGATCGCACAATTAGGTATCGGCCGTAAGTTTCAAAAACCCACGGTGTTTGAAGCCCATACGGTGATGGATAACCTTGAGCTATCACTCAAGAGTAATAAATCGGTATTGCCGACGCTATTGGCCACCTTAACCGGTGAAGAGTATGACCGCATCGATGAGGTATTAGAAACCATCGGCCTGCAAGGGGAGCGGATGCTGTTGGCCGGTTCGCTGTCTCACGGGCAGAAGCAATGGTTAGAGATTGGTATGTTGCTGATGGCTAATCCGCGCTTATTGCTGGTGGATGAGCCGGTGGCAGGTATGACCGTTCAGGAAGGCGAGCGCACCGCCGAACTGCTGACGTCACTGGCCGGTGAACGCACCGTAGTGGTGGTTGAGCATGATATGGAGTTTGTTCGCAGTATTGCGCGCACCGTCACGGTGTTACATCAGGGATCGGTATTAGCGGAAGGGACCATGGATGACGTGCAGAACAATCAGGATGTGATTGAAGTTTATCTGGGAGAAGCGCCATGATCAGTATCAATAAGGTTAATCAGGTATATGGTGGCACGCAGATTCTCTGGGATCTCAATCTAGATATTAAGCCCGGTTCATGTACCTGTATTATGGGACGCAATGGCGTGGGCAAAACCACCCTGCTGAAATGTATTATGGGGCTATTGCCGGTGAGTAGTGGTGAAATTCTGTTGCAGGGCGAGCCGTTACAGAAGAAAAAAGCCGAGTATCGTGCCTCAGCGGGCATTGGCTATGTGCCTCAAGGGCGAGATATCTTTCCGCTGTTAACGGTGGAAGAGAATCTAAAAGTGGGGCTACCGATTCGCAAGGACGGCGCCAAAGAGATTCCAGATAAAATTTTCGAGCTGTTTCCGGTATTAAAAGAGATGCTGCAGCGCCGCGGGGGAGACCTTTCTGGCGGTCAGCAGCAACAGTTGGCGATTGGGCGAGCACTGGTATTAGAGCCGAAAGTGCTTATTTTGGATGAACCCAATGAAGGCATACAACCGAATATTGTGAAACAGATAGGAGATGTTATTCTAAAGCTCAATCAGGAAGAGGGGCTGACGGTGATATTGGTGGAACAAAAATTGGGTTTTGCTCGTCGAGTAGGTGAAGAGTTTAGATTAATGGAGCGCGGCCGTGTGGTGGCCAGCGATCGAATGGATAACCTGAGTGAGGATCTTATCCGTCAATATCTGGCGGTGTAAACGATGAATAGCCTGTCCCCGTTAACGACGGAAGATACTAACGTTCAGACACCGCCATCGGCTTGGAATGCTGAGCTGTCATTACAGTTTGCTCGGACTGCACGGGGTTCGGTACTGCAACGTGCCGATCACCGTGGGCCGCTGTATGTGCAAAAAGCGTTTTATCCTGAAGGGCCCGATCTCGCTCAGGTTTACTTACTGCATCCGCCGGGCGGATTAGTCTCTGGCGATCGTCTCGATATCTCGGTGCATACCGGCAATGATAGTCATGCGTTATTGACTACGCCAGGGGCGGGTCGCGTTTATCGAGCGCGGCCTGATCGGGCTTTGCAGCATCAGATTAATACCCTTAACTTAAGCCCCGGTAGCTCTATCGAATGGTTACCGTTGGAGACGATTCTTTATCCGGATGCCTGCACGCGTCTCGATACACGCGTGAATCTGGCGGATAACGCGCATTTTATTGGTTGGGAAATTACCAGTCTGGGCTTACCCAATCGAGCGTTACCCTTTAACGATGGTCAGCTATCTCAAACACTCCAAATTAATCGTGGTGAGCGGATCTTGCTACGTGAACGATTGCAGATTGATGAGCAAAGTCGGGCATTGTTACAGGGGCCTGCGGGATTACGCGGCAAACCTGTTACTGGGCTGATGGTTGCTGGCCCTTTTGATGTTGCGGTTGATGAAAACAGCGAACATGTGCTTGAGCCGTTAATCAAACAACTGCGTCAGCATGCCCATGATTGTGACGCGTTGGCGGCGGTGAGCTTAACCGGCGAATTTATGACGATTCGTTACCTTGGCGATCAAACCGATACCGCGATGCAGTTATTTGTGCGTTGCTGGCATGATATTCGCCCCGCACTATTAGATCGACCGGCGTGTGAACCTCGTATCTGGGCGACTTGATAGCGATGATCAGATGTTTTTGCGCCATGAACGAGATACGTAAAAAGGATAGATTATGGAACTGCTGCCAAGAGAAAAAGATAAATTACTGGTATTTACCGCGGCCTTGCTGGCGGAACGGCGTTTAAATCGCGGTCTTAAACTGAACTACCCCGAAGCGATGGCCTACTTGACCATGGAAATCATAGAAGGCGCACGCGATGGTAAAACGGTGGCCGAACTCATGGGGTATGGCAAGACGTTATTGACGGCAGATCAAGTGATGCCCGGTGTGATTGAGCTGATTCATGAAGTTCAGGTTGAAGCGACCTTTCCCGATGGCACCAAATTGGTGACCGTTCATAACCCGATCTGTTGAGAGGAGATAGCCATGATTCCTGGAGAAATTAAGCCTGTCAAAGGCGATATTCTACTCAATGAGGGGCGTAAAACCGTCTCTATACGGGTGGAAAACCGTGGTGACCGACCGGTACAGATCGGTTCTCATTATCATTTTTATGAAGTGAATCCCGCGCTAGAGTTTGAACGTGAAAAAGCGCGCGGATTCCGCTTGAATATCGCCTCGGGGACGGCGGTACGTTTTGAGCCAGGTCAGGGACGAGAAGTCGAACTGGTTGAATATGCAGGCAGTCGCACGATCTACGGTTTTCGCGGTGACGTGATGGGGCCATTGGATGCAGGGGACGACGTATGAGTAAGATGGATCGCACAGCCTATGCGCAGATGTTTGGCCCTACGACCGGTGACCGCGTGCGGCTCGGAGACACCGAGATATGGATCGAAGTGGAAAAAGATTTTACCACTTACGGTGATGAAGTTAAGTTCGGTGGCGGTAAAGTCATCCGTGATGGTCAAGGGCAGAGTCAGTGTGACAATGATATCGCCGTTGATTTAGTCATTACCAATGCCCTGGTGCTAGATCACTGGGGCATTGTTAAAGGCGATGTTGGTATCCGTGAAGGGCGTATCTTTAAAGTGGGCAAGGCGGGCAATCCCGATACGCAGGATAACGTGGATATTGTCATTGGCCCCGGCACCGAGGTGATTGCCGGTGAAGGCAGTATTCTCACCGCCGGTGGTATTGATGCGCATATTCACTTTATCTGTCCGCAACAGATTGATGAGGCATTGATGTCCGGTGTCACCACTATGCTGGGGGGCGGTACTGGGCCGGCGACCGGCACTAACGCCACCACCTGTACGCCGGGACCTTGGAATATCGGTAAGATGCTGCAGGCAACGGATTCGATGCCGATGAATTTTGGCTTTCTCGGTAAGGGAAATGGCAGTTTGCCTGGCCCGTTGGAGGCGCAGCTAGAGGCGGGTGCCTGTGGTCTGAAGCTGCACGAAGATTGGGGCACGACGCCGGCTTCGATTGATAACTGCTTATCGGTTGCCGAGCAATATGATGTTCAGGTGGCGATTCATACGGATACCTTGAATGAGTCCGGTTTTGTCGATGATACTCTGGCGGCCTTTAAAGATAGAGTGATTCATACCTATCATACGGAAGGTGCCGGTGGTGGCCATGCACCGGATATTATTCGTGCCTGTGCGTATCCTAATGTGCTGCCATCTTCCACCAACCCGACACGTCCCTTCACCCGTAATACGGTGGATGAACATCTGGACATGTTGATGGTCTGTCATCATCTGGATACCAATATCCCTGAAGATGTGGCGTTCGCCGATTCACGTATTCGTAAGGAAACCATCGCGGCGGAAGATATTTTCCATGATCGCGGCGCGTTCAGTATGATCTCGTCGGATTCGCAGGCGATGGGGCGTGTGGGTGAGGTGGTGACTCGAACATGGCAGACCGCCCATAAGATGAAAACTCAGTTTGGTTTGCTGCCAGAAGATCAAGCCTTAGGCTGTGATAACTTCCGCGCCCGACGTTATATCGCTAAATATACGATTAACCCCGCGATTGCGCATGGTATATCCCATGAAGTTGGTTCGATTGAACCGGGCAAACTGGCTGATTTAGTGTTGTGGAAACCGGCTTTTTTTGCGGTTAAACCCTCGCTGATTATTAAAGGCGGAATGATTGCCGCCGCACCGATGGGTGATCCCAACGCCTCCATACCCACGCCACAGCCGGTACATTATCGGCCGATGTTTGGCTCTTATGGTCAGGCACCGGCGAAAACCTCGGTGACCTTTGTCTCGGGTGCCGCACTAAAGCGGGATGTCGCGACGCAGCTGGGCTTAAACCGTCGCTTGGTGGCCTGTGGTAATACCCGCACGATTGGCAAGAAAGATATGGTGCACAATAGCTGGATGCCCGATATTACCGTTGATCCGCAAACCTATGAGGTGCGGGCGGACGGTGAGCTACTCACCTGTGAACCCGCTGAGGAGTTACCTCTGGCGCAGTTATACAATCTGTTCTGAGATCGAGAACTTGTTAAGATTATTTGTTGTAAGGGAATCGAATGCTTGAAGTGTATGAACGTTTAGGCGATCACTGTCACGAAGTGGTGTATACCACCGTGGTGTTAACGCATGAGCAGCGTGATCGGGGGCGGCTAAAGCTGACCGGTGAAAACGGCGAAGAGGTACGCCTGTTTTTGGAGCGTGGTAAACCGTTATTAGTGGGGGAATATCTTAAAACTACCTGTGGTAAATATGTTCAGGTGGAGGGGGCTATCGAGCCGGTGACCTATGCCAGCTGTGAGGATTGGCATACCTTTGCGCGTGCGTGCTATCACCTCGGTAATCGCCATGTGAAATTACAGGTGGGTGAGCGTTGGTTAAAGATGCAGCCTGATCATGTACTGGAAGAGATGTTAGTGTTGCTCGGACTCACGCTGAGCCATCAGCAGGATGTGTTTATCCCGGAATCAGGAGCCTACAGTCATGGCGGCCATCACCACCACTGATACCGCGCTATTACGGTTGATGCAGCTGAGTAGTGTGAGCTTACCGATTGGTGGCTATGCCTTCTCTCAAGGGTTGGAATATGCCATTGAAAGCGGCTGGATTAAGCGCTCAGAACAGGTATCGGAGTGGTTAGAACAGCAATTACTGTATGCGGTTGCACAAACCGATCTGCCCTTATTAAAGCGGGCGATGATGGCGGCAAAACAACAGGATGTTGCCGCATTAAGGCGCTGTAATGATTTGGCATTGGCCTGCCGAGAAACCCGCGAACTGCGATTAACCGACAGTGCGATGGGGGAGGCGATGAATCGATTACTGGTGAGTCTTGCAGTGCCTCAGCCACTGCCGACAGCGGCTGAATTAAGTTATGTCGTGCTGTTTGGTATTGCCGCACAGCATTGGCAGATTGACTATTCCGTGGCGGCGCTCGGGTTTCTTTGGGCGTGGCTAGAGAATCAAGTGGCCGCCGCAACGAAGCTAGTGCCGCTGGGTCAAACTCAGGCACAGCAATTATTGGGTGAGCTGCAGCCTTTATTATCACAGGCCATGAATCGTGCTGAACGAGTTGCAGAAGACGAGATTGGTAACGGTTTACAAGGGCTCGCCATTATCAGTGCGGGCCATGAAACACAATATTCAAGATTATTTCGTTCCTGATAAAATCAGCAGCGCTAGGTATTTAGGAGAATTAGATTGAGCACAGAGACGAATTCAGCGACTCATAAACCCAAACAGACGCTACGCATCGGTGTGGGCGGCCCAGTCGGGTCGGGTAAAACTGCATTGTTACGCTCGCTTTGTTCAGCGATGCGTGAACACTACGATATTGCGGTCGTGACGAATGATATCTACACCAAGGAAGATGCTAAGTTTTTAACGCAACATGAAGCGCTGGAAGCCGATCGTATTATTGGTGTGGAAACCGGTGGCTGCCCGCATACGGCGATTCGGGAAGATGCATCGATGAATTTAGCGGCGATTGATCAACTGATCGCGCGTCATGGTGACCTCGATGTGGTGTTTGTTGAAAGTGGTGGTGATAACCTCAGCGCGACTTTCAGTCCAGAACTGTCTGATCTGACGATCTATGTGATCGATGTCTCGGCGGGCGATAAAATTCCACGTAAAGGTGGCCCCGGTATTACCCGTTCAGATTTATTAATTATTAATAAAACGGATTTGGCTCCGCTGGTGGGTGCCTCGCTTGAGGTGATGGATGTTGATGCCAAGCGGATGCGTGGTGAGCGTCCCTTTGTGTTTTCAAACCTAAAGAAAGCCGAAGGTTTGCAACAAATTATTGAATTTATCGTATCCGAAGGGATGCTGGAATCGAAATCGCTGCCGCCCGCTAAGGCCGTTGTGTAATATTGAGTTGGATTTTTAAGGAGCACACTATGAATAAACGCAATCAACTACGCCTGCTAACCCTCGGTGCCGCGTTGGCACCTCTGTCGGCTATGGCACATACGGGACACCAAGTGAGTGGCTTTTTTCAGGGCGTTATGCATCCACTGTTAGGCGCAGATCATCTATTAGTTATGTTGGCGGTTGGCTTGTTAGCAGCCGGTCGCAGCCGAGTGAGTCATCAAGCGAAAGCAGGGCTGCTGGGCAAACAAAGCATTGTGATTGCGGCGGCGTTTTTATTAGCGATGGTTGCCGGTGCATTATTGGCCGTGGCGGGTGTGGCCGTGCCGTTTGTTGAGCAAGGTATCTTAGTGTCGGTGATGGCTGCGGGTGTATTATTGGCCTTAGCGGTACGTTTTTCGCGCATCGCTGGCGCGCTGATGGCGGCTAGTTTTGCCCTGTTCCACGGTTTAGCGCATGGTGCGGAACTGCCGCTGGCGGCGAGCCCATTAACTTATATCGCGGGTTTCTTGATCACCACTACTGCGCTGTTAATGGCTGGCACTAAGCTAGGTCAACTGGCCGATAGCTATAGCATGGGGCTGATCTCGCGTATCGCCGGTGTAGCTGTCGCTGCGTTTGGTGTTTTCGCGGCGGTGTAAAACACCGGTCCCGGTAGGGCTACCGGGACCGGTGTTTATCCATTGATGTTTGATGGATCGTGTTTTATGACAATGTTGAACAGGCCTTCTGAGTTATCAGAAAGCTCTTGTAAGCGTATTTTCAGTAGCTTAAAAAAATCGACTGCCAATTGTGAAGCGGGTCGCGTCGCTGGATAGATCAGGTTGTAATTGAAACGTATCGATGGGGCGAAGGGTTTAACCACTAGCCCTTGTTTTATAAAGCTGATGGCTGTTATTGGGTCCACCAGCGAAACACCTGAGCCAGAGAGTACATAGTTACACGCGACGTGTGACACTTGAGTATCAAACAGCATTTTTCTGTTTACTTCAGCATGCTCAAAGACATCGTCAACTTTGTAACGAATACTTTGCTCCGTGCCTAACGATATAAACACCTCGCCTTCTAAATCTTGTGGCTCAATACTCACTTTGTTTTTAAGGGTGTGTCCCGGCGGCAGGATACAGACTAATTCACTGCGAGCTAACGATTCTGTTTTGATAGCCGGATCTGAAACGGCGATAGCAGAAAAACCGATATCGAAGTGTTGGGTTGCGATCCAATCGACGACTTGCTGCGAGCTACGAACCTGCAATGTCATCGATATTCCTTGATTTAATTCCATAAATTCGCGTGATATTCGTGGTAAGAACTCATGAGCGAGAGCCGGCATGCTAGCGATACGCAGTGTACCCCGGTGAAATGCCCGCAACTCTTCTGCAGTTCGTGCTAGTTTTTCGATACCGACGAATGAGCGTTCTATTTCTTCAAACAATATCTGAGCTTCGGGTGTTGGAATCAGTCTTTTTTTCTGTCGCTCAAAGAGTGGCACTTTAACTGAGTCTTCAAAATCACTGAGTAAGCGGCTGACGGCGGGTTGAGAAATATAGAGAATTTCTGCCGCTCCTGTCGTGGTACCTGCAATCATTACCGCGCGAAACGCTTCGACTTGTCTGAAGCTTAACTTAGCCATAGATACCCCTCCAAATGGTTCAATAATATAACATTATATTATCAACTGTGTGATATTTGATATTTGATATTATTTGTTTGATTTATGATCATGTAACAACAACATTAAGGGTGCTTCTTAGGAAGCACTGGTTATGGGCTCCAGCATAGAGACAATAATTATGGAGACACTCTTTAAATACATTTTGGCGATATTGATCAGTACGGTTGCAGGTATGCAGTTTGTGCAGGTGATAACTCGGTATGTTTTCGAGACTCCCGTTATGGGGCTTGAAGAGATTGCGGTTATTCCGACTTTATGGCTTTACATTCTGGGGGCGGTCAACGCTTCTCGAGAAGACACACAGATCAGAGCGAATGTTCTGGAAATATTCCTTAAAACGGAGCGTGCACGGCATATTCTGTTAATCATTTCTGAGTCTATTAGCTTAGTGATTTCAAGCTGGCTGACATATTGGGCTTGGGATTACTTTAAATATGCCGTGAGGGTATCGAAAGAAACGCCGACCCTCTATCTACCCACGCTGATCTATGAATCTGCTTTGTTTATCGGTCTGTTGCTGATGACATTGTATGTCTTATTGCATCTTTCTCGGCATGTACGGCTGTTGCTCGCCGGTGGCGTTGACGTCGAGAAGTTAATTGATCATGAGCATCCTCATACGAGTGAGCTTGATGAGTTCCCGCTGCTGTCCCCGAAGGAGGAGCGCAACAATGGTTGAAGTCGCACTATTGGCATTTGCTGTCTTGGTCATTCTCCTGAGTCTTGGTGTGCCACTGCCATATTGTTTTGGCGCCGGTTTAATGGTTATGGCGTTGATCGGTGAAGCCACTTTTAAAGGGATGATGTTATGGGGCTTTAGTCAGTTGACGAATCCGGTACTGCTCGCCATTCCACTGTTTGTGTTTGCCGGGACGATCATGAGTGTAAGCGGTATTGCCGCGAGCTTACTTAAATTCGTTAACGTTTTTGTGGGCAGAGTGCGTGGCGGTCTTGGCGTAGTTGCATCGATTAGTTGCGCTATTATTGGTGCGATTTCTGGCAGTGGCCTGACCGGTATTGCGGCGATCGGCCCACTGCTGATTCCAGAGATGGAACGTAAGGGCTATCCTCGGGCTTATGCAACGGCATTGATCGCTAACTCGTCGATACTGGGTTTGTTGATTCCGCCGAGCGTCACCATGATTGTTTATGGCTGGGTTACAGAAACATCAATCCTGGCGAGTTTTTTGGCAACGCTGGGGCCTGGTCTGCTGATTATGCTGAACTTTGCCATTGTGAACCTCGTCATGGCACGTAAGTTTCCACTGGTCATGGATGACAAGGTCTCTTTCACCGAGACGGTTAAGTTGGCGGGGAATAATACGGTTCATGCGATTCCTGCATTGTTGATGCCAGTGATTATTCTCGGAGGGATCTATGGCGGCATTATGACGCCGACAGAAGCGGCGGCCGTGGCTGTGATATATGCGCTGCCGGTAGGGTTCATGATCTATAAGGGCTTGACTTGGAAAGCCTTCCTTGAAGCTGGCAAAGAATCGGCTACGGCGGTAGGGGCCATTCTAATCATGATTCTGTTTAGCCTAATGCTGAGTCAGATCTTCGTGATGGAGGATATTCCACAGGCATTGGTTGAATCGATTTTTGAAATTACTCAGAACAAAACAACCCTGTTGATATTGGTCACGCTGTTCTTGTTTGCTATCGGCATGGTGGTGAACGATATCACCGCCATCATCTTAACGGCGCCGTTGCTGATGCCGCTGATGAGCGCATTGGGTGTTAGCCCAGTCCAGTTTGCGGCCATTATGGGGGTGACAACTGCGATGGGCGGTGTCACGCCACCCTATGCCAGCATCCTCTATCTTGGTGCACGGATCGGTAATGTGAAATTTACCGAAGTCATCAAGCCCGCCATGATCCTGTTGCTATTTGGCTATCTACCGGTGGTGGTGCTGGTGTTGGTGTGGCCTGAACTGTCTGAATATATACCGGCAATGCTCGGTTACTAAGCTAAACGACTGAATCTTAAATGTGAAACTACCGTCCCCTGGACAACAACAAAAATGAGGAAAGTTATGTTGACTTCACTGTCTAAAAAGCTAGTTCTAGCCGCGTCTTTATCATTGGCTACGCTGGGTGTAGCAGAAGCTGCTACCTTGAAATTATCTCACGTGCGTCCGCAGGGCACAGCGATTGATAAGGATGCTACTCAGTTTGCCGAAGCGGTTAACGCGGCTACTGATGGCAAATTAAAAGTGAAATTGTATCCGGCAAATGCGCTGGGTGATTATACGGTGGTTCAAGAGCGAGTGGGCTTAGGGGCCGTTGATATGGCGGTTCAGCCTATCGCTTCTAGCGTCGATAAGCGCTTTCAGATCGTTTCTTTGCCTTATATGGCTCAGGACTGGGCGGATGCACAAAAGAAATTTGGGCCGGGCTCAGTGATGCGAAACACCGTATCAGATCTGTATCAGCAGCAAGGCATCAAGGTGTTGGGTGCATGGCCGGTTTATTTTGGCGGTGTTGCTCTGAATCAAGATGTTGAGGGTGCAGCTGACTCCGGTGTGAGTAAAGCCGCAAAAGTCCGTGTACCACCGATCAAGGTATTTCAACTCCTAGCGGATAGTTTAGGTTATATCGCTTCACCATTGCCGTTTTCTGAGGCGTTTACTGCGGTTCAGACGGGTGTTGTTGATGGTGTCATTGGCTCGGGTGCCGAGGGTTATTATGCCTCTTTCCGTGATGTGACTAAGTACTATGTCCCCATCAATACGCATTTTGAAGTCTGGTATTTGTTAATTAACGAAGAGCGCTTTAATGACCTTAAAGCGGATCAACGACAGGCCGTTGCTCAGGCGGCGCTTGAGTTTGAAAACCGTCGTTGGGAAACCGCCGAAAAAGATCAGGCAGCGAATGAGCAACGTCTGGTGGATGCTGGCGCAACGATCGTTGAAGTGACGCCTGAACAACTGGCTGCGACGGCGGCAAAAATTAAGCAAAACGTATGGCCTGAAATCGTTAATGATATTGGTAAAGAGTGGGCTGATGAAATTCTGAAAGCTGCATTATCTGAGTAGCACTGTTTCACCGGTTAGGCATTCTCCTGACCGGTCTTTTAATGCAAGCAATCTTTTGTCTGGAGAGAGCATATGACGGAGAGTATGCGGAGCCCCCGTGGGAGCTCGGAGGTGGCTGTCATTGGCGGTGGTCTAGTTGGACTGTGTATCGCGCTTGGTATACAGCGGCAGGGGCTAGAGGTGACGGTATACGATGAGGGGGATATAGCGTTACGCGCATCACGTGGAAATTTTGGCCTTGTGTGGGTGCAGGGAAAGGGGGATAACCTGCCTGAATATGCCCGTATCACCCGTTTATCGGCCAAACTATGGGCTGGCTTAGCCGATGATCTGACACAGCATACCGGTATCGATATTCAACTGCAGCAACAGGGCGGCTTGTTCGTCTGTTTAACCGAATCCGAGTTGCAACACCGACAGCAGATGTTGGCAGCCATGGCGCAGGAACATCCTGAAGGCTATCCCTTTGAAGTGCTTGACCTGCAACAATTACGCGAGATGATGCCGGATATTGGTCCCGAGATAGCGGGCGCGACTTGGGGCCCCGAGGATGGTCATGTCAACCCGCTTTATCTCATGCATGCTTTGGTGAACCGGTTTGAGTCTCTCGGTGGACAGTTTGTCAATGCCGGCAAAGTGAATAATATTGTGCCGCAATCAGGGCAATTTTTACTCCAGGCTACGCAGGGCACGTTTAGCTGCAATAAAGTGGTGTTGGCGGCGGGACTGGGGAATAAAGAGTTGGGGCCTATGGTTGGCATCGAGGCGCCCGTTTCGCCGAATCGAGGCCAAGTCTTGATCGCTGAACGAGTGCGGCCTTTTATCAATTACCCCACCGGGCATGTGCGGCAGACAGTGGAGGGCACGGTGCAGTGTGGCGATTCAAAAGAAGATGTCGGCCTTGATACGGGTACGACAACGAATATCTTGGCACAGATTGCTCGGCGTGCAATCACCATGTTTCCGTTGTTAAAGGATGTGAATTTGGTACGTTCTTGGGGGGCATTACGGATTATGACACCGGATGGCAATCCAATATACCAACAGTCAGAACAATATCCAGGTGCTTATCTGGTGACCTGTCACAGTGGTGTTACATTAGCGGCAGCTCATAGCGGACCGATTGCTGACTGGATAGCGACTGGTGCTAACCCTACTGTCGATTTGGAGGCTTTTCATGGTCGAAGATTTAAGCTTTAAGCGTTTGCCTTGTAATGAGAGGGCGGCAGTTGAGATTGTTGTTGAGGGGCGAAAAGTGATTGCTTACGAGGGCGACAGTGTTGCTGCAGCGGTGATGCACGCGGGCCTCAGGCCCACACGCAAGACCGCGCTGAGTGATGTGGGTCGAGCGCCTTACTGCATGATGGGGGTATGTTTTGAATGTCTGATGAATATTAATGGCAAAGCCAATATTCAGGCGTGTATGACCGAGGTACGTGAAGGCATGGTGATTACTGTTCAACAGGGTGCCAGAGAGTTAGTTGGAGAGATTCGATGAGCATGCAACAGCAATACGACCTAGTGATTATTGGGGCCGGACCTGCGGGAATGGCAGCCGCTGCGGAAGCCGGCGAAGCGGGGCTCAACACACTGGTCTTGGATGAGCAATCGAGTGCAGGTGGACAAATATATAGGCGTATCGGCCAGCCTGTATTGCAGGATCGTTCGATTCTCGGTCAGGATTACTATGCCGGCGAAGCGCTATTAGCGGGGCTATCTCACCCATTGGTCACTCATATTGTCGAGGCGACAGTATGGGAGGTAAGTAAGGATAAAAGGCTGTTCTTCTCGGTTGCGGGAAAGAGTCGTGAGGTCGGTTTTAAAAAACTGCTGTTGGCGACCGGGGCACAGGAGCGACCGGTGCCGTTTCCTGGCTGGACATTGCCCGGTGTAATGACCTGTGGCGCGGCGCAGATATTGTTGAAATCATCGGGCCTGACGCCGGTAGAGCCACTGGTTATCGGGGGTAGCGGTCCGTTGTTATTACTGATTAGTTGTCAGTTGATCAGAGCCGGTGTGCGTATCGAGGCAATCGTCGATACGACCCCGGTGAGTAATTACAGACGTGCCTTGAAAGAGATCAAAGGCGCCATCAAAGGTTGGCGCTATCTGCTTAAAGGGTTGCGGATGCTTAAGGAGATCCGCAGTAGTGGGGTGAAATATTATCAGTCTGCAACTGAGTTAAGCGCAGCCCCTGGCGCTGACGGAAACCTTGCCTCGATTGGTTTTCGCACGGGCACGGTGCAGCATCAATTGGCGTGTCAGACGTTACTGGTACATCAGGGTGTTATTCCCAATACTCAATTAGGCCGGGCACTTGGACTAGCGCATCAATGGGATGAGGTGCAGCAGTGCTGGAAACCGACACTCGCTGATAATGGCAATAGTAGCCATCCTGATATTTTTATTGCCGGCGATTCTGGCGGTATTGGTGGGGCCGTTGCTGCCGAAGTGCAAGGCCGCCTAGTGGCGAATGACATAGCGCAACAATTATGTCGAACCAGTGGCACGGTAAACCGCGTTAATCGGTTGCGTAAGGCGCTAGCCGCGCAGCTCGTTATTCGTCCTTTTTTGGATCATCTTTACCGTCCGTTAGATATGTTTTTAAGGCCGCAAGGTGAAACGATTGTCTGTCGCTGCGAAGAGGTGAGTGCGGCTGAGATTCGTGGACTTGTTAAGCACGGCTGTGTTGGACCCAATCAGACTAAGGCGTTTTGCCGCTCGGGTATGGGGCCTTGTCAGGGGCGTCAGTGTGGCTCAACAGTGGCGGCACTGCTAGCCGATGAGCTGGGTAACAGTCCGGCTGAGGTCGGCTATTACAATATTCGTTTTCCGATAAAACCAGTGTCATTGGGTGAGCTGGCGAGTTTAGATCAAACAGATTAATACTCGCCAGAGAGCATTTGTTTAGCGGTAAGACATTCATAAAAATTGACTAGTTGAGATTTAATATAATGACGATTGAACGCCAGCAGACGGCGACGCGTATGAGTAAAGTTGTGCTTCATAATAATACCGCTTATCTCTGTGGACAGGTTGCTGAAGACCGCAGTGCCGGGATTGCGGAGCAGACCAGAACGATGCTGAAGAAAGTGGATGATCTGTTGCTGTCGGTAGGGAGTAGCTCGGAAAAAATCCTTTCTGCGACCCTCTATCTCAAAGACATGGCACATTTTGCAGAGATGAATTCTGTATGGGATAGCTGGATGCCTGAGGGCTATGCACCCGCGAGGGCATGCGTTGAGGCATCGATGGCAAGTCCTGAATTATTAGTTGAAATATCAGTTATTGCAGCAACAGACTGAGTCAGCTAGGGGCGGGGCTCGATGGCATTCTAGGTTTTAATACGGCCCCGTTCACTAGACTGAAATAAGCTTTTTCGGCGACTTAATGGGTTTTCTGATTAAATCCTAAAGCCGACATTGAGCGCTTCAAGCGTCTGGGTTAACTCTTCGAAGATTAACCTTCTTAACCATATATGCGCTGGATCTTTGATATAGCGCTCATGCCAGATAATCGAGTAGGTAAAACCTTTTTGTGGCATAGGGAAGGGCAGTATTTTTAGCTGATATTGTTTAGCGAAGCTAATCGCTAGGCCGTAGGGCACGGTGAGCATCATGTCGCTTTGTGAAATGATGGCCAGCGCCGCCACAAAGTGTGGCACTCTTAGGGCGATACGGCGTTTTAAACCACGTTCCTCTAAGAGATAATCGATCGCGCCTTTACGTGTCCCCCCCATGGTGATTAAGGCATGAGGGTAGTTGGCATACTCTTCTAAATCCAATGTTTGGGCGGCGGCTGGATGGCTATTACGCACGACGCAGACAAATCGATCACTCCCTACACCACGACCATGAATCGCCGCTGGCGCATCCTCGATAGTACAGGTGGCCAGATCAATATCATGTTGATCTAGTTCGTGTAGCAGGCTTTCCTGCCAAGGCACAATTTCTAGATTAACACCGGGTGCTTCCGTGCGTAACCGTTTGATCACGGGCGGTAGGAGTACCTGCGCACCGTAGTCAGTGGTTGCTAACCGGAAGTTATGGCTTGCTGTTTGCGGCACAAAGGTGGCGGGGGTTAACAATTGATTGAGCCCCAGCAATGACTGATGTAACTGCAATGCGAGTTCTTCAGCACGGGGTGTCGGCGTCAATCCTTTGGGTGTGCGGGTGAATAGTGGGTCATTAAACAGGCTTCGTAGCCGTGCCAGGTTGCGACTAATGGCCGGTTGTGTCAGGTTTAATCGCCCCGCCGCTCGCGTGACACTGCGTTCTTCAAGTAGGACTTGAAAAACAGGCAATAGGTTGAGGTCGGTGATCGAGAGGTTGTGTATATCCATTCATGATTTCTATTTATGTTAGATATTTATTTAATGCATTGGATGCATATTAATAGTGAGCATAGACTAAGCAGTATTATCAGACAATGCTCTATGCAAGGTGCTACATGTTTATTGAATCTAATCGTGAAATTCAACTGGTTCGTCGTCCAGTCGGCTTGCCTTCGAAAGAGGATTTTCAGCTAGTCAGTCGTCCTGTCGCCGAATTAAAAGAGGGTGAGGTACTGATTAAAAATTTATGGCTATCAGTCGATCCCTATATGCGCGGCCGAATGCTGGAACGCAAAAGTTATATTGAGCCGTTTGGCTTAAATGAAGTGCTGAGTGGGGGGGCGTTAGGCGAGGTGGTTGAGTCTCGCAATGAGCTGTTTCCCGTAGGCCGTAAAGTATCTAGCATGAATGGCTGGCGTGAATATTTTACTTCGACGGGGGATGATATTCAGTTGTTACCGTCAACCGAGATCGCCGATCAAGCCTTTTTGAGTGTACTCGGTATGACCGGTATGACGGCGTTTACCGGCTTGACTAAGATTGCCGAGCTGAAGCAGGGTGATCGCGTGTTTGTGTCTGCGGCGTCTGGGGCTGTCGGTGCGATTGTATGTCAAATCGCTAAACTGAAAGGCTGTTATGTTGCCGGCAGCGTAGGCTCAGAGGCTAAAGCGCGTTATCTATTAGACGAGCTGGGTGTCGATGCGGTGGTCAATTACAAGACGGCCGAGAATCTGCAGGACAGTATTGCAAAGGCGTGCCCAGAGGGCATTGATGTCTACTTTGAAAATGTCGGCGGCGCGCATTTTGAAGCAGTATTGAATCTGATGAATGATCATGGCCGTATCGCCGTATGCGGCATGATTGATCAATATAATGCAACAGCACCACAAGCAGGGCCGGGGAATTTATCTCAGATTATTATTAAAAAGCTGAGAATCGAAGGCTTTATTGTATTTGAACATTGGCATGATTACCCCGCATTTGTTGAGCAGATGATGCAATGGATCGAAGCCGGAAAAGTCAGTTGGAAAGAGACTGTTTTTAATGGCATTGAGCAAACGCCCGACGCTTTTATTGGTCTATTTAAGGGGGAAAATACCGGCAAGATGTTGGTAAAGCTCGCCTAGGCAGACAGTGACTCAATTGAGCATTCGATGATTAATTAAAGTGCGGGCTGAGATGAAGTTTGATCACCCGACAGAAAGGAAAGATTACGATGAATATTTTATTTGTGCTGACCTCACATGATGAGCTGGGTAATACCGGTGAGAAAACGGGGTTCTGGGTTGAAGAATTCGCTGCGCCTTATTACGTCCTAGCGGACGCTGGCGTTAATATTACGTTGGCTTCACCTGCCGGTGGTCAACCACCGATCGATCCTAAAAGCGCGCTGGAAGACTTCCAGACAGACGATACTCGTCGTTTTGATCAAGATGCTGAGCTACAACAAAAGCTGGCCAACACGCTGCCATTAAACAGCGTATCTGCCGATGATTACGATGCAATCTTTTACCCCGGTGGCCATGGCCCAATGTGGGATCTGACTCAGAATAAAGCTTCTATTGCCTTGATTGAAACCTTTGCTCGTCAGGGTAAGCCTGTGTCGGCGGTCTGTCATGCACCGAGTGTTTTGTTAAACACCAAAAATGAAGCGGGTGAACCGCTGGTTAAGAACAAGAAGGTTACGGGCTTTACGAATACTGAAGAAGCGGCGGTGGGTTTAACAGAGGTTGTGCCATTCCTGTTGGAAGACGAACTGAAGCAGCGCGGTGGTGTTTATTCTCAGGGACCAGACTGGGGCCCCCATCTAGTTGAAGATGGTTTATTGATTACCGGCCAGAATCCAGCATCTTCGACGCTAGTGGCAAAGGCTGTGTTAGCGAGTTTGACGAAATAATCATTTAAAATGGTAACATAAAAAAGTCACCGGGAGCGGGAGCTGCCAGTGACTTTTTTGGTTCAAGCTGAAATCAGTGATTAATGCGCGCTGATACCGCGAATCGCTTCGGAGCGACGACGTAGGTATTCCACGGTGCTTAGCAGCAAGATAGACATACATACCAGCAGGGTTGCAACCGCCAGTATGGTCGGACTAATCTGCTCACGAATACCCGCCCACATCTGCATCGGTACAGTTCGCTGTTCAGCGCCCGCAATAAAGATCGCAACTACCACCTCATCAACTGAGGTCATCAGGGCGAACAGGCCACCCGAAATAACGCCAGTCATAATCAGTGGCACGGTGATTTTAAAGAATGCATAAGTGGGTGAAGCGCCAAGACTATTGGCTGCTCTGACTAAGTTATAATCGAAGCCACTGAGGGTGGCCGTCACGGTAATCACAACAAACGGCGTTCCTAATGCGGTATGCGCTAGAATTAAGCCCATGTAGCTTTGTGATACCCCGATAGATGAATAGAAAAAGAACATCCCTGCTGCTGAAATAATCAGTGGCACAATCATGGGGGAGATCAATAAGCCCATGATGAGCCCTTTGAAGGGCAGTTCTGAGCGACTCAATCCCAAGGCGGCAAGGGTGCCAAGCACCATTGACAGAAAGGTTGAACAAACGGCGACGATAAAAGTATTTTTGATCGCAGCCATCCAGCGTTCACTGCCGAAAAACTCCTCATACCAACGTAATGAGTAGGCTTCCGGTTCGAAAGCCAGCATGCCTTCAGTAAAACTGAAATAGGGCTCAATATTAAACGACAATGGAATAATAATGAGCAATGGTGTTATCAGGAAAATAAAAACCATGCCGCAAAGAACGCGAAACGCATAGTACCAAAATGTTTCTAGTGGGCCTGCATATGCTGGAAGTGCCATAATCTTACCTCAACGTCATCTGATTGTTACCGCCAAAGAGACGGCTATAAATGGCATAGATACCTAAGACGAGTGCCAGTAGCACCACACCTAATGCTGCAGCGAGACCCCAGTTCAGCGAGCTTTGCATATGGTAAGCAATCATATTACCGATAAATTGACCGGTCTGTCCGCCGACGAGTGCGGGGGTGATGTAATAACCGATCGCCAGAATAAACACCAAGATAGCGCCAGCGGAAATACCCGGCACTGATTGAGGTAGATAAACCTTAATGAAGGCGGTATACGGTGTCGCGCCAAGCGAACGCGCGGCACGCATATAACTTGGTGGAATGGTTTTCATCACCGAATAGAGCGGTAAAATCATAAACGGCAGTAGTATATGAGTCATCGCAATGACGGTACCCGTGGCGTTGTAAATCATACTTAGGCGACTTTCATCATTGACGAGGCCAAACCAGACCAAGATATCATTGATCACACCTTGACCTTGTAGCAGGGCAATCCAAGATGAAGTACGCACTAGTAAGGAGGTCCAGAAGGGGAGTAATACCAAGATCATGAGGGTGTTGGCGATGCGCATGGGCAGTGATGCCAGCAGATAGGAAACGGGGTAACCCAGTACCAGAGTCAGCACGGTGATTAAGACAGACATCCAAACGGTACGCCAGAGCATCTGTAGATAGACGCGCTGATTCTCTGGCAGCATTTTGATTTCGCCATCGGGCGTTGTTTCCATATCAAATGCGGCAATGTAATAGGAAGCGGTATACGGTTTTGATTCGCGTTTAATCACGCGCCAGTTATCGATATCGCCCCAGCCTTTCTTAATTTTAATAAGTTGTTCTTTATAGGGGGGCTTGAGTCTAGCTGCCTTGCGTGCGGTGCCAACGATAAGGCTACGCATCTGGCTTTTTTCGTAATTAAGACGGGTGGCCGCTTTACCAATCGTGTGGTTTTTACGACCTTCTACCAAGTCTTTAACCAGCGCGGCATAGGTTGCCTCGTTGGGTAGTTCATTCTTATCGCCATCCCAGTCAGCCAAGGCTGCTGTTGTGTTTGGCATATACTCAGACACTTGAGGGTTATCAATCGAACGGAACAGCATGGACGCTATAGGTGAGACGAAAGTGACCATAATAAAGATCAGCAGCGGTGCTACCAGAAACAGAGCCCGGAATTTTTTGCGGCGTAGTGAACGATGCATATCCGAGGTAAGGCGTTTCTGTTCGTCCGGGGTTAATTGGCCTTCGGCCTCGACAGTATTTGCCATCATGAGGAATATAATCCCTTGTTTGAAAATGAATTAAAATGACGGTTGATTAAACCTGTTACCGTTATCATCCGCAGACAGATCATTAGTTGATCGTATAGCGTACTAAGCGATCAAATAATGACGCGAAAACTGCATTTAACTCATAAAGGGGGGCTGATTCGCCCCCCACAATTTAGCGACTTATTGAACTAACCAAGCGTTAAAGCGTTGACGCAGTTCGTCACCGTTATCAGCCCAGAACTCAGCATCTTTCTTGATCGGTGTTTTGAAGTTAACCGGCGTTGTTGGCATATGTGGAGCCATTTCTACGCCTGTTTCTGCGTGAGTGGATACCAGTGGTGCCGATGATTGACGTGCAGGACCGTAAGAGATGTATTTAGTCTGATCGGCCAAACGTTGTGTATCGGTGGCAAAGCGCAGGTAATCCATGGCGGCTTTCTTATTCGGAGCACCTTTAGGCACAATATAGCCATCTAACTCGTACATTTGACCGTCCCAAATAATGGTGAACGGTTGTTTTTCAACAACTTGAGCGTTAAAGATACGACCGTTATAAGCTGACGCGATGGCTACTTCACCGTCGGCTAACAGTTGTGGTGGTTGAGCACCGGCATCCCACCAGATAACGGAATCTTTAATGGTGTCCAGTTTAGCGAATGCACGCTCGACGCCTTCAGGGGTGCTTAGAACATCATAGACTTCGTCATAAGGAACGCCATCGGCAGCGAGTGCCCACTCGAGGTTGGCATCAGGCTTTTTCTCTAGTGCACGTTTGCCGGGAAACTTTTCGATGTTGAAGACATCGGCAATGGTTTTCGGTTTTTCACCGGGGAAAGCGGTATCGTTGTAAGAAAACAGAGTGGCATAAACGATCGTTGGTACGTAACAGCCCGACAGAGAGCCTTCGACGAAGTCTTCCATTACCGGTGTGCCATCCGCACCCGGATTAAGATCTTTTTCGTAATCCAATTCTTGAGCAATACCTTCATCACAAGCCAGGATTGCATCCCCTTCCAGAATATCGACTATATCCCAAGTGACGTTACCCGCTTCCGCCTGAGCACGCAAACCTGCCAGGCCGTTACCTGACTTGTCTTCATCGATAATCTCGATGCCGGTTTTGGCGGTGAACGGATCACTATAAGCCATCCGTTGGGATTTCGTGTACGCTCCACCCCATGATACAACCGTCAGAGATTCTGCGGCCGTTGCAGAACCCACGCAGACAGCAGCACTCAGTGCTAGGACAGATGATAGTTTGGAAAATTTCTTCATTGGATATTTCCTCTTTGGGCTTATTGATATCTTCTTCGTGAAGACACTATTTATTGGCTTATCATAGACATGATGAAGCCTTTATTATTTTCAATAGATATTAAATTTTGAGCGGGCTTAGATTGCATCTAACGCTCGGCAATCCTTGGATGACCAGCCAATCGGCGCAGTACCACCCACTTGTAAGCCTTTGTTATCCGTTGCGTTCGGTACTTTAACGATGAATTCATCATGACCACAGACATTCATACGCACACGTTTATGGTCACCTAGGTAGATAACTTCTTCTACCTTGCCGGTAAATACGTTATCGCACTGACCCTCAACAGGATCAAGAAAGACGCGTTCAGGACGAAGAGACAGGGTGCTTTCCTTGCCAATAGCATCGGTATTGATATCCAGCGCCGTGACTTGTTCACCGGTAGGCAGGCGCACGGTACAGATGCCGTCTTGTGTCGATTGCAGCGTACCGGTTAACTTATTGTTTTCACCGATAAACTGAGCAACAAATGAGTTGGTGGGTTTTTCGTAGAGTTCGGTCGGCGGTGCTAATTGTTGAATGATGCCATCATTAAAGACGGCAATCCGATTCGACATGGTTAAGGCTTCAGATTGATCGTGAGTAACATAAACCACCGTCACGCCCAAGCGTTCATGAATATGTTTGATTTCGTACTGCATCTGTTCCCGTAGGTTTTTATCCAGCGCGCCAAGGGGTTCATCCATGAGGATCAAATCAGGTTCAAAAACCAATGCCCGAGCGACCGCGACTCGCTGTTGCTGTCCGCCGGATAGTTGCGCCGGACGTCGATCGCCGAAGCTACCTAGTTCGACCATATCTAGGGCTTTTTTAACGCGATCTTCGATATCTGATTTGCCCATGTTGCGTACTTTGAGGGGAAAGGCGAGGTTTTCTGCAACGGTCATATGAGGAAATAAAGCATAGTTTTGGAAAACCATACCGATACCGCGTTTGTGGGGGGCTACGTTGTTGATTGAACGGCCGTCGAGGTAGATGTTGCCATGGGTTGCTGTTTCAAAACCTGCCAACATCATCAATGATGTTGTTTTTCCTGAGCCTGATGGCCCAAGCATCGTTAAGAACTCACCGCGAGGGACATCAATATTCAGGTCTTTAACGACGAGAACCTTGCCGTCGTAGCTTTTCTGAACTCCTTCAAACCTTACGAAAGCCTCACTGGAAGCTGAATTTTCCATTGCTAATTATGCCTCGCTACAATTTATTTTTTTGTGGTCGCAAATTTAAAATCTGTAGTCAGATACTGTTTCGTGTCTGTTATTACCCTACGATAATACGAAGTGTAAGTGCAAACATTACCTTACAAAACATGTCATTAAGTGCTTTCTAGTCGTTTTCTTGTAAAAAAATTACCAATTTCACTATGTTTTTTGCCTGTTTACGACATTTCTCTATTTCGGGGTTGCGGCAAACTCGTTGATGCTATCAAAGCCGCTTCGCTTTAATTCGGTGCGTGTCATGTTACGCAGAACGGTGCGGTGGTGTTTGACGCTTCATCTGTGCCTGTCGTTGCCCCATTCTGGATGATGCAACGCGTTGTGATATTGACACTCAACATGACTCACGTCAGCTATGTTTTTAGGTTGAGTTGGCGGTGGTTGAACGGGTTGATCTGCAGCTCAATGTGAGCTTGGGCAATAAACTAGCTTGATCGCTCTTGCCTATGCCGCCAAGCTGAGGGTGGATGACAAGCGCCGGTTTCACTGAGTGAGAAGACTGATTCGAAGCCTATGGGACGTTTGATATTCAACTTCATGGGTACTCAAGGTGTTGAGATACTTGAGATTATAGTGGGCTAGACTTAAGTTTTTATAAATCGGTATGGTTCCTGCAGTAGTCTGAGTATGAAGACCGTATTTTGCTTAAATAAGCGTTGTTTGCCCTATCTTGGTGCGCTTTTGAGGCGCTTAGATATGCCTGCACTGTTCGTGATTAAGGGAGAGATGAGATGAGAGCGAAGATTCTGGTTTTTACCGATCTCGATGGCTCACTACTCGATCATTACACCTATCGCTTTGATCAAGCGAAGCCATTATTGGCGTTATTAAAACAGACTCACGTGCCGGTTATTCCGGTGACGAGTAAAACGCGCGCCGAATTATCGGTGCTACGTGGGGAATTAGATAGCGATGAGCCGTTTATCGTTGAAAATGGTGCGGCGGTGTTTATGCCTGCTGAATACTTTGATGTTCCGCCCAGCGAGTGTATCGAAGTCGATGGCTTTTATTGCGCCCAATTTTCTAAACCGCGTGACTATTGGCTCGACTTGTTGGCCCAGCAAAGCGATGAATTTGAGGGCGAATTTGAAACCTTCACAGCGTTAGGGGTAGACGGCATCTGTGCGTCTACGGGGTTATCAGCAGAGGCCGCTCGATTGGCGAATACGCGTGAATTTAGCGAGCCGGTTAAGTGGCGAGGTTCTGAACAGCGTAAATCTCTCTTTGTCGCACGACTCAGAGCGGCGGGCGCGACGGTACTTCAAGGAGGGCGATTTCTACATGTGACGGGCGCTTGTAATAAAGGTAAGGCGTTGCAATGGCTCTATCAACAATATCAAAGCGTCACATCATCGTTGATGGAAGAGCGTCGGTGTTTGACGATTGCCGTGGGTGATGGGGAGAACGATGTGGATATGTTACAGGTGGCTAACTGTGCGGTGATCATTCGTTCACCGGTACATGAGCCGCCAGTGATCGAACATAATAATATCTATCGCACTCAGCAAACCGGCCCTGAGGGGTGGGTTGAGGGCGTCAGTTGGTTTTTAGGCGCCTCTGAACGGCCGATAGAGATGAATTTAATTGAATACCTTCGGAAGAAGCTAAGGAGTCATGTTAATGGGTGATTTTTATCAGAATGGCATTATTACGACGTTGCATCATCTGGCGGACCGACCGATTGAAGAGGTAGAAGCTGAACTTGTACGTTTCGGTCGTAAACGACCTCTGGCATTGATTCTACCCTCATTGTTTTCTGAGCTTGAAGGGCCGGCGCTGAGTCATATTATCGATGAGATTAGTCAGGTGCCTTACCTGTCAGAGGTGGTTATCGGGTTGGATCGAGCTGATGCAGATCAGTTTCGTTTTGCGCGTCAGTTTTTCAGTAAATTACCTCAACATCATCGTATTCTCTGGAATGATGGCCCACGGTTACGGGCGTTGGATGCCGAGCTACAAGCGTTGAAACTGGCACCTAAAGAAGCTGGCAAGGGGCGTAACGTCTGGTATTGCATGGGTTATATTTTGGCGACTGGGCGGGCGGAGTCGGTGGCATTACATGATTGTGATGTCACTACTTACAATCGAGAGATGTTAGCTCGCTTGATTTATCCGGTGGCGAATCCTCAGTTTAACTATGAGTTTTGTAAAGGCTTCTATGCTCGGGTGTCTGATGGCAAGATTAATGGCCGTGTCAGTCGCTTACTGGTGACACCGCTATTACGCGCGCTGAAGAAAGTCTTCGGTGAAATTGAATACCTGCAATTTCTCGATAGTTTTCGTTATCCGTTAGCGGGTGAGTTTTCTTTTCGTCGAGACGTGTTGACGGATATTCGCATTCCCAGTGATTGGGGGCTAGAGATCGGCGTGCTATCAGAGATGCATCGTAACTATGCCAATAATCGACTCTGTCAGGTGGATATTGCCGATCAGTACGATCATAAACATCAGGATCTGTCGCTGGATGATATGCAGGCGGGCTTATCGAAGATGTCGATCGATATTACTAAGTCATTATTCCGTAAGCTGGCGACTCAGGGGCATACCTTCAACACCGAAACGTTCCGTTCAGTGAAAGCGACCTATTATCGTATCGCCCTAGATTTCGTTGAAACCTATCACAATGATGCCATGATGAATGGTCTGCAGTTGGATATTCATGCTGAAGAGATGGCGGTAGAGATGTTCTCACGTAATATTATTACCGCGGGCGAGCAATTTTTGTGCAACCCCATGGAAACGCCTTTTATTCCGAGTTGGAGTCGAGTGTCCAGTGCGATGCCAGATGTGTTTGATCGTTTGATTGAAGCGGTTGAGTTAGATCATCAAGAGTTTATGGCGGAATAACATGGATAGTGTGTTTAATAGTGCCAGTGCTCAGTTAGCCAGTCAGATCGAAAATCATCTGCAAAATATCTATTGTTCCTTTGAGCAAGAGGAAATAACTCAACTGTTATCCGATCTGATTTCGATTATGCGACTAGGCAGCGTTGAGCAGCTACCGACGCCGTATCAAAATCACTGGAGTCAGCAAGATATCATCATGATTACTTACGGTGATAGCTTGCAGCGTGCGGATGAGCGGGCGATGAGCACCTTGCATCACTTTCTTAATGAGCAGTGCGATGGCGTGATTAGCGGCGTTCATGTGCTGCCGTTTTTTCCATACAGTTCCGATGATGGCTTTGCTGTAAGCGATTACTATCAGGTACGCGATAGCGTGGGTGAGTGGCAAGATATTCAGCGGTTATCGGCGGAATACCGATTCATGTCTGATCTGGTGATCAATCATGGATCGAGTCAAAGTACGTGGTTTAACAACTTCGTTAAAGGGGAAGGCGTCGGCCATGATTACTATTTCACGGCCAGCCTCGATGATGATCTTTCGCAGGTTGTTCGGCCGCGTACCAGTCCGCTGTTGCGTGAGGTTGAAACGGCTGATGGAGTGAAGTACGTCTGGTGTACCTTTAGCCATGATCAGGTCGATTTTGATTTTCGTAACACCGCGGTATTAAAAGAGTTTGTGCAAATCATTCGTTTCTATCTCGATCAGGGAGTGAATATTTTTCGCTTAGATGCGATTGCTTTTCTATGGAAAGAAGCAGGGAGCCGATGTCTTAATCTCGATCAGACTCACGAAGTGGTTCGCCTGTTGCGAACCCTGATTGAATACGCGTGTCCGACGGCGATGATAATCACCGAGACCAATATTCCTAGTCGCGAGAACCTTTCCTATTTTGGTAATGCCAATGAAGCGCATTGTGTGTATAACTTTTCGCTACCTCCGCTGTTGTTACATGCCTTAATAACCGGACAGAACTTCTACCTTAAACAGTGGATGATGAGTATGCCTCCGGCACAGGATGGTACCTCGTTCTTTAATTTCATCGCCTCGCATGATGGTATTGGCTTACGACCGGTGGAGGGAATTCTACCCGATAGTGAAGTTGATCTGATGATCGAAGCGATGCAAAATCTGGGAGGACATGTCTCCTGGCGAACTCTCGATGATGGTGGTAAAAAACCTTACGAAATTAATATTGCCTTGTTTGAGGCATTGCAGGGCACGCTTGAGGGTAAAGATGGCTGGGGAGAGGCACGCTTTATTTGTGCTCACAGTATCATGTTGGCCTTGGAAGGTATTCCGGGCATCTACCTGCACAGTTTACTCGGTACTTTGAACGATCATGAACGAGTGAAAAGGACCGGTCACAGTCGTTCTATTAATCGTCATCAGTGGGATTATCCTGAGCTAGAAGCGTTATTAGCCGATGAAACCAGTCATCACTCGCGTGTATTTAGTGCGCTAAAACATTTAATTGCTATTCGTCGTCAGCAGCAAGCGTTTCATCCTAATGCGACTCAGTTCACGTTGCACTTAGGAGAGCAAATATTTGGTTTTTGGCGTCAGAGTATCGATCGGACTCAGAATATATTTTGCTTAAATAATATCAGCGCTGCACCGGCTAGCTTATCGTTATCGGATCTTAATCTAATTAGTACGCAGGATTGGTCGGATCTACTTAGCGGTCAGCATTATACCGATCTCTTGGCGACACTCGAGTTAGCGCCGTATCAGAGCGTGTGGTTAGCAAACCGGTAATGCAGAGCTGATGACGCCGACGGTTGATGCTGAAGGGGTCGTCAGCGCATTGCGCAGTGATGTCTAACTGAAGGCGTTGTTGAGGATGAGATGAGGAAGCCTGACTCAGGCTTCCTCATTGACGCTTACTTTTTGCTATATTTGCGGCTACCTTTGCCGCGGCCTTTGCGTGCTTTCGGTTTAGTCGATGCTTGTGCATCATCCTTGTAGGCCAGTTCAAATTCGATCTTACGCTGATCCATATCGACCCGTACCACACGGATATCGATTTTATCGCCAATAGCAAAGCTAGCCCGAGTACGTTCGCCGACAAGTCGCTGTTGAGCCGCATCGAACTGATAGTAATCGTTGTTCAGGGCCGTGACATGTACCAGACCTTCAACTTGCGTATCATCGAGTTCAATAAAGAGACCGAAATTGGTCACGCTACTGATCACGCCGCTAAACACATCACCCACATGATCTTGCATATATTCACATTTCAACCAAGCTTCAACATCCCAGCCTGCTTTATCGGCACGTCGCGATACCAGTGAACAATGCTCGGCTAAGTTTTTCATCGCAGAGAGATCATAAGGGTAGCTTTTCGCTTGATCCAGCGGCGTCGCACTTTTGACGCGATGGACTGAATCAGCGTTGCTGCCGGTGATTTTTTGCAGTGTCCGACGGAGCACACTGCCGCCTTGACTACGGCGAATCACCGAGCGAATCGCGCGATGCACCAGCAAATCAGGGTAACGACGAATCGGCGAGGTAAAGTGAGCATAAGCCGGATAAGCCAGCCCGAAATGACCTTGATTATCCGAGCTATACTCCGCTTGACTCAGTGAGCGTAGCATCATAGTACGAATAATCTGCGCGTCAGGGCGATCGCCGAGACTTTTCAGTAGCCGATCATAGTGCGCCGGTGTTGGTTTTTCGCCACCGGCTAGGTTTAGGCCTCTTTCACTGAGGAAGGCGCGTAAATTGGTCAGTTTCTTCTCGACGGGGCCTTCATGAATACGGTAGAGGGCGGGTAATTTTACTTTTTCAAGGAACTGCGCGGTGGCCACGTTGGCACAGAGCATAAATTCTTCGATCATCTTGTGCGCATCGTTACGCTCGACTGGGACAATCCTATCGATTTTACGGTCTTCGGTAAATTTGAACTGCACTTCCTGCTTTTCAAAGTCGATTGAGCCGCGCTTAGTTCGCGCTTTTCTCAGTACCGCATAGAGCTGATGCAAGGCGTGCAGGTGCGGCACTACCTCCGCATGCTGTTGAGCGACCTGTTTTCCGAGGTGAGTTTCCGCCGCCGATACCAACGCGCCGACCTGAGTGTAGGTCAGGCGGGCATGGGAATGAATAATCCCTTCCGAAAAGGTATAGCTCGTCATCTTACCGGCGTTATTGATCGACATTTCGCACACCATCACCAGTCGATCGACATGAGGGTTCAGTGAGCACAAGCCGTTTGATAGCGCTTCAGGTAGCATGGGAACAACGTGACCGGGGAAGTAAACCGAGGTGCCTCGCTCGGCAGCTTCAATATCCAGCGGGCTGCCCGGTACCACATAATGTGAAACATCGGCAATGGCGACAAACAAACGCCAGCCACCGGATTTACGTTTTTCACAGTAGACTGCATCATCAAAATCGCGCGCATCTTCACCATCGATGGTAACGAAGGGAAGCGAGCGTAGATCGGCGCGGTGTTGCTTGTCTGCTGCATTGACTTCATCACCCAAGGCTTCGGCTGCGTTAAGTGCATCTTGAGGCCACTTATGCGGGATATCGTGGTTGCGAATGGCAACATCAATTTCCATGCCTGGGGCCATCGAGTCGCCCAATAGTTCGACCACCTTGCCCTCAGCATTGAAACGATTACAGGGGTATTCAGTGATTTCAACCGTGACATATTGACCTGCCTCAGCACCGTTTAGCTGATCATCGGGAATATCGATCTCGTTACGCATACGGCTATTTTCAGGCTGTAAGAAGTATTCGCCATCATCGACACGTAAACGACCAACGACTTGCGTCATATTTTGCTCGAGTACTTTTATAATTTGGGCTTCCTGACGACCACGTCGATCGACACCGCTGATGCGGGCCTGTACTCGGTCACCGGGAAAGGCTTTGAGCATCTGTTTTTCATGCAGATATAGATCGTCTCCGGGGCCATCGAGTGAGAGGAAGCCAAAACCATCGGCATGACCGATGACGGTGCCTTCAATCAGGTCATCTTGTGTCAGTAAGCTATAGCCTTTGCGCGGATCAAAATTCAATTGTCCATCACGTTCCATCGCCCGCAAGCGACGGCGCAAGGCTTCTTTTTCTTCATCTTCAAATAGCTTAAGGGTTTTGCCTAGCTGTTCTCGGTTTAGGTATTTTCCCGGTTCATCAAACAACGCCATGATGTATTCCCGACTCGGAATTGGGTTGCTATATTTTTCAAAATCTTCGGCGTTGATGGCAGTTTTAATAGTATTACTCATTCTTTTCTCAAATAAACCAGCGCTTGATGGTCCCGAATCGCCTCGTACTTACTCAGCTATGATCGGCAACCTAGCGTTGGTATCACTCACTTTGGTTGAGTGAATTAAATTGGCTTGGTGTTCAGAACGGCTCTGTATAGCCGAATAGTTAGCGCTGGGTTGCAACCTAAGTGTTACAACTGTCGCCTGAAAACCAAAAAAAATCATCCACAGGCTCGCTAGAGTCTATCTCTAATAGATGACAAGCTATGTATTACAATGTTGTGCATTCAGCATGGCTTTATAAAGGCTTAATTTTATCTGCGGACCTGTCAGTCCGCTAGCTGGATAACACATCAGTGGCACTCACAGGCGTGGTCGCCTTGTTTCTTGAGTGAATACCACATCGGACGTCTCTGCCCTAATGCTTCAAATGACAGTATTCAAGGTTGACTCAGCGCAGTGGTAGCAGCGCTGCAGATACTTAAATGCAGGACAGGTATGCCTAGGTAGCGAAAAAATAAGACTTGAATTTAAAACAGAGGGACGAGAATACTTAAGTAAAATAACGATAGTAATACAACGACAGCAAATGGTTAAAAAATAGACTTTTTTTAAGCTAAAGCCACTATATAGTGTTGCTGCTCGTTGTCAATGCTTGTGGTTAATAAGAACGAAGATGTGCTTAGTGATAATGACTATCAGGGTGATGATAATTAATCAATTTTTATCTGCTAGAGCACTGCTCGAGGAGAAATATCACGGATAGTTTTGATTCTGAGTAATCTTCTCGTATTTCTGCTAGTTAACCCAGTCAAACCCATTTACTATGTGGGGGTTTTGTAAAGGGGTACACGCAGTGATATCACTGCTGAGGTTTTACGAGAGGTCTTACGAAATAGATTATGAGAGTTTACCTGTTCATTTGCAGCATTGTTATCGCGTTTGCGGCATTGATTTTTTTTATTTTCTCGGCGGACGAGCCGCAAGCGGTGAGTGCTCAGATTAAGGCTCGGGTTGATGGCAATAAGCCTGAAGCGATTGTGCTGCGCTTTGGTCATAACACCCCGCAAGACAGTGCGTTACATGAAGCGGCGATGCGGTTTGCGCACATCGTGAATGATAAGACAGAAGGCCATGTTGTTATTGACGTCTATCCGGCGCAGCAGCTTGGCAATGATCATCAAATGGTTGAGATGGCACGTCAAGGTGAGTTGGATATTATTCTGACACCGACAGCCAAGATGAGTGTGGCGGTGCCATCGATGCAGTATGCGGACCTGCCTTTTCTATTTCCTTCAAGAGCCGATGCTTATGCGATGTTAGACGGTGAGCCGGGGGCGATGCTACTCAGGGATTTGAATTCGATCGGTCTGTATGGCATGGCATTTTGGGAAAATGGTTTTAAGCACTTCACCGGCAATCGGGCTTTTCTGTCGCCAGAAGATTTTCGCGATACAAAGATTCGCGTGATGAAAAGCCGAATGATCATGGAGCAGTTCAAAGCGTTTGCCGCAGAGCCCATCCCTATCGATTTTCATAAGACAAAACAAGCGCTGGCTGATGGTGTGATCGATGGTCAAGAAAATCCATTGATCGCCATTTACAGTATGGGGCTGCACGAGGTTCAAAGTGATCTGGTATTGAGTAATCATGCATTTCTTGGTTATGTGCTGTCTGTCAGCCGGATGACGATGAATAAGCTGCCTTTCGAGGTGCAAAGAGTACTGCTCGAAACGGCCCGTGAAGTGACGCCTTGGGAGCGCATGGCAACTCACAGCCGAGAAACAGAGCTACTCGAACGTATCAAGGCGTCAGGGGTACAGGTTCATACTCTTAGCTCAGAACAACGCGCGGCGTTTGCCGCCAAAACGACCAAATTGATCTCTCAGTTTGAAGGGGTTATTGGCGCTGAGATTATCTCCAAAACGGAGTCATTGCTGTTCGATAAGTATGGCCCCGACGCCAATGCTAACGATCACTATGTTATCGGCCTGAATGTTAACTTAGCGGCAGGGGCGTGTTCCGGCTTGGCCATTAAGCGGGGGGTGCAACTGGCCGTCAAGGATATCAATCAGCGCGGAGGGCTGTTGGCTAAGCCGCTACATGTACTGGTGAGAAGCCATAATACGGTATCCCGCCTCAGTAACGAGAATATGAACTATTTTATGCAGCGCCCCGATGTTGTGGCTATTGTCGGTGGAAAGCATTCAGTGATTGTCGATAAGGATTTGCCGCTAATTGGGCCGTCGCATATGCCCTATTTGATTCCCTGGGCTACGGCAGAAAAGCTCACTAACAATGCGTTGCTTAATGACAATGTCTTCAGGCTGTCGGCGAATGATAAATCCGCGTCTGAGTTTATTGCGGCGCATGCGATCAAAAAATATAAAAAGCCCGCATTGTTGGTTGAAAATACCCAATGGGGTCGTGATAATTTGAACAATATGCGGGCCTACCTAGCCTCCAAAGAGGTTTTACCCGCGACAGAGATTGTGTTCAATAGAGGGCAGTCTAGCTATCGAGAAGCACTGGAGACAATATTTAAATCTGGGGCAGATAGTCTCATCCTAGTGGCGAATGCCAATGAGGGTCAGGTCATCATTTCCGAACTGCTCAAACGTCGCCACGATTTTCCGATCCTCTCGCATTGGGGAATTCTGGGAGGGCTTGAAAAAAGCGCCCGTAAAACATTTGCCGACGCTAACCTAAGCATTTTTCAGACCTTTAGCTTTGCTCAGTCACATCGATCACAATCGGAGGCATTACGGCGGGCGTATATCGATGCGTTTGGCTTGGCGCCCATCGAGTCGGTTTGTTCGCCACATGCGGTTGCCCAAGCCTATGATGTCGTTCAGTTATTAGCCTTAGCGATTGAACAGTCCGGAAGCACTGATGGCGTTGTGATTATCAAGGCGCTGGAGCAATTACCGTCCTATGAGGGGGTTGTGAAGCGTTATATGCCTGCATTCAGTGAAACCAACCATGATGCGCTGACCACAGCAGACTTTTTTATGGCGCGTTTTAATGATGATGGTCAAATTATTCCGCTACGTTGAAGTTGTTGCTGAGGAGCGTCAAAGTTTTGTTTAAATTTAGAAGTATTAAACAGAAAGTGATTTTTTTGGTCACCAGCCAATTGGTGTTAGTACTGGTGACATTGTTGATTGTTTCACTGTTTTTAGTGAACAAGCAGCTAGGTACGCAGACCGAGAGATTGTTTGTCAGTCATGCTTCGGCATTGAATCTTTCAATAGAGCAGCGACTGAGTTATTTAGTTGAAAATAGTGAATTACTCGCAACCAATGAATTGATGGTTAATGCGCTCATTGATAGCGAGGGGCGAGAAGCGTATTTGGCTCCGCTGCTGTCTAATTTCATGAAGGGGAAAGACGTACTGTACCTGAATGTTGTCGATTTTAATGGCTACCCCATGTTCCATTCAGGTGATCGTGTGCTGCAGTACAACCGTTCGGAGCATTTGAGGGTTGCCTTAGCATTGAATCAAACGTCGGTGTTTATTGATGATAATCAGGTGCTAACCGTTATTACGCCAATAGAGTATTACTCAACCACTCAAGGTGCCTTGATCATTGGTTTCGACTTGGACGCCATTCTTTCCAAGAATATGATCTCTGATACGCAAAACTATATTCGGCTGCTGAAAGATAATGTGGTCATTTTCTCTGATAATTACCATGAGGAAATACGTTATCGTTCATATCTTCACGAGGTGGGTAGTGAGCTGCCTTATTTCTCCCAATTGGGTATTGTGCTTGAAGTAGGCTTACCTGAAGTTATCTATAACGCGCCTGTCAGGGAAGCCATGAGCGTGCTGCTGACGGTGGGTGTGTTGCTGTTATTTGTAAGTTTGCTGATTTCGAGGTGGACAGGGATTCGAATAACACGACCGATTTTAGAGCTTTCCTCACGGGTGAAACAAGCGCATGAGGGACAGGATGTTCGCTGTAGTCCGCTGGGAAGTGGTGATGAGGTCGAAGGCTTGGCAGAAGCGTTTGATAAACGCACATTGTTGCTTGAACATCAGGCCGAGCATGATTCTTTGACGGAGCTGCCCAATCGTGTGCTGTTTATTGATCGTGTTCAAAGTGCGATTAAGTTATGTCGCCGCCATGAGGGCATGTTTGCGGTACTGTTTATTGATTTGGACCGCTTTAAGGAGGTTAACGACTCCTATGGGCATACCGTAGGTGATCAATTAATTCAGATTGTGGCTGAAAAAATAGAGGGCGGGATTCGCGAAGGTGATTCGGTTGCTCGAATGGGCGGCGATGAGTTTACCGTCTTGGTTAACGATGTCGCGCATGAAACCGATGTTTTTCGGGTGACTGAAAAAATACTGGCGTTGTTTGAATCCCCAATATCCTTTGATCGGTATACCTTTTATCTGACCTGTAGTATCGGCGTCTCGGTCTACCCAGTAGATGGCGATGATGTCGATACGTTGTTAAAAAATGCGGATGCAGCGATGTATAAAGCTAAGGCCGATGGGCGCAATGCTTATCGACTTTATAAGCCGGAGCTGACCGACATCATTATCGAGCGCATCAAGCTAGAACAGCAGCTTCGGCAAGCGATCAATGGGCATCAGTTTGTGGTTTATTTTCAGCCACAATATCAGCTTGCTACGGCGCGCATGATCGGTATGGAGGCATTGATTCGCTGGCAGCATCCCGATCACGGTTTGTTATTTCCAGATAGTTTTATACCGCTGGCGGAAGAAACAGGCATGATCATTGATGTCGATCGGCTGATGATGCGGTTAGCGATGAGCGAGTTTCGAGCTTGGATCGTTGCGGGTTTGGCGCCGGGGATTTTGTCGATGAATCTGTCCATGATTCAATTAGATCAAGGGGATTTTATTGAGTTTGTAAAAGCCTGTCTGTCTGAATATGAGCTTGATGCGGCAACGGTTATGTTTGAGGTGACGGAAACGCAAGCCATGCTGAAGCCTGAGCAGACGGTGATTGCGCTGAAGCAGTTAAGCTCATTGGGGGTCGGTTTGGCCATCGATGACTTTGGCACAGGCTTTTCATCACTTGCTTATCTGAAAAAGTTTCCCGTTAATAAGATTAAAATTGATCGTTCATTTGTCTCAGATTTACCCGATGATCATGATGATGTAGAGCTGACACGTGCGATTATTTCGCTGTCTAAAAGTTTGAAATTGGATGTGATTGCTGAAGGTGTTGAGACCGAGGCGCATCGTCAGTTTCTGCTAAGCAACGATTGCCATGAGGGGCAGGGTTATCTGTTTAGCAAGCCGGTCGCTGCCGCTCAGGTGCGCTTGTTACTTGAAGGCGCTATGGATACCGCAGTAGGTTGAGTGGCCATTCAAGCCGTGTCTCAGCTTCACAAGGGCTAGGCCGTGATTACTGTTTATATCGGTTTGTTTAGTGCTGCGTCAGTCGAACCTGATTGCGGCCATTCTGCTTGGCTGCATACAGCGCAGTGTCGGCGGCTTTCAGTAATTCGGTGATGCTGTTGTAGTTCTGTTTGTTTAGCACGGCAATGCCGGCACTGATGGTGATGAATTTCAGCGGCGAGTGTTGATGAGGTATGTTGAGCTGAGCAATTGAGCTACAGATATGCTCGGCTAGATGTTTAGCGCTGAGGTTATCCGTATCGGGCAAAATGAGTAAGAACTCTTCACCACCATAGCGTACTGTCATATCTCCAGCGCGTTGAGCCGTTTGACGCAAAGCTTGAGCGATGTCTTTTAGACAGTCATCGCCAGCCTGATGACCATAATAATCGTTATAGCTTTTAAAAAAATCCACATCCAGCATGATGAGCGCTAAGGGTCTTTGATAGCGAATCGCTCTGGCCCATTCATTGTTGAGTGTGGTATTCATGCAACGTCGATTGCTCAGGCCGGTTAGTTGATCCGTATTGGATTCTTGCTTTAACTTCAGTTGAGCCTCTTCGGTAAAGCTTAGCAAGGCAAAAACGCCGCTGATGACGCTGAAAGCAGGCCAGATTATTTGCGAAGATATTACCGTGGCGCTAAAGAAGTCGGTTGAGAAATCGAGTATGAGGGAGCGAGCAAAAACGATTAAGGCCATGCATGCAAAGGCATAAGCAAGAATGATGTCTGACGGGCTTCTCTGTTGTTTGAGATTCAAAAACAAGTAACTCATGATGCCATAGGCTAAAGGAACAAACAGGCCGCTAACATGTAAGGTCGCATAAAACTCATTGAGATAGGTAAAGTAACCTAAGGCGAGGCAGTTGAGCAAAAAAAGGCTCGATATAAGCCGCCACGGTAATGGGTATTCGCAGCGACGATAGCTGAAAACAACCATGCCCCAGATGAAAATAGAAGCGAAAACTGCAGAGACTATTTTTAAAGCCGTATTGATATCAAAGACATATAAAAACCAACTGAGAAAGTTCGCTGAAAAGGCAATGATAAAGAAGTGAATTGATTTTGGCTTGTTAGCAGGGTCTTGAATTCTTGTGCCTGAAAAGGCGAATACTAAGTTTATCAATGCAACAGTCAGGAAGTATGCTTGCTCAGTCGTCATTGCTTTTCTCTTGTGGGCGCTTTTTTATACGGCGTATCGATCAGTGATGCTTGATAAAGCGGTTTGAGTATTTTAAATGCTTGCTGACTGACGATTATGGTAAGCGATAATACTTTTAACGTGATTAGAATATCCCCTGTTGAAGCAGGTATTCATATAAGAATAATTCTTATTTTTAATGAGTCGTGAGCGTACCTAAACTTACCGCAGTGAGTGCGCTCGGATTCAGAGGTGAGGGAGCGAGTTAAGTAGGGGAAAGAAAAATCCGGGGTAGCTGTCTACAGGATAAAACAGTCAATAATGTATACCCCGGTGAATAACGAAATAGTTTCGTTATGGTTCAGCGAAGGGGAGTTGCTGAAAATAGGGAATCAACTTAGGAAGGTGCTGCCATTAGTGCCGTATTCAAAACTCGAAGGGTCATGCTGATTGAGTCGCAGAGGTTGAAGCGAAATAGGGCTGATGCTGTCAATCTTTGAATGTGTTTGTGTTATACGAATTAAACTTAACTTATGGCCTTATCAGAAAGTTGCCATATTCGATACACAGATACGTGCGGCTTTAATTAATTGGTCGGGGCAGCAGGATTCGAACCTACGACCCTCTGGTCCCAAACCAGATGCGCTACCAGGCTGCGCTATGCCCCGACGAAGGGTTGTATCTGGGTAGATACAGTATAACTTAATGTATTTAGTTTCTATGTACTTTAAATATAGTGGTCGGGGCAGCAGGATTCGAACCTACGACCCTCTGGTCCCAAACCAGATGCGCTACCAGGCTGCGCTATGCCCCGACGAAGGGTTGTATCTAGGTAGATACGCTATAACTTAAAACATGTACATAAAACTAAAATGGTCGGGGCAGCAGGATTCGAACCTACGACCCTCTGGTCCCAAACCAGATGCGCTACCAGGCTGCGCTATGCCCCGACGATAAAGAACAATATTTATACACGAAAGTTCAAGCGTGTTTCAGAAACTAACCACTCAAAGTTTTAGGATAACTTGAAGTGGTCGGGGCAGCAGGATTCGAACCTACGACCCTCTGGTCCCAAACCAGATGCGCTACCAGGCTGCGCTATGCCCCGTTCTGAGTGAATGGCTCCTCGAGCTGGACTCGAACCAGCGACCAATAGATTAACAGTCTACTGCTCTACCAACTGAGCTATCGAGGAATGTCATTCAGTACGGTTAAAAGGTTGGCTCCTCGAGCTGGACTCGAACCAGCGACCAATAGATTAACAGTCTACTGCTCTACCAACTGAGCTATCAAGGAACGTCTCAACCGTGGCGGCGTATATTAATGATGAGGGGGGTATGCGTCAAGTGGGAAAGATAAATATTTTACTGTTTTATTAAGTGGTTAAATAACGACCTGACGCTTATCGCTTTCCTTTTTTTAGTCTAGCGAGCGATAATAGCAACGATTATTTTTGAACCTGTTATCTCTTGATCGGTATAGCAGGCGATATAACCGAGACGTGGTGGCTGAAACGTTGTTTTAACACAGCTTCTGTCTTCACTCTAATGCGGGTAGCAAGGGCCCTTCTTATATATGACTACGATTGCTGAGAACGTTGCATCGGTTAATGATTCTGTATTGCTGATGAGTCGCCGCTTACAGAGATTGGGTCTCGATATTGAAGAGGTACGATGGCTCAATCCTGCCGTGCATGTTTGGCGGGTGGAACTTCGAGATCGAAGTTGCCCTTGGTTCTGCTCGCAAGGGCAAGGGATCACGCGGGAGGTGGCGCTCAAGGATGCGTTACGAGTCTTTTTTGAGCGATTAAGCTGTCACTTCTTTTTCATGCCATATTTTCTTGGGCAGGATATTGCGACACAAACGTTCGTCTATTATCCCGATGAACGCTGGTTTCCGGTTAAGGGTGATGGCTTACCCGAGGGACTGTTGGACGAGCCGACGCTGCTACATTACACCGTGAATGATGAGTTAAAAGCGGGCATGTTGCTGGACGCTCACACGGGATACCGCGATGGCGCAATCTGTGCGATCCCTTTTATACGTCAGCTGACCGGCGATGAAGTCTGGATGCCGATTAATATTATCCGCAACCTCTATGTGGGCAACGGTATGGCGGCGGGCGATACTGTTTATGAGGCGCGAGTTGAGGCGCTAGCAGAGATTTTCCAGCGGCATATCAAAAACACTATTATTTCGTCCGGCATTAGTTTGCCAGATATTCCCAGCTCAGTGCAGCAACGCTATCCGGCCATAGTGGAGACCTTAGACGCGTTACGCGCTCATGGTTTTACTGTGTTGGTTAAAGATGCCTCTCTCGGTGGCCGATTTCCGTTGATCAATGTAACCCTGATTAACTCGGCTGATGGTGGATGTCGAGCCGCCTTCGGCGCACATCCTAAGTTTGAAACAGCCTTTCAACGAGCAGTGTTAGCGTTATTATCGGTTGATAGTCTGGATGATCTGTCGGGTTGCTCATGGCCTTCATTCGATCTTTCTGCCGTGGCAGATCAGCAGAATTTGGATGCTCATTTGATTGATGCCAGTGGTACGGTGGGGTGGGATTTGTTCGCCACTGAAACCGATTATGATTTCACTGAATGGAACATCGACGGTGATGCTAACGCTGAGTTCGATCAATTATGTCACCTGATTCATGAAGTGGATATGGATATTTATATCGCTGATTATCATCATTTAGGGGTTAATTGTTGTCGTATTATTGTCCCTGGAATGTCTGAAGTGCGTCCTGTGGATGTCATGATGCGGGATAATCGAAATGTGGGCGATGGTTTACGGCAGTTGATGTTAAAGTTACCGACTCTCGATGATCAGCAGGTTGAGAGGTTGCTGCTTGTGTTGGAAGAGGCGGGCTTTGATGACAGTCAACGTATCGTTGATATCATCGGCATCGTGCCGGATAACGGCAGTGTTTGGCAGTCACTGCGGGTGGCTGAGCTGAAGTGTTTATTGAACCTGCATCTAGGTGAGTTGAGCGAAGCGCTGATCTGGAGCGATGGACTGCAGCGACTCGACTTGCCTGCTGAACGTGCTCGCTTATACCGTTGTCTGCATCAGTGCTTGATGTTTCGTCTCGATCAAGAGCGTCCGTTGGCGCAGTATCATCAGCTACTGAATCAGATCTATGGCGCGGATTGTGTCAATAGAGTATTGGAAATGATTGATGGTCATGGCGTTTTTGCTTGTTTATCAAGCTCAACCTTTGCGCTTGAGGAGTTTACTGCGCATGGTCGCATGTTGGCGCTTTATGCGCGTTTGCAAGCGGCAAAAGCTATCCCTGATTAAACATTGATCAAGCATTTACCTTGCTGATTTAAAAGGATTTTTAAAATATAGGATTTTTAACTGGCGGTCTCATAGGCGACGGCCTTGTTTGCTACTTGGTCAGTGTGGTTATTTCCGTTATTATCGTTAACCTTATTCAGACGGGTGTTTGTCGTCCGCGTTTGAGACATTGCTTACCCTTCTAAACCGCTTGCCCGGAGATTTTAGCTGAGATGCTTTTTAAAAAGCTTCCCGAAACCATATTTGTTCCCTTGTCGGGGCAGAATAAACATATCTACGAGGCGGTTCTGCTGGACCTTGCTGAGCAGTTCTTCGATGAAGATCTGGTTGATCCGTTCGTACCTAAAGACCTGATTCGTTCCTGTATCGAGGATAGCGTCGTGCGCTTGGGTGTGCGTCGTTGGGAGCCTGAAGAGGGCGATTCAGACGCGGATCGGCAGGAGATGCCGCGTTCAACCGCGGAATATACCAGTCGTATCTATCGTCGTTTGGTCGATACTGGTTGGTTGGAAGAAGAGCAGCGTATTTATCGCACCTTTGTCCTGCTTTCTCCGGCCGTCAGTTATCTTTTGCGCACATTGATCGGAATTAACGAGCTGGAAAAGCGCAGCTATGGCGGCGCGGTGCTTAACGTGCTGAGTTCGCTTGAATCGGCGATTAGTGATCCTGCAGGGCGAGGCATTACCTTGCAGGAAGCTGCGCAAACCGCGGCCGATTTCAGTGCGCACCTAACGGATATGATGTTGGGGTTGCGGGAATTGAAAATTAGTTTAGCGGCGACCTCGAATCCTCAGGAAATTGTACGCAGTTTCTTTGATCGATTTGTGGCACATATTCTGGTTTCTGATTACAAAACCCTGAAAACCAAGAATAACCCGTTTCGGTTTCGGCGTCAGATTCTCTCTATGTTACGTGACTTGCAGTTTGATCCGCTGAAGGTCGAAAAACTAACGCAGCACTATCAAGAGCAATTTGAGTTGGGCTTTGCCGATGCTGAAGCGATGGTGCATAGTCATATTAACCGGATTATCCGTATTTTTGAGTCGGTTGATCAGCGTTTAGCGACGATTGATGATTTCCGTTACCGTTTGGAAAAGCGGGTAGCGGATACCGTGCGTTATATGGATAAAACCACGCCCGGTATGAGTTCTCGCTTATCTCGATTAATCTCCGATGTTGCTAAATTGGATGCCAAGGTTATACCGCCTGTTGATACGCTGGAAGGGGTAGCCTTCTTGGCTCCCGGTAGTGTGCGTTCTCCGATTAAGCGGCGTGTCGAAACCAAACCGCGAGTGATTAAGCCGGTGGAGATCGATCCACGGGTTTTACTCATGCGGCAATTATTCAAAGAGTATAAAGCGCGTCGTGAAGTGAAGCCTGAGAATATCGAGCTTTATGTCGAACGGCATCTGCTAAACAAGCAGCAGATTAGCGCCTCGGATTTTACCATCGATTGTATTGAGGATTACATCTGCTTCAGTTACTTACGGCATATGCGTTCTTTGGGTAAAAAAGGTCGCGGAACCGCCAATAAATATGAAATTAAGTTTGAAGACACCTATGTTAACGTCGCCGATATGGTTGAATGTCGCGATTTCAGTATTCAGAGGAAAGTATAATGCTGGGTGACCTGCAGAAAATTATCGGTCGTAGCGATCAATACCAAGAAGATGATTTTGTTCATGCGGCCAATATGTTGTTGGTGAATCAGTTTCTTTATGCTGAGCGTGCCGGACACCGCGATAGCTATTTCTTGGTAGCCTCGCATGTTGATTACTTTTCTAATCTGTTTGCGGCTATCGGTTGGTCATTGATTTATCAACCAGATGAGGCCTATTTGGGTATTTTGCCGAAGGGTGAACAACGCTTCATGCGTTTGAAGTTAGATGAATCGTTATTGCTGCTTTGTTTGCGTCAACAGTATGAGCAGAAGCTAGAATCCTTTGATGTCGAAGCAGGGCGTGCCTATATCACCACGAATGATTTGCTGACGCTGTATGAAAACCTGACGGGCCGTGAAATTCCGAATGAAACGCGCTTGAAAGAGTTGTTATCTCTCTTTAGTCGGCATGGCGTGATCGAGCGTGGTAAGCCTCACGAAACGGATCCAAAGAATATTCCGTTAACCATTAATCCGGCTATTCGTCAGGTAGTGGTGGAAGACTTTATTGGTCAACTGGAGGCGTTATGTGAAGAGCGCGATGATGAGCTTAAACAGCAGTCAGTGACGACTGACGAGGCGCAGGTTTCAGCGGAGACGACGCCATCGACTTCACAACAGGTTGAAGTTGTTGCCGATGCCGATGTTAGCGCGGCGCCTGACGCCGAACAGGCAAAAGACACCGATGCCGCCGATCGTGAAACCGATACCGCTAATGCGCAAGTGGTATCAGAGGAGACTCGCTGATGAAACAGCTCAATAGAATGGTGCTGGTGAACTGGTACGTGTTAGGTGCCGTTGAAATTCCGATTAAAGGAAATGTTGCGGTCATTGGGCCTAACGGTTCGGGTAAGTCCTCTCTGTTAGATGCGATTCAGACGGTCTTGATGGGTGGTAACAAGAAGTATCTCAGTTTTAATGCCAGTGCCGGTGAGAAAAGTGAGCGTAGTCTGCGTACATATTGTCTCGGCTTTATGGATGATCTGGGTAAAAAAGAGAACGCCAGACAAGATTCGGTGAGCTATATCGCACTGAGTTTTTTCGATACTGAAACCGGAAAAGAGACCTGCGTCGGGTTGGCAATCAGTGCTTCGCTTGCTTCGCCAGAAGAGGATGTGCTTGGACGTTTCATTCTGCCTGACTTTTCCGTTAGTTTAGAAGATTTCACGCTTAAGCAAGATGGCGGTCGTTTACCTAAAGAGTGGCCGGTTGTAAAAGAAAGTCTGCTAAAACAATGTCCAGAGATGAAGCTGGAGAAGCGAGCGAATCGCTTCATTCGCGAATTGGTAACCGAGCTGAGTTACGATCAGCAGATGCCGAACGATGATGAAAAGTTCGTTAAAAACTTTCGTAATGCGATGAAGTTTATTCCTATCAATAGCCCAACGCGGTTTATCCGTGAGTTCGTGCTCGATGAAAACATCGTTCATGTGGGTGGTTTTCGTAAATCGCTAGATGAATATCGGGCGATGGAACAGAAAACTCGTGAAGTCTCGAATCGCATTAATGAGTTAGAAAAGGTTCAGGAGCAGTGTAAAGGGATTGATCGTAACGTTAAAAATTCGGTCGAGTATGAGTGGGTTGTGCATGAAACCCGGTTTGAGCATGCGGATCTGAAAAAAGAGGAAGCGCAAGAGCGACTCGAGGTTAATCAGGTCAAAGAAACTCAGTTGCAAGCGGATCTTGAAGCCAAGAGCGAATCGCTCAGTGATATTATGCAGTCCTTGGCGAATACCCGTGCCGAGTTGAATAACACCGATAGCGCACACAAGGTGAAGGCGCTAGAGAACTCGATCGATGCGCGACAGCATGAGCTGAATGTCGTCAAAGAAAAGGTTCAGCATGTGTATACATTGCTGCGATCGGCGGTCAGCTTTGCTAACTATCAGCAATACCTGCCAGACAGCTTTATTCCGGTGGTTAAGGATGCGGTTGAATTATGGCGTTCTGGCGAAGATATGATGGCGGAAACATGGCCACAGGCGCCGGTGGATGTCGATAATAACTTGAATCAGTTGAAAGCATCGGTGGATTCGGTGCGCCGTGAAATTGCGCGACGATTTGAAACGTCAGTGATTCGTATGAATGAACTGCGCAGCGAGATTCAGAGTCAGAAAAGCGCGGTTGAACAGTTGAAGGAGGGGCGTGCCCCGTTGCGGCGTAATACCCGTGAGCTGATGCAGTTGCTGAAGGATTACGGTATTGACTCGACACCTATCTGCGAGCTGGTGGATATCAATGATGAGAAGTGGCGCATTGCCATTGAAAGTTTCTTAGGCGCTCGCCGTGAAGCGCTAATCGTCGACCCGGATCGCGTTAAAGAAGCGATTACGCTTTACCGTCGTAAAGGACGTCACTTGAAGGGGTGTCGGGTAGTGAACACGACGAAATCCCATGAGTGGCTGAATCGATTCAAACCTGGCTCGCTGGCGCAATTTGTTGATTGTCAGAGTGATGATGCCTTAGCCTACATGAATCGTGCCTTGGGCGGCGTGATGGCGGTTGAGACAGAAACCGAACTGTTAAAACAAGAGCGAGCACTGACTTACGATTGCATGTTGCAAACCGAAGGTACGACCACGTCCATCCGTGAAGAAGCGCCGATGATGGGTAGCGGTGGCGGACGTCGACAACATCAATTACAACAGCAAGATCGTCAGGTAGATCAAATGATGGCCGAGTTCAGTGCGCTGAACAAAGATCATGAAGCTTTGGATAGCTTGCGTGAAAACCTGATTCGTATGACCGCTGCGCTCACCGGTGTGACCGAACGTACCTTCGACTTGGTGAATCAGCGGGAGATGTTGCAAACCGAGATTGAGGGCTATCGTCAGGGGATTACAGATCTACGTAATCAAGATGATAGTGGTATTCAGCAGCGGATTAGTGAACTAGTTGATGCGCAGAAAGCCGCGCAGGTCGCGCAGAAAAAATTAATGGATAAGTTGCAATCGACGCGTACTAATCTGATTAAAGATAATGCCTCGCTTGAGGTGTTGGATAATGAGTTACAAGAGCATGCCGAGGAGCGTACGCGATGTGAGGCGGACGTTAACTTTGATGCACAGTCGGCACAAGAGAAACGGGATTATCTGGATGAGTCCTGTTCCGGCGATCTAGACCGTATTATCTTTGATGCGGCTAAGAAAGCGCAGTCTGAGCTGGGATTGGTCGAGCGCAAGAAGAATAGCGTGCGCGATGGCGTGGCGCAATATAAAGCACGCTATCATGGTTCAGGCTTAAGCCATCAAGATCTGGATAAGGTCAGTGAAGATTCATCGCATGCGCAGTTATCGCAGTTTGTGAATGACACCATTCAATCATTACGTGATAGCGAGTTGGCGGAGTATACCGAAAAGGCCGAGCGGGCTCGACTCGAAGCGGAAACCTCATTCCGTTCCGATTTCGTGGCGCACCTGAAAGATCAGATCGATAAAATTAAAGAACTGATTCGTGAACTGAATGCACACCTTAAAAATCGCCCGTTTCATCGGGAGATGTATAGTTTTGAGATGATGCCTAATCCAGAATTAAAAGATATTCTGGAGTTGGTGGAAGCGTATACGCGCATGGATCAAGCGAATGTTGGTTCGTTATTTGATTTTAAAGATGATGAAGATCGTCCCTATCAGGATGCACTGACGAAGATTCATGAGGTCTTGAAGGACGAGGGTGAAAGCAGTCTGCTGCAAGATTATCGCAACTTCTATAATTTTGAGTTGGTGGTTAAAGATCTCGACGGTAACCGCAAAACAACGCTATCTCAGCGTATTAAAACCGGTTCTGGTGGTGAACATCAGGTGCCTTTTTATGTCGCGATTGCCGCCGCAATGGGGGCAACTTATCGCCTTCGTGATAGCGCGGATGGCGTCACACTGGGAGGCATTAGTCTATCGGTGTTCGATGAGGCCTTTAACAAGCTGGATGCGGAAAACACAGTGACGTCGTTAGGCTTTATGAGTGATTTAGGCTTGCAGACCCTGATTGCGGCTCCCGATGATAAGTATTCACTGATGGCAACCACCATGGATACCATTATCAACGTCTGTCGTGATGGGCGAGTGGTCGATATCGATGTGGAGTTTCCAACCGCCAATGGCAAAGCGCTACTAAACTCTGATAACCCCTACCGTTTAATAGAAGCATCGGAAGAGCAAGAGAGTGCCGAGGCAGTGGAAGGGATGTTGCCTGCTTAGCAATGCTTGGGCTATCGCGTGCTTAAGATAGCCCTATTGCTTTGCTAGCCTATCGACGTTGTCCAGCGTGTGCCTCGCGGGGCAGCTTTCGTTGCAGCGGAGAAATCGGGCTCGAAGCTGCATAGTGGCGTGTTTTGTCGCAAGATGATGAGGCGCTGAGTATCATTTGGGTGAGGTCGAACTTGCCATTGTTCCGGTTGATTAATAATGTCGACCAAGGTTTCCTGAATCTCAGGAGTGGGTATGCCTCTAAATTCAATCATAAACTGATCGTTACCCGGCAGTGCGAGTTGCTCGGTGCGCATGTCTCGAAATTGTTGATTAGCCAGAAGGCAAGCAAGATCTCTTAACGACCAGTGTGCTGGTGGCGCGGTTAAGGGGATTAATCTACCGAGATTCCCCGGCGAAATGATGAGTCGATCTCGGGAAAAAAATTTGCGGACAGTGAGATCGGTATGCGCTTTTAAGAGCGAGTTGTCACGTACATTACCATCAAAGTTGATCTGCGCTAGCCCATCGATCATGCGTTGCAAATTAAAATCGCAGGCTTTGATGAATTTCCAGGCAGGCGCCATCGAGGTGCGCGAGCCTAAGCTATATTTCATCGCTTGTTTACCCTGCCGTGTGTTTTGTTCTAACACGGTAATCATCAGGTAGGTCGTTTGAAAGTCTACCATCGCTTCGGGTTGCTCAGTAAAGCAGCAGGAGACTTCTCTTTTGCAGAAGCTAAGCCAAGCCTGTTTCGTGTTCAGGTGGGGGAGGCAACGGATATTCATTCACATCTCTGAAGCTGAGGTTATAATGCTGGCCTCTAGTTTAGCTGAAGTCGAGAGAAGCCTCTATGAAACTGATTAATCGTTCGGGATTTGCTGTGTTACCGCGTCAACCATTTGTCGATTGGGCTAATCGTCAACAGGATGCGTTAAATGAGGCGTTAACGTTAGCCGAACATCGGGCGGAAGGTAGTGTTTATCTGAGCGAAGAGTTTCAAGCGGAGGCCGATATATCTGAGCAACTCGCACAGCATTTCGACGCTATTTTCGTCAATGAATTAGCCGCCTGGGATGAGTTTGGTGATGACTGGCCAGAGAATCGAACACTGGATCTGTTTCTACAATGGTTTGACGTGACGCCACAGGTCGTAGCGATTGATTTGCTGCAAACGCCTTTACTGCTGGCGCCTTTGGAAGATTAATACAGGTCTTATAGTGTAAGTCTTCAGGACGGTTGCTTTAGATAGTGATAATCGCTGAGAATAGAGCTTTTCAATCATTAACAGGTAGTTAGATGTCTGTCAGTTCCCTTCAGCTTGAAATGCATCCGTTACGAGCTTCCTTGTATGAGGAGATGCATTCACGGCCATTTCAAGTGATACCCAGTCCCGCGCGCATTTCTCACCTCTCGGTGATGTGTAGTGAAGAGCAAAAAGTCGAGCAGTTTAGTCATCTGCAGCAACTATGTGAAATGCTTGGCGGGCCCGTGCCAGAGGATGACCTACCCTGTTTTCAACAGCAATTTGGGCAGCTTCAGGTGCGTTGGGAGCAGCATATGGAGTTTGTCTCTTATACCTTTATCTGGTTAGGAGGCGATCATGGTGAGCCGTTTGCCGAAACCGGTATGAGTCACCTCCCTGAGGGTTGGCTAGAAGGTATTTGTGGGGAAGTAGTAGCCGCCTTTCATATGTCTATCGAAGATGTTCGGGGTGTTGGCGAGCCGGCGATTCCTGAAGTTAAAAAACATTTTGAATCGATGCGTTTGGTGGGCAGTCAGCCCTCGCAAGGGGCGGCTCAAGTCTGGACAACCTATCGAATGCACAGTGATGGTTATGGCCGGTTTCTGATCTACAATCGAGAGATGAGTGACAGTCAATTAGGGCGTTTGATTCAGCGCCTGTTGGAGATTGAGTCTTATCGTCTGATGACCCTAATGGGGTTGCCGATGGCGCGTTCAATTAGCCCACAACTGCAACTGATGGATCAGCAGTTATCTGAATTGACACAGATATTATCCGTCGAGCAGTATGATGATGATAAATGTCGTGATGAACGCGAACTGCTGGGGCGGCTGATTCATTTAGCTTCACGCGTCGAGGCGTATCGTGCCCGTTCTACTTTTCGTTTCAATGCCACTAACGCCTATCAGGGGCTCGTCATGCAACGTTTAGCGGATCTGCGTGAAGATGAGGTATCGGGTCACCTGACGTTACATGAATTTATCACTCGGCGAATGATTCCCGCCGTGCGAACCTGTAAGGCAACCGCCGATCGATTAGAAGATCTCTCCCGACGTATCGATCGCGTCAGTGATATGCTGCGGACTCAAGTTGAGTTATCGATTCAGGGTCAGAATCAAGAATTACTCAGTTCGATGGATCGACGTTCACGTATTCAACTGATGATGCAGCATACCGTCGAAGGGCTATCGGTGGCGGCCATTAGTTATTACACCATCGGCTTAGTAAAGATTTTTATCGGCGTGTTATATGATCAAGGGCTACATATTGATAAGAGCCTTTCACTGGGTATCTCGATGCCGTTAGTGATCGTCACGGTGGCATTGCTGACACGCCGCATTCACTCCAAGTTTAGTAAACTGGCTGCCGATTCGGCGGAGAAAAGTAAATAAATCAGATCAGGATCAATATGAGTATTGCAACAGAGATTGAGCAGCGTTTGCAGCAAGGTTTAGCGTTACAGCATCTGGTGATTGACAATGAAAGTCATATGCACAGTGGTCCGGCGACCGATAGCCATTTTAAGTTAGCGGTGGTGACCGATGACTTTGTCGGTAAGCGTGCGGTGGCGCGCCATCAGATGATATATAGCTTGCTATCAGAACTGATGAATAATCCAATTCATGGCTTGGCGCTACACCTTTATAGCGTCACCGAGTGGCAGGAAAAAAATGGACTAATACCGCAGTCACCAAACTGTCAGGGAGGCTCTAAGCATGATCAGTGATGGTGTGCGCGCGATGCACGTTAACATCCTCAATGGCACGCCATCAGTGTGCTGACGCAGAGAGATAAAGCGTCGACGATGAGTCAGCCGACTTATAATTGGAGCTATATTCTCAGAATCGCGCTGGAATATCGACCGTTATTGATTAAGGCTAATATCATCGCGTTGCTGGCAACCTGTGCGAGCGTGCCATTGCCTCTCTTGATGCCGATGTTGGTCGATGAGGTGTTGCTCGATCAGCCCGGCCCGCTGATTGCGCTATGTCAGCGCCTTTTCCCTGAGCACTGGGTCGGTCCGGTGTTTTATATCGGCGCGGTATTGGTGCTGACGATTCTGCTTCGCGGAGCAGCGCTAGCGTTTAATGTTTGGCAAGGTCGACAATTTTCGATTATTTCAAAGGAGGTTATCTTCCGTATTCGAGCGGGATTGCTACAGCAACTTAAGCGGATCTCCATGGCTGAATATGAGTCATTAGGCAGTGGCTCGGTGAGCGCGCATTTTATTACCGATCTGGATACCGTTGATCGCTTTGTCGGCGCATCCGTGAGTCGCCTGTTGATTGCCCTGTTAACCATTATCGGCACGGCAATTGTACTTATTTGGATGAACTGGCAGTTGGCGCTGTTTATCCTGTTGTTAAATCCGTTAGTGGTCTGGTTAACGATGTTGATCGGTAAGCGGGTAAAAGAGCTTAAGAAACTTGAAAATCGTGCCTATGAGCAGTTTCAGGGTGGTTTAACCGAAGTGCTGGAGGCCATCTATCAGATTCGTGCCGCCAATCGGGAGAGTCACTATCTACAGCGCCTAATCGGAGATGCTCGTTCACTCAGAGATCATTCGACGCGCTTTGAATGGCGCAGTGAGGCGGCTAATCGTTTCAGCTTTATGGTGTTTTTGGTCGGCTTCGATCTATTTCGAGCGCTATCGATGGGGATGGTGGTCTTTTCTGACTTGAGTATTGGTCAGATGATGGCGGTGTTTGGCTATCTCTGGTTTATGATGGGCCCGGTGCAGGAAGTGCTGGGTATTCAGTATGCTTTTTATGGCGCGAAAGCGGCTTTGCAACGCATCAATCGGCTAACAATGCTGGATGAAGAGCCGAACTATCCGGCAGTGAAAGATCCCTTTGCTGCCGCAACATCGGTATCGATCACGCTGCAAAATATCCATTTTAGTTATATCCACGGTCAGGAAATTTTAAAAGGCCTGTCCCTTAAGATCCCTGCGGGTCAGAAGATTGCATTGGTGGGCGCGAGCGGGGGTGGTAAATCGACTCTGGTGCAGGTGTTGCTCGGGCTCTATCAAGCGGAGCAGGGACAGGTATTATTCAACGATGTGCCGGTTGAGCAGATTGGGCTCGATCGTGTCCGCGAAAATGTTGCCACCGTGTTGCAGCATCCCGCCCTGTTTAATGATTCTGTTCGGGGTAATTTGACACTCGGGCGAGACTTTAGCGATCGGCAGTTATGGCAAGCATTGGCGGTGGCTCAGTTGGAGCCTCTCATTCGTCTGATGGACGAAGGGTTAGATACCATGGTGGGACGTCAAGGCGTTAGATTATCGGGAGGTCAGCGGCAGCGTTTGGCGATTGCTCGTATGGTGTTAACGGATCCTAAGGTAGTGATTCTCGATGAGGCGACGTCGGCACTCGATGCCGAAACGGAATATAGCCTTCATCGTGCGCTGACGCACTTTCTGCAGGGACGCACGACAATTATTGTCGCGCATCGATTGAGTGCGATTAAGCAGGCTGATCATGTGTATGTGTTTGATGATGGTCAGGTAGCGGAGCAGGGCGATCATGATACGTTGTTGCAGCAGGATGGGCTGTACGCTCGTTTATATGGGCTGCATCAACACTGACTGCCGGATTGGCGGGTGTAAAACGGGGGGGTAAGGATGAGTCGCCGATATCGTTGGTCTGGTGGAAACCGTGTTGAGCTACTGATCGAAGGCAAACGTTTTTTTCCGCGCATGTTGCAGGCAATTAATGCTGCTCGGCAGACATTATTGTTGGAGTTTTATATGGTTAGCTCCGGTAAAGTGGCTAATCAGTTCATCGAGGCATTAATCGCTGCCGCACAACGGGGAGTTAAGGTTTGCTGGTTGATTGATGATATCGGCGGTCGCCGGTTTACTCAGCAGGATCGTGAAAGGCTGGCGCGGGTGGGTGTGCAGGTGCTGCGGTATAATCCTATCAGTGTATTTAAGTTTGGCGGTAATCTGATTAGAGATCATCGTAAGTTGATGATTGTCGATCAGCGTGTCGGCTTTATCGGTGGGACGGGTATTAGTGATGAATACTTACGCATCAACCCTCTGGAGACCGAGCTCGCCTGGCATGATGTGATGTTGCAAGTAGAAGGGGCTGTCGTTGAGAATATGGTGCAGCTTTTTGCTCAGCAGTGGCATCGCAGTGAGGGTGTCATGCCACCGATCTCTTTGCCCGATAGGCGTCGAATAGGGGATGCGCTGGCGCGAGTCACGCAGGTCGAAGGATTAAAAATACAGCAGATCAAGCGTAGCTTTGTGCAGCATGTTAATCAGGCACAACAACGGGTATGGCTAGAAACCGCCTATTTTATGCCGGTTTTTTCAGTACGACGCAGTTTGCGACAGGCGGCCTTACGAGGTGTGGATGTGCGCTTGATTGTGGCGGGACCGAATACCGATCATCCTTGGATCTATCATGCATCGAAGCGATATTATCGGCGTTTACTGCAAGCGGGTGTGAGAATCTATGAGTATCAGACCGCCTTTTTGCACGCTAAAATAGGCCTGTGTGATCAGTGGGTGTCGGTTGGCTCATGTAATTTAGATCACTGGAATCTACGCTGGAATCTCGAAGCGAACCTTGAGGTGGTAGAGCCTGGCTTAACCGCTGCTGTTGAATTAATGCTCGTCACTGATATGCAGCATAGTCGTGAAATCTGTTATGATCAGTGGTCTAACCGTCCTTGGTATCAGAAGCTCAAGGAGGTGAGCTGGTCGTTATTGTGTCAGTTATTGTTAAAGATACGTTAAGCTGTTTGCTGTTATCTTTTCATGTAGGGCTTAGGGCTTTCGGATTGCTTTCAGGTTAGACTGAAAGCAACTGATCGTGCAGCGAGTGATGGCATCAGATCGTGTTTTTTGGCATCCCGCTTTAATATTTCAAAGTAAGTTTAGGGTTAATGATATGAACAAAATTACCGTTGTTGTATTTACAGCGTTCATGCTGATGCTGCAAGGCTGTGCATCCTCATTGAGTGGCGATACCTATACCCGATCTGAAGCGCGTAAGGTGCAGAATGTCGAATATGCGTGGGTTGATGCGGTGAAGCCAGTTGTGATTGAGGGGCGTACAGATAGCCCGTTGGGCGCTGGAGCCGGTGCTATCGTCGGTGGTATTGCTGGTAGTACGGTCGGCGGTGGTAAGGGCAGCACCATCGCTTCGGTTGTCGGCGCTATCGCCGGTGGTATCGTCGGTCAAAAAGTGGAAGAGAGTTCAACTCGTAAGCAGGGTCAAGAGTTAACCGTAACGCTTGAAAGTGGACGGACGATCTCTGTTGTTCAGGAAGTGGATAGCGAAGGATTCTTTCGGCCAGGTGAGCGAGTTCGAGTATTGCGTCAAGGATCAACGGTGCGTATCACTCGTTAACTCAATCGGTCGGCCGGATCCCTGTGTTGTATCTTGGGGTTGTCGCTTAGATCGGTATCATAGTGCTTAGATGTTTAAACCCATGAGTCTATCAAATAAAAAGCCCGCTATAGCTATAGCGGGCTTTTTAGTTGGGCTCATGTCGTCGGCTTATTTCTTATCGGCGGGCGCATGAAAGAGCAGATAAAGGTCGACCAGTAAATCTGGGATGGTGCGACACATTTCATCGCAAAGCGGTTGATCGGCGCGCATTTTGACGAACTCTTCATCATCAAATAATTCAGACGCGATCATGATTGGCAGCATTAGCTCGGCGACTTCCTCTTCTGCTTGATGATTAAACCACTCGTCTTCTTTAAGGAAGACACCTTCCATAAAGGCTTGTGCCCACGTAGTGAGAGCGCTTTGCTCTTCATCATCATCCGCTTCAAGGGTTAGATCGCAAGGAATCAGCATATCTTGATCGTTGTAAAGATCGCTGCCGATGCTGAAGTATAATCGGCGTAGCAGGCCTTCAATACGTGATTTTTCAGTTTCTGTGCGGTATTCAGGAATACCGTCAAAGAGCTCTTGTAGCCACTGTTTCTCAGCAATTTTGACCGGACTGATGTTTAATGCGCAGAAGTAGCCATGCGTACCAATCAGATCCAAAGCGTCTTCAGATACAGCTTCTGAGAACAAAAAAGCTTCAAGCTCATCCAGTTCCTCATCGGTGAGTGGTGTATTTAGCATCGCATTTTGCATAGGTGTCGGTCCGGCTAATAAAGTGTGAGCCGATTCTATCAGTGAAACAGCTCTTATCGTAGTGTTAATCGGTCGGAATCTAATAAATCTGGATGACAGTCTGCATTTGATGCCGGATAATGCCGCCCATGATAGAAAAGGCGCAACAACTCTTAAAACAGATCTTTGGTTATGATCAGTTCAGGCAGCCGCAGCATGACGTGATTGAAACGTTACTCGCTGGCGGGGATGCATTGGTGGTGATGCCCACTGGCGGCGGCAAATCGCTCTGCTATCAGCTACCGGCACTGATTCGATCAGGCGTCGCTGTAGTTGTCTCCCCTTTAATCGCCTTGATGCAGGATCAGGTGCAAGCCCTATCGCAGTGGGGCATCAGTGCGGGTTATCTGAACTCCTCTATGGATTTCAGCATGGCGCAGGAAGTAGAACATCAATTGCGCAGTGGTACGTTGGATCTGCTCTATGTTGCGCCGGAGCGTTTGCTGCAACCGCGCACGCTGAAAATGCTTTCTGAATGTCAATTAGCGCTATTCGCGATCGATGAAGCGCACTGTGTATCACAGTGGGGGCATGATTTTCGGCCAGAATATTTACAGCTGAGCTATCTGCAAGAATGTTTTCCGGGTGTTCCGCGGATTGCGTTGACGGCGACCGCTGATGAGCGAACCCGTGAAGAGATTTGTCAGCGCCTAGGGCTGCAAAATGCGCGTAAGTTTATTCAAGGCTTTGATCGTCCCAATATCCGCTATCGTATCGGCCAGAAGCATCGGGCTAAAGAGCAACTGTTAAAGTTCCTTAAGGCCGAGCATGTGAGTGATTCCGGTATTGTTTATTGTCTCTCGCGTAAAAAGGTTGAAGACACGGCTCAATGGCTGCAAGAACAGGGTTTTAACGCCCTGCCTTATCATGCGGGCTTGCATGCCGAGCTGCGCCGCCATAATCAACACCGCTTTCTGACCGAAGAGAATATTCTCATGGTCGCAACGGTGGCCTTCGGAATGGGGATTGATAAGCCTAACGTGCGTTTTGTTGCTCATCTTGATCTGCCGAAAAGTGTGGAGGCGTATTATCAAGAGACTGGGCGAGCGGGACGTGATGGGCTGCCCGCCGATGCATGGATGGTGTATGGCTTGCAGGATGTTATTTTTCTGCGGCAGATGCTAGAAAGCTCGCAAGCGGATGAGCTACACAAAAGTATCGAGCGACAAAAGCTCGAAGCGATGCTGGGATTATGTGAAATCACCAGTTGTCGACGTCAAACACTGTTGACCTATTTTGGTGAGCCCTTACCGCAACCCTGTGGTAATTGTGATACCTGTCTCGAGCCGGTGCCCGTTTGGGATGCGACTGAGGCGGCACGCAAAGCATTATCGGCGGTATACCGTTGCGGTCAGCGTTTTGGCGTCAATCATGTGATTGAGGTCTTACTGGGGAAAAGTAGTGATCGAGTCGTGGCGCTTAAGCATCATCAACTAAGCACGTTTGGTATCGGTAAAGAGCTCGATCGAAATCAGTGGCGCTCGGTGTTTCGGCAGCTGGTGGCGCGGGGCTATTTGAGTGTTGCCGCGAACAGTCATGGGGTGCTCTATCTGACCGATAGTTGTCGGCCGTTGCTAAAAGGGCAGTTGCAGATTGAGATGCGGCAGGATAAGCGTAAGCAAGAGTCCTTTAGTAAGCGCAATGATCCGCAGCAGAAGCTGGATGTCGAGGATTATGGCTTGTGGAATGCGCTGAAAACGTTACGTATGACGTTATCGAAAGAGCAGGATGTACCGCCTTATGTGATTTTTCATGATGCAACCCTCATGGAAATGGTGATGTACCGTCCTTTAACGCATCAGCAAATGGGCCGATTAAACGGCATCGGTGAGCGCAAGCTTGAACTGTACGGCGATCAGTTTCTAACACTGATTGGTGAATATCAAACCGCACAGCAGCAACCTCAGAGTAAAGACCATCAGATGCAGCAATCTGTTGCGCTGTATCGTTCGGGTATGACGGTCGCTCAAGTGGCAAGGCAGCAACATCTATCTGAAAATGTGATTTACAATCATTTAGCGGATGGTATCGCTCAAGGGCAGTTGCTGCTAGCCGATGTGATCGATTTGACGGCGGCTCAGCTAGAGCAAGTGCGAAATGTGATGTGCGAGTGCGCGACCGCCTTTGGCGTATCACTCAAACCGGTCCATGAGGCGCTTGATGGTCTGTATACGTTAGGCGTATTACGTTGTATTCGTGCCGATATGGAGCGCCCTGAATCGCGTCATTAATGATCACGGATCCCGCTTTGTGGGGGCTGTTTTTTAGCAGCTTTATCGCCTCAACCCTGATGCCGGGTGGTTCGGAGGTGTTATTGGGGTACCTTGCTGCACAGCCGGATGCTCAGCCTATGTTATTGCTGCTGATAGCGAGTGTCGGTAATAGCCTTGGCGGCATGGTGACTTATTGGCTGGGGGTATGGCTCAGTCGACGTTGGGCAGTGGCGCAGCCAAGGACGATCAATCAGCAACGTGCGCTGAGCTTGTTGCGCCGCTTCGGTGCGGTTGCACTACTTTTCTCATGGCTGCCGTTTATCGGTGATCCTCTATGCCTCATCGCCGGTTGGCTACGCTGTCGCTGGTGGCTTTCATTGGTGTTTATTATCAGTGGTAAAACGCTTCGCTATCTATTAATCGTATTGGCGATTCACTAAGGAAGGTGCGAATAAGTCCGTTATGTTCTCTGCGGATATGAGAATGGCCAGATACGCGAAAGCCAGTGCAGCGAAATGTCTGGACCTTTTCAAACTGGCTGACAAAGTAGATGACCA
>NZ_JAUOQE010000010.1 GCF_030547545.1 Amphritea sp. 1_MG-2023
CTCACGCCGATTGCTTTGGTTTGCCGTTCAATCGCGACGAGGGCGTCGCTCGCTACAGCAGGGTATGAGGTCAAAGGGTTGTTGATGGCATGAACGTGTTTATGTGGGCGACGTAGCATGCCCTTTGGGCACCTCACGCATATTGCTTTGGTTTGCCGTTCAATCGCGACAAGGTTGGGTAGGTATTCTATTCACACCACCGGTGTGATTCACAGCTGTATGGGGGAGCGCCGATCATCCGAAGTATTGTTTATTGATAAAAAAACACACTCAAGGTGCGCTTTTTGTTGACAATGAATGTTTATACGCGTGTGACTTTGTAGACCGCGCTCAGTGCTTTTAGCTTACGCATTACCTTCGCAAGATGTACCCTGTTTTTGACTGTTAGGTCGATATGCACGGTGCTTAATGCATCATCTGTTTCGGTGATATCGATTTTTAAGACATTAGCGCTGATGCCGGCTGCCGTTGTTGCGAGGGTGGCGATGAGTCCACGTTCGGGTTCAACTTTAAGATCAAGGTTGACAATAAATTCATCATCGATGCTATTGGACCATTCTAGATAGATACATTTTTCTGCATCATCTTTCATGAAGGCAATATTGCGACAATCGGTACGGTGGATCACTAGGCCTCGTCCGGTACTAATGTGTCCGGTGATGCTATCTCCCGGAATCGGCCCGCAGCAGCGCGCGTAGTGGAGTACCATGCCTTCTGTACCGCGGATTGCTAGAGGGTGTTTATCTCCCTCTGATAGCTCCTGAGGCTCAGATTCCTGTAGCTCTGCAGGGCGTAGTCGACGTGCAACAACATAAGCCATGCGATTGCCCATACCAATATCTTCAAGCAGCTCGTCGAGTGATTTTAATTCGGCTTCTTTTAAGAGGGTGGCTAGGGCTATGGGATCAATATCTTCAATATTCGATCCGTAATTGGATAGGAATTGGGTCAACAAGCGTCGGCCAAGTTCGATGGATTCGCCACGATGCTGAATTTTAATGAAGTGTCTTATGGCTGAACGGGCTTTTCCTGTGATGACAAAGTTTAACCATGCCATATTTGGCTGCGCGCTGGGCGTGGTTATAATCTCAACTGTTTGACCGCTGTGTAGCGGTTGAGATAACGGTGCTAAGTGGCGGTTTATTCTGCATGATACACAGGAATTACCAATATCTGTATGTACCGCATAGGCGAAGTCGACGGCGGTTGCGCCTTGAGGGAGTTCGAAAATACGGCCTTTAGGTGAAAAGACATAGACTTCGTCAGGGAACAGGTCGGTCTTAACGGTTTCGATGAATTCCATCGAGTTACCCGCCCGTTTTTGCATTTCAAGCAGTCCTTGAACCCACTTACGTGCTCGATTATAGCCATCGATCGCCGAACTTGAATCACCATAAATTTTGTAATGGCTGTGTTCCGCGATGCCTTGACTGGCAACGGCATCCATCTCTTTTGTACGGATCTGTACTTCGATAGTAATATCTCGCGTACCAAATAAATCGCTATGCAGCGATTGATAACCGTTAGCTTTGGGGATGGCGACGTAATCTTTAAAACGCCCAGGAACGGGTTTGTATAAATTGTGTACGATGCCTAGTGCGCGGTAACAATCGTCTACCGACTCTGTCACGATTCTAAAAGCAAAGACATCCATGATTTCAGCAAAGGATTTACCCTTGGTTTTCATCTTGGTGTAAATGCTATACAGATGCTTTTCGCGACCCGAAACCGCTCCCGGAAGCCCTTCCTGTTTTAACCGGTTGCGTATCGCTTCTTCAATGGAGCTAATAACATACTTACGCTGGCCGCGGGCCTGTACGACAGCCCGGCGAATATATTTGGCACGCATGGGATAGTATGACTGAAAAGCGAGATCTTCGAGTTCGAGTTGTAAGTCTCTCATACCCAATCGGGCCGCGACGGGAGCGTAGATATCGAGTGTTTCTCGGGCAATGCGACGTTGTTTTTCTGGCGGCATCGCACCCAGTGTGCGCATGTTATGCAATCGGTCGGCAAGCTTTACCAGAATGACTCTGATATCGACCGCCATGGCCAAGACCATTTTTTGAAAGTTTTCTGCTTGAGCTTCAGCGCGCGTTTCAAATTCTAGATGTGTCAGTTTGCTGACACCATCGACTATATCGGTGACGACTTGACCAAATTGCTTTTCGAGACCATCTCGGGAGACATCGGTATCTTCGATAACATCATGGAGCATGGCGGCCATTAGGCTTTGATGATCCATATGCATGCCCGCGAGAATCGAGGCAACTGCAAGAGGGTGGGTGACGTAGGGTTCGCCACTTTTACGACGCTGCCCATCATGGGCTTGTTCAGCATAAAAATATGCACGCCTCACCAGCTTGATCTGTTGTAGATCAAGGTAGCCGGTCAGGCGGTCAGAAAGCGCATCAACAGTTGGCATCAATTACTCCTATGCCTCTAACGTAGCGGGTGATTGCCAGACTACATAAACAACAGAAACAATAGAGATGATGCCCTATTTAGGCGAATTGAAAAAGGATTAATCTTCTTCGCGTTCATCCAGGATGCTAACGTCGATATGTTGTCCGGCGATTTCGCGAAGAGCAACAACGGTTGGCTTATCGTTTTCCCATTCTACTTTAGGATCTTTTCCACCGGTAGCGATCTGACGAGCACGTTTAGACGCGATCATTACCAATTCAAAACGGTTGTCTACATTTTCCAGACAATCTTCAACAGTTACGCGTGCCATTTACGACCTCGGTTATATGATTCAGTCATTCAGATCAATTATAAGACCTGGTTAGGATAGCCGGTCAGTCTACCTTAGCTTCGCTATTCTGACAAGAGTTCGGCGAGCATGTCGGCATGCTTTTGTTGTTGTTGCTGCAATTTTAAACGCTGAGCGGTTAAAACGGACTGCAGTTCATGCAACGCCGTATCGAAGTTATCGTTGATAACGAGGAACTGATATTCGTGGTAATGGCTCATTTCGCTTATTGCTTCTGACATGCGGTGGTTAATCACCTCTTCAGAATCTGTTCCACGGCCGGTGAGTCGTTGACGTAAGTCAGCAGTTGACGGTGGCAAGATGAATAGGGAAGTGCACTCAGGCATCTGTTTACGTATCTGTTGAGCGCCCTGCCAGTCAATTTCGAGTATGACATCAATACCTTGCTGAAGTTGCTCTTCAACCCAGACGCGTGAGGTGCCATATTTATTGGTGAAAACATTGGCGTATTCGAGAAATTGTCCATTTTCAATCATCTCATCGAACATCGACATGGAGATAAAATTATAGTCATGTCCGTCTGTTTCGCCGGGACGTATTGTGCGAGTCGTATGGGATACCGACACGCGAACCTGTTTGTCTTGTGCCAGTAGTGCTTTAACTAGGCTCGTTTTGCCAGCGCCGGAGGGGGCTGAGATAACATACAGCGTACCTATCTGTGTCATTAGTTGTTTCACTTTTTCGGGCGGTTATATCGCCGTTGAACACGGCATAAATTTGTGGGCATTATAACGCCTTCGACGACGTTATAATAATCTCCGTGCGTTATTATTCGATTCGCAAAGGAGATGAGAGGGAGTTATTCGGTAAGAGAGAAACGGCGCTTAAGAGAGTGTCGCCAATGCGGATGCAGACCATCCACATTGGCTTTTTACTGAGCATGCCAACCGCTTAGTCTACTGCAAACCAGCACTGAGCAAACTCTTGATGCAGACGAGCAAAGCTTAGCTGTAACTCATTTAGATAGTCACTTAATGAGTTATCTAGCGCATGCTGATCTTCAGCGATGAGCTGCTGCAGTTTTTTTAGCTCGTCTATATCACAAGCTGGTAGTAGGCTCGTGGCGGCCATCATCTGTTCTGCGCAGAAACTGATGGAACGTGGAAAGTGTTTATCATGTAACAAAAAGTCACAGACTTTGGTGCCTTCGACAGTAACTCGCATGGTGCGTCGATAGTTCATGCTGCCGTCGCATGAGCGTAACACATTGCCCCAGATTATCTGTGATGGATCAATATCCTGCTCAATATCCGTTGTGTTTAATTGGGCGGTAATACCAGCATCGAGAATCCGACTTGCCATATCGGCGCGTTCTAGGTTGCGACCTAAGCGGATAAACTGCCACGCGGCATCTTTGCTCATATTGTCGGCTAACAAACCGTTGATCTGTTGACAGCCTTTAATCACAGTATCCAAAAAACCATGTCGATTGGTACGATTAATACCGTCACGGATATGCTCTGAGACATACATACACAGTTCGTTGATTAGCTCCCACAGCGGTAGCGGCAAAACATCTCGACTCGTGCGCACATTTTCACGGGCCATTTGTAGGCTGGAAGCCATTGAGTTGGGATTGGTACTGTCGGCGAGCAATAATTTAACGACGTTTTTTTCATCTTGAATGGTATAGCGGGCATTAAACACGTCTTCGGATGAGTTTATGACCACGAGGTTGAACCAGCTAATATTGATCGCACGAGGTAGATCAAACAGTAAATTGTCGTAAACACCGACCATGCGTGCAGTATTTTCGGCTCGTTCAATATAACGAGAGAACCAGTACATCCGTTCAGCAACTTTAGAGAGCATTAGTCTTTCTCCTCTACAATCCAGGTGTCCTTACTGCCACCACCTTGAGACGAGTTAACCACCAGTGAACCCTTTTTCATTGCAACCCGTGTTAGGCCGCCGGTAGTCACATACAGTTTTTTACCCTGCAATATGAAGGGACGCAGGTCGAGGTGGCGCGGTTCGGGTGTCGAGCCTATTAATGAGGGGGCTGTGGATAGGCTTAAGGTTGGTTGAGCAATATAGTTACGCGGTGATTTGGTTATCAACTCGGCAAACTGTTCCTGCTCTTTTTTGGTTGAATGAGGCCCGACGAGCATGCCATAACCGCCTGATTCGTTAGCCGGTTTGACGACTAATTTATCAAGGTTTTCCAATACATACTGACGCTGTTCAGGGTCTGAGCAGAGGAAGGTTTCGACATTAGGCAGTAAGGGTTCTTCTTTTAGATAGTAACGAATAATATCGGGCACATAGGCATAGACAACTTTATCATCGGCGACACCGGCACCGGGAGCATTCGCTAGCGCAACATTGCCTGCTTTCCAGGCGCGCATCAAGCCCGGCACGCCGAGCATGGAGTCTTCCCTGAAGGCTTCAGGGTCGAGAAACTCATCATCAATACGACGATAAATGACATCCACGCGTTCCAAACCGCTAATAGTTTTCATATAAACGCAGTCATCATCTTCGACGATAAGGTCACTGCCTTCTACCAGTTCGGCGCCCATTTGTTGGGCAAGAAACGCATGTTCAAAATAAGCCGAATTAAAGATGCCGGGGGTGAGTACGACAATTTCTGGTTGGGCAACTTCACGAGGGGAGAGGGAGGCAAGCATCTCGAACAGATGCGCGGGATAATTGTTGACCGGCAGAATCGAGTTTTCAGAGAAGAGTTCGGGTAACACTCGCTTGGTAATCTCTCTATTTTCGATCATATAAGAGACACCAGAAGGCACGCGAAGGTTATCTTCTAAAACATAGAACTGGCCATCCAAATCACGCACCAGATCGGTACCACAGATATTTGCCCACACACCATGAGGAGGCGTTACGCCAACGCATTCGGGGCGAAAGTTTTTAGACTTCAAGACGATTTCTGCAGGCACCACGCCGTCATTAATAATGTTTTGATCGTGATATAGATCGTTGATAAACATATTTAATGCTTTTAAGCGTTGTTTTAGACCTTTGGCCGTCTGTTCCCAATGGGAAGCCGAAATGGTGCGTGGGATGATATCAAAAGGCCACGCGCGATCAATATTTCCCTCTTCCGTGTAGACAGTGAAACTGACCCCCATTTCTTGAATGGTCGATTCCGCCATTTTTTTGCGTTTATTGATCTCAGCTGTACTCATTGAGCCAAGGTAGTTTACCAGCCGAGTCGCAGGTTCCCTTGGCGAGCGATCATCTGCGATTAGTTCATCATAAAAGTTGCCGGTGGAATACTCAGTCCAGTCGATACTCATGTAGATACCCTCGGTTCCATGAACCCTATTGCACTTTTCTTGTGCGGCCTAGAACGGCTATGTTAACCATGCCATATATCTGTGCAATATAGCATTAAAAATCATCTGAAATGGTTGAAAATCCTTTCTTTAATAGATTTTGCAATATATAGGCCATAAGTTTTTTTGGGGTTTATTCGCAAATTGAAATTAACATAATGTGTATGTCGACAGTATTAATCATAAGATTAAGGACGGCGGGATTGATAGTGAGGTTGTCAGGTGATCGGTGATGAGCAGCGCTCTGATCAGCGATGTGCATCGAATAGGCTTATTCACCCCGCGGAGGAATTACTCATTGGAGGGGGCGAGAACGGTGACAGATGCCCCCAGCTTTTATGCTGGGCTGTTTAAACTGCTTGATACAGTCAATTGCATCACCGCAATACATGGGGATAAGGACGACGCTTTATACTAACGGCTTGATGCCCACGAGTTGTACGACACTACATTCGCCACGGTGTAGCTCTCCTTCATTGATAGGTCTTAGGCACTCTCGCGAGACTAGCAGCTTCAGCTCAGCCAATTCTTGTTTTAGATGTTGTAGTGACATCAGCATATCGGGATTTTGAGGCCCACCGAAACCACTACAGCTGAGTTGCTGTGGGCTGAAAGCTTCAAGAATAAAGACCCCTCCTGGTTGCAAACCGGAGACCACTTTCTGGTGTATCTCGCGGCGCAAAGCCGAAGGGGTGTGGGCAAAAATTGATACAATTGCATTCCATTTGTTGGGTGCAATCTCAAGATGAGCCAAGTCACCAATATCATAACGAATGTGTGTGCCTGTTTTTAGCGCTAAGCTCATTGCTTTGTCGCGCCCCACAGGGGATAAATCGATGGCATGAACTTGATAACCTTTTTGCGCCAAGTATACGGCGTTGCGTCCCTCTCCTTCTGCTAGACAAAGAACGGAGCCTTGCGGTATTCGGTAGGCCTGCTCTGCTAGGAAGTCGTTGGGGGCAGTGCCATAGACAAAGTTTTCATTCTGGTAACGTTGATCCCACATAAGTGCCTCTTTAGTGTGTTAATAAAAATCCTCGGAGTTACGTCAAAGGCTGTCACAATACAGTCAAAACAAGGGTTATTATTCTGCGAACCGTTGTTATGTAACCTCTGTTTGTTCTCCCACCTGATGAATAAAGATGTCGACTTAACTGCCTGCCATCGACATCAATCAAGCGCCTTTATAGGCTATAAAATGATTTTACATTAGAATTATCTAATATAATATATGTATATAGTCGTGAAGTGGTTACGGTCGCGTTCGGCTACATTGACAGTGTTGATGACTGGGCTAGTTTGGCTCAAGCCAAGGATAAGGAGATGACAGATGTTAAAACGAGACCCTAATCAACCCTGGCATCCCAGCTATTGGTTGGCGGCGTTGGGTGCCGGTGGACTTTCTATTTCATTTTTCATGTATCTGATGTGGTTGGTACCTCATCCGGGTTTTTCGATGCCGACTTGGCAACACTTTGAACGCTTACTCACTGATATGACGCCATTACCCACAGGGGTTCGTCCGGTGGCCATGCTAGCGGCTCTGTTAATGGTGTTGCTGGCCTTAATGCATTTTGTGCTGTTGATCTGGAATATGCGAGAGTATCGCGCGGCCCGTAATACCGAAGCCTATCAGCGTTTACTGGGATCGCCGAGTGAAGTGCAGTTGATGGCTCAGCCGTTGACACTGGCGATGACAGTCAATGTCTGTTTTGCTCTCGGGGCACTCTGTGTGCCCGGTTTATGGTCCATTGTGGAATACCTTTTCCCACTAGCCCTATTAGCGTTTGCCGCTATCGGTGTCTGGTCGCTGAAGCTCTATGGTCACTATCTGAGCCGATTGTTGGTCAAAGGCGGTTATCGTCACGAAGAACATAATCATCTGTCTTCGCTGATGGCGGTGTTTACTTTTTCTATGCTATCTGTCGGCTTTGCCGCACCGGCAGCGATGTCGCATTCAGTATTAGTCGCGGCGTTGGCAGCCACACTTTCGATTCTTTTTCTGGTGATCGCGGTGGTCTCCGGTGTGTTGGTTTTGATATCCGGTCTGCAAGCGATGCTGCAGTATGGTTTACAGGCGCAAGCGACGCCGAGTATTTGGATGTTAATTCCGATTATGACACTGCTTGGTATCGAATGGGTACGGATGCAGCACGGCTTGAGTCATCACTTTGCTAAACCGGTCGAACAGGGGACATTATTTGTGGTTTTAACCGCTATTTACATGTTGCAGTTGAGTGTCATGTTGTTGGGATATCGTATGATGCAATTGAATGGTTATCTAAGCGATCATCTACTCGGCGAGCAGCGCCACCCCATTAGTTTTGGCCTTATCTGCCCCGGTGTAGCGGTGTTTGTGATGGGTATGTTTTGGTGGCACTTGGTGTGGGTACAGGGCGGCATCGTTATCCCATTTAGTCTTGTTTACTGGTTAGGCATTGGTGTTTTAGCGATCGTGCAGTTTTTGACGCTGGTGGCACTGTTACGTCTAAGTCATCGTTTACTTCGCCATAAGCCGGTTGACATTGCGTCAATGGAATAGTGCGCTGTGACTATGACAGCCATAGTTAAATTTAAACAAACAACAGCAGACAAACGTCGCAATTTTCTTTAATATTAGAGAATACTAATATTAAAGAAACAGGAGACCGGCCATGAGTGAAGTAAAAACCTCCCCATGTGTGCCTCAGGTAAAAGCCTTTTTTGATGAGCCAACAAACACCTTCAGTTATGTGGTGCAAGATCCTAGCTCTCAGGCCTGTGCCATTATTGATTCAGTATTAGATTTTGACTATGCCAGCGGCAGTACGGATGTCCGTTCGGCGGATGAAATTATTACCTATGTTCGTGATCATGACCTCACAGTTGAGTGGATTTTAGAAACCCATGTGCATGCTGATCACCTGTCGGCCGCCCCCTATCTGCATCAAGCGCTGGGCGGTAAGACCGGCATTGGGGCGCTCATTACGGTAGTACAGGATACGTTTGGTAAGGCATTTAACGTGGGCAGCGAATTTGCCCGTGACGGTAGTCAGTTTGATCGCCTTTTTGAAGAAGGAGAGCGTTTCAGTATTGGTAATTGTGAAGGCTATATACTGCATACGCCAGGACATACACCGGCCTGCTTGACCTATGTGATCGGTGATGCGGCGTTTGTTGGTGATACCTTGTTTATGCCGGATTACGGTACGGCTCGCTGTGATTTCCCCGGTGGTGATGCACGCACGCTATTTCGTTCGATTAACAAGGTGCTCAGCTTGCCGGCTGAAACTCGCATCTTCCTTTGTCATGATTATAAAGCGCCTAATAGAGAAGTTTATTGCCACGAAACCAGTGTGGCGGAGCAGCGACAGCACAATGTGCATGTTCATGAAGGCATTACTGAGGCTGAATTTGTCCGCATGCGCACAGAACGTGATGCTACGTTAGCCATGCCGACTCTGATTTTACCATCGGTACAGGTCAATATGCGCGCGGGCGAGATGCCGCCAGCTGAAGATAACGCTCAAGTATATCTGAAAATACCCATTAATTTATTTAACTAAACCTGAGGAAACTATGGACATTAAAGTACTGGAACCGGGCTTTTCCATCTGTCATGCAATCTACCCAAGTGATATAACTGAATTGAAAGCACAAGGCTTTCGCTCGCTTATCTGTCATCGTCAGCCGGGCGAAGCCGAAGACCATATCGACACGAATGAACTGCGCCAAGCAGCAGAAGCGGCGGGTATTGAATTGGTAGAGATTCCGGTGACAACGGGTGAATATACAGCGGAAGCGATTGAGGCCTTTGGTGTGGCGATTGAAACGCTGCCGACGCCTATTCTGGGTTTTTGTCGCAGTGGTCGTCGTGCGGTGTCACTCTGGATTCATAATCAACTACAGCAGGAAAGCTGTGATATAGGGTTATTGCTGCAGGCTGCCCATGCTGCCGGGCATGATTTACATGCCGAGAAGGATCGCTTTACTAAACGCTGATTTTGTAAGCTCCCAAGGGGGTTAAGTGAATATTAAAAAATATCTACCGATCCTGAAATGGTTGCCTAATTACCGTTTAGCAACCTTTAATCAGGATCTGTTGGCGGCGATGATTGTGACCGTGATGCTAGTGCCTCAGTCATTAGCCTACGCTATGCTGGCGGGTTTGCCGCCAGAAGTGGGGCTCTATGCCAGCATCGCCCCCTTATTGATCTATACCGTTTTTGGTACGAGCAGTGCGTTATCAGTCGGGCCAGTGGCCGTCATTGCGCTGATGACCATGACCACCGCTGGCAATATTGTGTCTCCCGAGGGGGAGGCCTACCTGACGACAGTTATTCTATTAACCTTTATGTCCGGCATTATGCTGACATTGATGGGCTTATTCAGGCTGGGATTTCTCACCAACTTTCTGAGTCATCCAGTGATTTCTGGTTTCATTACGGCCTCCGCTGTCATCATTGCTGTCAGTCAGTTTAAGCATCTGTTGGGTGTATCGGTGAGTGGTCATAGCCTCCCTGGATTGCTGGTGGCTTTGGCTCAGGCGCTACCTGAAATGAATCTGACGACGCTATTGATGGGTAGCGGGACGCTACTCTTTCTCTATGCAACTCGGCGCTGGTTGGGGCCGCTGTTGACTGGTCTAGGTGTTAGTCGAGCCATTGCCGGTAGCGTTGGACGTCTTGCGCCGATCTTAGCCGTCTTGGTTACGACTTGGTTGACGGCTCAATTTGCTTTGATTGAGCGAGGAGTGGCGATTGTGGGTGAAGTGCCCGCAGGCTTGCCGCCTTTAGCGCTACCATCTACTGATGTCAGTCTTTGGCAGCAGTTGTGGGTTGGGGCATTGTTAATCAGTATTGTTGGCTTTGTCGAGTCGGTGTCCGTAGGGCAGACATTAGCCGCGAAACGTCGCGAACGTATTGATCCGGATCAGGAGCTTATCGGCCTTGGCTGTGCCAACCTGGGGTCGGCAGTGAGTACAGGGATGCCAGTGACGGGTGGCTTTTCTCGTTCTGTGGTGAACTTTGATGCCGGCGCACGTACCCCTGCAGCTGGTGCATTGACCGCCTTAGGCATACTGGTGGTGATTCTCTGGTTAACCCCCCTGTTGCGGACATTGCCGATCGCTACATTGGCGGCTACCATCATTATTGCGGTACTGTCGCTGATCGATGTACATGCGATCAAGCATACGTGGCGTTATTCCAAGGCTGACTTTTCGGCAATGTTATTAACCGTTGTGATCACCCTGCTGCAAGGGGTCGAGGCGGGTATTCTTGCCGGTGTTGGTTTGTCACTCGCATTACATATTTATCGCACTAGCCGGCCACATACCGCCGTCGTGGGACGCGTTGCAGGCAGTGAACACTTTCGAAATATCGAACGGCATACGGTGGAAACGAGTGCTAACCTGTTGATTATGCGAGTCGATGAAAGCCTCTATTTTGCCAACGCCCGTTATCTGGAGGACCAAATACAGACACTGGTCAGTCAACGTCCTAAGCTTGAGCATCTGGTGATCAGCTGTCAGGCGGTTAATCTGATCGATGCATCCGCTTTGGATAGCTTAGAATCGATCAATCTACGCTTGATGGATACAGGCATTAAATTTCATCTAGCTGAAGTTAAAGGGCCGGTGATGGATCGTTTGGATAAGGTTGGATTTCCTCAACGACTTAGTGGTGAAATATTCATCAGTACCTTTGCCGCTTGGCAGCACCTGAAAGCGGCTAGCAAAAATCACCACGATGATTTAGAGGTATCCGAGATATGACGATCATCGTATAAGTTTTACCTATTAAGTGTATTGATAGGTTAAATTTCTTTTAGATATAAGCTTATATTATTATGTAATCAATGAAGAGCAAGTATGCTCATTACAGCAAGACAACAGGAGAAATGAAAGATGGCACTTCGAATCAATGACATTGTCCCCAATCTCGATTTGAAAACAGATCTAGGTGACTTCAAGTTGCATGATTTCATCGGCGATAGTTGGGCTATCCTGTTCAGTCACCCGAAAGACTTCACGCCCGTTTGTACAACAGAATTTGGTGCGGTAGCTCAACTGGCGGCTGAGTGGGAAAAACGCGGCACCAAAGTCATCGGCCTATCGGTTGACGGTGTTGATGAGCATGTTCAGTGGAAAGCCGATATCGAAAAATATTCCGGTGCACCAGCTAAATTCCCGATCATTGCTGATGATGACATGGCGGTTGCTAAGGCGTTGGATATGCTACCTGCCGATGCTTACCTGCCGGATGGCCGTACCGCGGCGGATTCTGCCAGTGTACGTGTGGTCTTTATCTTCAGCCCAGACAAAAAACTGCAACTGTCGATGACTTACCCTATGTCTGTCGGCCGTAATTTTGCCGAAGTATTGCGGGCGCTCGATGCGCTTCAAGCGACAGCTCAAGCGCCGATCGCAACCCCCGCCAACTGGCGTACAGGCGAAGATGTTATCGTTGGTCTGTCGCTCAATGATGACGAAGCCAAGGCTAAGTTCGGTGAGATCGATATAAAACTGCCTTACTTACGTACCACTAAACAACCATAATGATGGCTTGATCATCATGGTCAAATGATACGCCCTGTTCGCCGCTTCGGCTGGTGGACAGGGCGTTTTTTTATATACGTTTTTATATACATAGTCAGCTTGAGTGAATCATGTATATCTTGCAGCGGGTCACTTCATGTTATGAGTATCGGCGTGCATGAATCGAATGCAGTGATGCTGCATCCTTGTTTAAATCGCTAATGAGGTTAACAGACGATTAAATTTCTTATGCACCTCGGCATCCGTCAGTAAATGCCTCAGCAGGTTTTGATCCGACGCGTCTAAGTAGTGTTTTATCAGCAGTGTATCGGGTTCCGATGCGGCTTCGATATTGAAACCGGACAAATCATCTAGGCCAAGATACGCGACACGGTCACCAATACGTCCAGCCAAATAAAGTAACACGCTATCTTTTAGTTCATCATCCTTTAATGCTGATTGCTCGGGCAGTTTGAATAGCGGCAGCATGGCGTTAGTAATGCCGCTCGGTAGTGGGCTTTAATCAATAATCATCCCAATAAGGTGGTTCTCCAAAATAAGAGTCTAAAAAGTCGAGAAAGGCGCGAAGCTTTGGCGCTAGAAGTTTTCGATGAGGATAGACGGCGTATAAGCTCATCGTTTCCAGTTCAATGTTATTAAGCATCGTTTTGAGCTTGCCTTGCTTCAGTGCTTCTCCCACGATAAATGTTGGTTGCAGAATATAACCCTCACCAGCAATAGCGGCTGCCATCAATATCTCACCATTGTTTGCGCTCAAGCCTGATTGATTTGTATGCGAATTAGAACGCAATACCTTCATTAGTGGATTATCGGGGGCCGAGTAATCCATATAGCTGTAATGTAAAAAATGCGAGCGGCTCAATTCCTCTGGGTGGGACGGGGTTCCGTATTTTTCAATGTATGAAGGGGCTGCACAAAGTACGAGTTTTACAGGTGCTATTTTTTTTGCAATCAAAGATGAACTTTTTAAGTGTCCTATTCTCAGTGCGACATCAAACCCTTCTTCGATAACATCTACTTTACGATCACTCAATTCAAGGTTAACGCCGACTTCCGGGTACTCTTGTTTGAAATCCCGGATAAGTGGCGCAAGGTGTAATGTTGAAAAGGAGACTGGTGCACTTATTTGTAGAAGCCCTTTGGCAGTACTTTGAAGTCCACCAAAGTGGCTTTCCATATCATGAACACTCTCCAGAATGTGCATGGCATGCTGTAAGCACTGTTCACCTTCTTGGGTTAAGTGAACACGCCGAGTTGTTCGGTTAAATAGTCTGGCACCTAGTTGCTCTTCTAGCTGAGATACATATTTGCTCACTAGTTGATTCGAGGTCTCTAGTTTCTCAGCGGCTTTGGTAAAGCTACCTAGGTCTGCTACGGTGGCAAATGCTTTCATCATGTCTAAGCGGTCCATGGATAAACCCTATATTGCAAACATTACGTTGATAGTTATTCCATAATATCATTATTTATTAGTCAATATGTTGTTAGTAGTATAGATATCAACCTGATTGAGGCGGCCAGTTTTCACTTATGACTTAGAGAGGAAATTCACGATGAACAAGCAAACTATACACAACATATTGAAATCAGGTGCAGGCCTTGCAGCACTCGCTTTAAGAGTACCTGTTGGGGTTATCCTGGCTGCTCATGGTGCACAGAAATTATTTGGCTGGTTCGGTGGATATGGCCTTGAAGGTACTGGTCAGTGGATGGCAAGTATCGGATTAGAGCCAGGATATTTGATGGCCCTCTTGGCAGGCAGTGCAGAATTTTACGGTGGCCTGGCTTTGGTACTTGGTTTGTTAACCAGACCTGCTGCAGCCGTGAGCGCATTTACTATGTTGGTGGCTATTTTTAGTGTCCACTTTGAGCATGGACTTTTCTTGACAAACAATGGTTATGAATACGCTCTTGCATTGTTTGCTACAACCGTAGCATTAACGATTCAAGGTGCAGGAAGCTTTTCGGTTGATAATAGGCTGGCAAAAAAGTTGGTTGGTAATGCTTCTGTGAATGAGCCATCGCACTTAAAACAAGTGGCTTAATTGTTGAATTAACAATGCCTTCCTGTACTGCAGGAAGGCCATTTTTATGGAGGTATTTGCTGATGTTAGTCAATGGCGTTTGGCAAGAGAACTGGCAACCGGTTCAGAACAAAGACGAAAAAGGTCGCTTTATACGACAAACATCGTCGTTTCGAAATTGGATTACACCTGATGGCTCTCCAGGTATCACTGGTGAAGGTGGTTTTAAAGCGGAAGCAGGTCGGTATCACTTGTACGTTGCTTATATTTGTCCTTGGGCAAGCCGCACGTTAATGGCGAGAGCTTTAAAGGGGTTGGAAGATATTATTTCGGTTTCTGTGGTTAACCCCAAGTTGTCGGAACAAGGGTGGCAGTTTGGTGATTTCCACGGGAGTGATCGTGATGACCTGAATGGGGCGACTTATATGCATGAATTGTATACTCAGATAGCGCCAGATTTCACCGGTCGAGCAACCGTTCCTGTTTTGTGGGATAAAAAAAACAAAACCATTGTTAACAATGAGTCGGCTGATATTGTTCGAATGTTTAATACAGTCTTTGCCGATCTCAAAGATACGGGCCCTGATTTGGTTCCCAGTGAGTTGGCATCAGAGATTGATTCACTAAATGCATATATCTATTCCGATCTCAATAATGGTGTATATCAAGCTGGTTTTGCATCGACACAAGAAGCTTACGAAGAAGCCTTTGAAAAAGTATTCAATGCGCTCGATTCTCTGGAAGAAAGATTAGCAGATGGACGTAAATTTCTATTTGGTGACGCACTTACTGAGTCGGATATTCGTTTGTTTGTCACCTTAATTCGATTTGATGTGGCTTACCATGGGCTGTTCAAGTGTAATAGAAACATGATTAGAGAGATGCCTAAACTCCATGCTTACATGCATCGTATTTTGGCGATTGAAGGTATTCAACGCACAGTGAATATAGAGCACATAAAAGCAGGTTACTATTCTATAAAGGCGCTTAATCCCACTGGCATTGTTCCCGTTGGTCCAGCGCTTTAAAAATAGCTGGAGTTAACATGAAAACGAAACGAAACATTGTCTATATTTCTCATGGTGGTGGCCCCATGCCTTTGTTGGGAGACCCAGATCATTATGAAATGGTCGAGACGCTAAAAGAGATTGCCTCGGAAATAGATAAACCCAGCGCGATACTAGTGATCAGCGCTCATTGGGAGGCGCGTTTGCCCACTGTGACTTCAGGAATAAATCCTGGAATTATTTATGACTACGGCGGTTTTCCACAAGCAGCCTATGAGATTGAGTACCCTGCACCAGGTGAGCCAGTATTAGCAAAAAGTGTGATGAATTCGCTAAAAGAAAGTGGCATCGATGCAGTGCAAGACGAGCAGCGAGGTTTTGATCATGGCTTATTTGTGCCACTTAAACTGATGTATCCGGATGCCGATATTCCTTGTGTGCAGTTATCATTGGTGCACGATCTTGATCCAGACCTGCATATTCAGATAGGTAAGGTTCTGCAGTCACTTGAGTGGCATAATTTGCTGGTCATTGGCTCTGGGTTTTCCTTCCACAATATGCGCGCATTTTTCAGTCCAGAGTCACAGGGATCTCGAGCAATGAACATCGCTTTTGATGAGTGGTTAAGGGAAACAATAAGCGATGAGGTGCTGTTAGAAGAGGCAAGAGAGGAGCGACTAGTGCATTGGTCATCTGCGCCGGGAGCGAGATTTTGCCACCCAAGGGAAGAGCACTTAATCCCTTTGCATGTCTGTTATGGCATGGCTACTAAGCCGAGTGACAAGGCATTCAAAGCAGAGATTATGAAAAAGCAATCGTCAATGTTTCTGTGGAGTGTATGAGGTCTGTTGCTTAAGAAAGAGTTTGTTTGAAGCTGTATAAGTGTCAGTAGGGGCGAACCCGCGCATGGTCTATTGGTTGTAAAAATAGGTTGAGGATATATAGGATGCCGAAATCTGGATATCTTGGTTTTAGTTCTGCCGTACACTCGATCACTGAGTACATCGTTGGATATTACAACCAGTACCGGCCTCACCAGTTCAATAAGGGATTATCGCTACTAGTAGCAGAACAGGAATATCAAAAAACCTCTAAAGCGGTGGCCAGTTTTAGTTGACCACTACAGTGAAGCGAGTCTGCTGCTTTTTAACTAACTTCGGTTCAAAGCTGCCATCTCGGTCCCGTGGAGCATCAATCTCAATCGACCCATCTTCGGTACGTAAGGTCTTGCTGGAATAGCCATTTCGGCTATTATCAGAGGAACTTTTAACATACCTGTCGTAACCCAGATGTTCATCCAGTTCGGCATTAAGGGCCGTTTCAACGGTGATTTTGGTTAGCATCTGCCGGAAGTCATTGAGATCACTTTCGGTTTTAATGCTTTTAGCCGCTTCGCGTGCGAAGGCTTCGAGTTGCTTTTTATCCATGTTGCCTATCCTTAGCCATTACTGGCTCTATGATAGGCAGTTACACAATTCTATGTACAGGGTCAGGCCCTGACCTATTCTCGAGTGACGATGTTTTTATTCACAGCGTAGGTTGGTTTTAGCCCTTTAGAGAGACTCATGACTATCTGCTCAAGCGCAATTCTTCGGCTCTCCATTAGAGATTCTTGCGATAGAAAACCGACATGAGGCGTTACAATGACATTCTCCAACGAGATCAGTTGACTGTTGTGGTTGGCTTCATCCGCGAGCACATCTAATCCCGCTGCCGATATTTTTTTAGATCGAAGGTTCTTGATTAATGCCTCTTCATCAATGAGTCCACCGCGTGCTGTGTTGATTAAAATGGTGCCATCTTTCATCTGTGAGAATGTTTCTTCATTTATCATGTTCTCTGTTTCAGGTAATAGTGGCGTATGAAGAGAAACAATATCAGATATCGCGAGCAGTTCTTCCAAGGAGTTACACTTAGTAATCCCCAGTTTCTCTGCTTCTTTATCTGTTTTAGATGAATGGCAGAAAACCACGTTGATACCAAAGCCCTTTAGCATCGGAATCAATGCCAGAGGAATAGAGCCTAATGAGACAAGACCGCAGGTTTTTCCTTTTAACCGGTGAAGTTCGTTGCCGATAAAGGGAGTCCAGTTCCCAGCTTTGACACTAGTATTGTATGTACTGATACCTCTACTGAGGTCGAGTAACAGTGCCATAACGTGGCTAGCGACTTCATAAGCACAAAAACCGGGTGTATTGGTCACATAGATACCGGCTTTATCCGCAGCCTTGATATCGATCTCATTGGTGCCAATGCTTTGCAGCGCGATGATTTTCAAGTTGGGTAAATGCTTTAAGGTATCGGCATCCACCTCGGTGTATTCCAGTGTTAAAGACTCGGCATCCTTAACATCCTCAATCAGGTTGTTTCCAGTGACTTGGGTTAGCGCTAAATCGCTGATGCCCCACTCGTTTAAGAGTCGGTTTTCATAGTTCAGATCACCCGGCATATTGTAATAAACGACGTTCTTTTTCTGACTCACTAGAGGCCCTCCTGAGCGGTTGAACACTCTATTCACTTTCTGCTATAAAGCTTACATGGGCGAGTTAAACGCTTAAGGTTAAGCGCTCATCCAGCGACGCAGGTTATCAAGCATGAAACGGCAGCGTTCAAGTTGTTCATTGCTCACATACTCATCGGGTTTATGTCCTTGCTCCATACTGCCAGGACCGCAGACTAAAGTGGCTACTCCAGCTTCATCAAACAATCCACCCTCTGTACCAAAAGCTACTGTGCCAAATGTTTGGCTGTGACTCCAACCCGCGAGCCATTGGGCAAATTCAGACTGGGGATCGGTTAACAGTGGGGGATAGGCCGCTAACGATTCGAACTGGATATCTGCGCCCGAGTGGACTGATTGCATAACAGGTTGAAGAGTTTGTTGTGCATAATCCTGCAACTGATTAAAGGTGCTGCTGGCGTTAGCTTTAGGGAGATAACGCATTTCTATGTCGAATTGGCAGTATTCAGGGACAATATTTAAGGCAGCACCGCCTTTGATCGTTCCCGTTTGTAAGGTGCTATAGGGCGGGTCAAACCGATCATCTAAATGCTGTTTCAGTGGTTCTGCAAGCTCGGTTATTTTTGTAATTAACTTTGCCGCATACTCAATCGCATTGACTCCCTCAGGTGCGTAGGCTGAGTGGCAAGCATGACCTAGCACCTTGCAGCGCATGGCTACTTTGCCTTTGTGGCCATAGACCGGTTGCATATTAGTTGGCTCACCAATAATACACATTGCTGGTTTTTCAGGTGATGCCTGTAGATGCTCAATAAGGCTTCGAACACCAAGGCAACCTATCTCTTCATCATATGAAAAAGCTAGATGTAAAGGCATGCGAAGGTTGGTTTGCTGAAAATGTGGAATGGCCTCTAACACACAGGCGATAAACCCTTTCATATCCGCACTGCCTCGGCCGAAACACTTGCCCTCTTGCTCAGTGAGTTGAAAGGGCGGATGTGACCAGTTTTGACCGTCTACGGGAACCACATCTGTATGCCCCGACAGCATGACACCGCCATCACCACTAGGTCCAAGGCGTGCATAGAGATTGGCCTTGGTTTTTTCAGCGTTGAAAATGAGTGTCGACTTGATACCCAATTGGTCAAGATAGTCACTAATCGTGTTAATTAGCTCTAGGTTGGACTCTCGACTCGTGGTGTCAAACTCCAACAGCTTACTGAGCAGCTGTTGGAGTTGTGCAGAAAGCTTTGGTTGAGCGTTACTCATTACCCGGTACACCATAGCTAGGTGCTTGGCGTGGGTCCAACGCACGGGTTACGTAAGCCTGCATCTGTGGTTCGTAATCTTGCCAGAGTTTCGACAATTCACCGAGAGGATCTTCATCGGCCCAATCGACACGCAGGTCAACTAATGGCCAGGTATAATCGTCGACGACTTTAACGGCTGCCGAGTGTACGGGCCCTGCTTCTCCACCTTTTTCTATACCAGCTGCTAACGCGGTGATTAAACGGCTGGTTAGTTCGCCGCGAGATGTTTCAAAACTATGGGTCATCGCCTCAATCACGTTTGTATTGTCCAGCATGTTGCCCGCGGCAACACAATGCTGAGCTTTGACCATGTTGTGTGTCCCTAAGGTTTCAGTACCGCTGAAACACGCGGTTTCGCCACTCGTATTGATAACGGTAACCTGACGGTAGGCGCTGAATTTGTCTTCTGATAGAGCAGACTTTAATGCTTGGTCGGGTGTTAATCCGTCTTGTAGGCGCTCAAGAATCTTTTGGCCCAATGCGGGCAGTGTGATATTTTGGCTTGAGACGGCGCCCACACCTGCCAGTAGCCATGGGCAACGAGCACCGACAGCAATGCTGGATGAGCTGATGGCGATGCCTAACTGGCCACTTTCGGGGCAATATGCCGCAATAGAAATAGTCATGCTTGCTCCTAATTATTGTTGTTCAGGGATCACTGCAATAATATCGATCTCCATCAACCACTCAGGTTGTGCTAATCCAGCAACGACCAGCCCAGTAGAGATAGGGAAAACACCTTTCATCCAGCGGCCTACTTCACGGTAGACCGGTTCACGATAGCGGGGGTCGGTAATATAGGTTGTTGTTTTGACAACGTGCGATAAGTCGCTACCCGCCTCTTCTAGCAGCTGTTTTACGTTTTTCATGGCTTGCTCTGCCTGAGCTTGCGGGTCTCCTAAACCGACGAGTTTACCTTCGAAGTCAGTGCCAACCTGCCCTCGGACGTAGACGGTATTGCCGGCAACAACTGCTTGGCATAGATCATTATCTAGAGACTGATTTGGGTATGTCTCTTTAGTATTGAACATTCTGATACGCGTATGTGTAGGCATGATAACTCCTGGGTTATACCTCGTTGCGGTATTGTTGATACTGGCGCTGGATAACAATTTGGTCGGCAATATATTTTGCATCGTGCCATACACCCCAAATAAAGGTGGAGCCGCGCCGTGAAAGCCATGGGAGGCCGAGAAAATACACCCCAGGTTCGCTGGATACGCCACGGTGATGCTTGGGTTGATTGTTCTCATCAAAGGCATCGACTTTGAGCCAGTTATAGTCTGTCGCGTAGCCTGTTGCCCAGATAATCGATGTAATGCCTTTTTCTGCTAGATTCATTTCCAGTATGGGGTTAGTCATACATTCAGGGTCAGGTAATAGCGTGTGAGCTTCGGGCTCTTCGGGCAAATCTAAGCCGTTATTGGCAATATAGGCATCGGCTCGCGCGAGCAATGATAGGTAGTTATCATCACCAGCTTTAATGTTGGCGGCTAGGTCATTATTAAAACGAACAACGCCGTTGCTGAAGGATTCCGTGCGGCCAACTAAGTTTAAGCCTTGATTAGCGAGTTCTCGGAAATCGATAGTTTTTCCACCATGAGCACCACTCACCGCGATGGTGACATGTTCTTTACCGGGCTCGTTGGCAGCGGCATCCCATAAGCCAAGCACACCGAGCCACCACACAAAATCACGGCCACGATAACTACGAGGTGGGCGGTCGTGTGGACCAACTGAGAGGTAGACTTCTTTGCCGGCACGTTGCAGCTCATCAGCGATTTGTACGCCGGAAGAGCCTGCTCCAATCACCATCACGCCACCCTCTGGTAGCTGCTCTGGGTTGCGGTATTTAGCCGAGTGAATTTGGTAAAGTTCTGGTGTTTTTGGTGCAATAGCGGGAATGACCGGAATTTGAAAGGGACCGGTCGCGGAAACCACACGTTGTGCATTAAAGATGCCGTCTGATGTTTCAACAGTAAAACCACTAGTGCCTTTATTTCTTTCAACACGATGAACTTCCACACCGGTGCGTACCGGTACGTGAAACTTGTCGACGTAGGCTTCAAAGTACTCGGCAACTTTGTCTTTCGGCACAAAGCTATCTGCGTCGGCGTTAGGGAAATTCATACCTGGAAAACGGTCATGCCAAGCGGGGCCGTTAGCGACTAGAGAATCCCAACGCACACTGCGCCAAGCTTCAGCAATACGATTTTTCTCCAATACGAGGTGTGGAACATCCTGGCGAGTCAAGTGCTCGCTCATAGCAATACCCGCCTGACCAGCCCCGATGATAAGTGTATCTATATCTGTAATATCTACTGTCATTTGTAAATGCCTTTATATATCGGGTTCAATTACCCGCGAAGGGATGAGTCCAGCTTATGGCAGTAAATAAAGGCAGTAAATTATTATAAATATACGATCTAAATAGGAAAAATATCATGTCTTAACTATTTTTATGTAAATAGTTAAGGGAGGGGTTATCAATCAACAACGTTTTTTAAATATTATCTAAATCGAAGTTATGACAGTAGTCTATAAATAAGCGTGCGGGTTTAGTTGGCTCATTCGTTTTTAAATATGCCATTATTAATGTGGAGCTTTCCATATCATCAACGATGTCAACATAGGCTAATTCTTGACCATCATAAGTCATATTAGTGCTGGGGCGAGTGACCAGTATGGAAAATCCCTGTCCCTGTCCAACCATACATCGAACCATTTCGATGGATGGTGATGTATAAGCCACTTCAGGGTGTAAACCCTTTTCAGCAAAAAGGCTGAGAAAGTAATTTCGACTAGGAATAACATCGAGCAAAATCATGGGTTCATGACTTAACTCGGCCAGTGATACAGAGTCTTTTAGAGCGAGAGGGTGACCTGCAGGTAGAAGGGCATAGGGTTTGTGAGGCGCGTTCAGCGTCTCTTTACGAATTGAGTTATCCAGTTCGAGATCATACAAGAATGCTAAGTCAAACTGCCCTCTATGTAATCCCGCCATAATCTCGTGCTGTTCGCCATCATGCAGCTGAATTTCAATGTCAGGATAAGTTGCTTTAAAGCCTGCAATCAACTTAGGTAGATACATTGGCGCAACTGAGGCAAAACTGCCAATAGATATCTTGCCCCTGGTTTTTTCGCTGCCCGCTAAGGTGTTTTGCTCAAACTCATAAGATAGGCGCAGTAGTTCAGATGCTTTGTCGTAGAAGCTTCGTCCACTAGGGGTGAGCGAGACGCCTTGAGCATGATGTCGGATTAACAGCTTTTGACCAAAGGTTTCTTCGAGGTTTTTAATGGCAATAGAGATTGAGGGCTGAGCGATATGAAGTTTTCTTGATGCTTCAGCAATACTTTCTGTTTCGACCACGGTGGCAAAATAGTGCAACTGCTTTAAGGTAAAGTGTCTCATAATGGGGCCATTGTAAAAATGTTGTTTATAGCTAATCAGCTATACATTATGGTTAAGCAATGAATATGCCATAGAGAGCAATTTGTTGTGCAATAACCGCTCATACTGCTGTATCAGGCTAATTCACGCTATTCACGCCAACAAACTCTTAGCATTAAATAGTGCTTATCATTGTCATGCCCTACTTTGGACGGCAGTGTTTCTTTTTGGGGCAAATATGGTGGTATTGATAGTAAAAATATATTTTTGGCTTTTTAAAATTGTTAGATAGTTTTTTTAAAACTAGAAGAGAAGAAAATAGTAATTGCTACTAATCCCACTATAACCACATAGTAAGTACAGATTTGAGATCCCAATGTTCTATTTCAGAACAATCTCGCTTAATTATTATAAATGAAGGTGATAATTCTATGATGTTTGATTGGGACTATATGTTCAGTTTGTTTAGTTTGTCTGATTTCTGGTGGGCAAGCTGGACGGTTATTAAGCTGAGTCTAGCGAGCTGGGGCTTGAGTATTATTATCGGCTTTATATTAGCACTAGGTAAACAGTCTCGATTTGCTGTTCTCAGTATCCCGTCCAATATTTATATCTGGTTCTTTCGAAGCTTGCCATTATTGGTACTTCTTATTTTTGTATATAACATGCCGCAGATGTTGCCAAGTACGAGTGCGTTTCTGTCAGAGCCATTTTGGGCCGGTTTGATTGCGATGGTTCTGTGCGAAAGTGCTTATGTTGCAGAGATACATCGAGGCGGATTGTTATCGATTCCTAAAGGTCAGGGTGAAGCTGCTAGAGCACTCGGTATTCGTTTTGTGGGTACTCAATGGTTGGTGGTGATTCCTCAAGCATTGCGTGTGGCGCTGCCCGCACTGGCCAATGAATATATATCGATTGTTAAACTTACTTCGCTAGTCTCGGTCATTTCGTTGACAGAGATTCTGATGGTCGGTCAGCGCCTATATTCTCAAAACTTCCTCGTGTTAGAGACGATGGCGGCTGTTGCCGTGTTCTATGTGTTCATCGTCACTGTATTCGACTTCCTGCTTAAACGTTTAGAAGATTATCTTGATGTGACTAAAAGCAATGTCAGCCGCCAGCCTTCGGAGGAATTTATTGAGGCTGTCCGAAGCGCCCCAGCACCGCAATTAAAACCGACTAGCGAATTTGATGGGCCTGCATTAAAGGCTTCTAAATTACACAAAGCTTATAACAATGTTGAGGTATTAGGCTCGGTCGATCTCAGTATTCAGACCGGAGAGGTTGTGTCAGTGATTGGGCCATCAGGTTCGGGTAAGACAACCTTGATTCGATTATTGAACGGTCTAGAGCAGCTTGATAATGGTGAAGTTGACTTAAACGGACAGCCGTTTCTGAAGCTGCAACGCAATGGCTCCAGTCCCCCTCGCTTTATTGAACATTCAGAACATCGTAACAAAATTGGCATGGTGTTTCAGAGTTTCAATCTATTTCCGCATCTGACTGTGCTTGATAACCTGCTATTGGCACCACGCTATCACCATATGGGTAGTAAGAAAGATCTGGAAATGCAGGCATACCAGCTACTGAATAAGGTTGGAATGTTGGAACATGCGTGGAAGTATCCACACCAATTATCCGGTGGTCAGCAGCAGCGTGTCGCTATTTCACGTGCATTGATGATGCGTCCTCAAATTATGTTATTTGACGAACCAACATCGGCATTAGACCCAGAAAAAGTCAACGAAGTATTGCAGGTGATTGAAGACTTGGCCCGTGAAGGTATCACCATGGTGATTGTCACTCATGAGATGAATTTTGCCTTCAAAGTGTCCGATCGGGTTGTGTTTATGGAACAAGGGCGGGTGGTATGTGATGACGCGCCTCAGTTATTGCGCGGTGGCCATAATCCCCGTGTAGAAGCTTTCCTTAAAGATGTGTCTTTAGCTTGAATAAATAATTTAGGAGTGATCCATGATTGAACAATGGCAAATAGACCAATACCACGAGCAGGGTTTTCTGTTGGTTGAGAATGTATTGAGTGCGGAAGAGGTGGCTGCGTTACAGGCCGATTTTAATCACTGGGTGGAGGACAGTCGGCAACATGAGGAGCCTTGGGGTGAGACCGTAGATGGTCGTGCTCGCTTTGATATTGAAGGTGATCATAGCGCTGATCACCCATCGTTGCGTCGAGTGACATCACCGACTGAAATCTCTGATGCTTACAAACGCACCGCACTGGAATCAAACGTCGCCAAGATCGCTGGGCAATTAATTGGTGGTAGTGGTACGCGCTTACATCACAGCAAAGTGAACTCTAAGTTACCCCGTACGGCGACCGAGGTTAAATGGCATCAAGACTTTCCGTTTACGCCACATAGCAACGATGATCTGGTGACTTGCTTGCTTATGGTGAGTGAAGTGACGCTGGCCAATGGACCGCTACAAGTGATTCCCGGCAGTCACAAAGGGCCATTGTTTTCCCATTGGGATGGTGATCAGTTTACCGGCACTATCAGTGCTGAGGTTGAAGAGCAGTATTGTCAGCAACCGGTGTCTTGTTACGGTTCCCTCGGATCTGTGTGCTTTATGCATACGCGTGTATTGCACGCGTCTCGCCCGAATAATACTGAGGAGCCTCGAACTATCTTCATCAATGTTTATGCCGCTGAAGACGCTTTGCCATTAGGAGACAATCCACTACCGAGTATTCATACCGGTAGCTTGGTGTGGGGCAAGGAGAGTGGTGAAATTCGTTGTACGTCCAATCAACTGCGTTTGCCACAAAAACCGAAGGGAGCATCTTTTTTTGTTCAACAAGCCGGGAAAGACTCGGTTAATGCTTAATTCTATAGAGTAATGAGAGGAAGAATGATGATGTTTTCTGCTTGTACTAAACGATTGACTGCACGTTCTGTTGCCATTGGTGTTGCTGGCGCAGTTTTGTCCCTGAGCTCATTGAGTGCGTTAGCATTTAAAGAGCCAGATAAGATTATTTCCGGTTCTGATATGACCTTCTTTCCATATGAGTATATGGATAACAATCAGCCAGCGGGCTTTGATGTTGAGTTTTTAGCCGGTTTAGCGAAGGTTATGGGGCGAGAGGCTGTCAATGTTGATACGCGCTGGGCCAACTTGATTCCAGGCTTGCGTGGAGGTCGTTTTGATATCATTAACTCCTCTATGTACATTACTGCTGAGCGTATGAAAGTGATCGATATGATTCCCTATTTGAAAAGTGGCGAATCTATTCTATCAGTCAAGGGGAGCGAGTATCAGCCTAAGGTGCCTGAGGACTTTTGTGGTCATACTGTTGGCTCTATGGCAAGCACATCATGGTTAAAACAGTTGCAAAAACTGTCAGTGAATTACTGTGAGGCAAATGGGCTTGATCCGATTGCTATCAGAGAATATCCAACCGATCCTCAAACCACTCAGGCAATGTTGTCTAATGCTGTTGAGGCTCAGATTACTGACGCAGCGGTAGCGCGGGGTGTGATTGATAAAGTTGGTAATCGTGTCGTGATCTCTTCTAATACGCTGATTTATCCTGTGCTGAATGGCTTTGGTATCAAAAAAGGGAATGATGAAGTAAAAGATGCGCTAATCAAAGGGTTGGAGACGTTTAGCAAAACCCCTGAGTATGATGCCTTGTTGAAGAAGTATAACTTCCAAGCCCCAGCTGCGGCCGATATCGAAGCTTTAATGCCTAAATCCTAACAACTTTGCGTGCATAGCGGTCGTCTATGCACGCATTTACCGGAGCAAATTATGTCTCTTTCCCTCGAAGAACAAACGCGTATAGATCTCGCGGTCGCTTTTCGTATCGTTGCCCATTTGGGGATGCATGAGGCGGTAGCAAACCATTTTAGTGCTGCTGTTTCAGCTGATGGTAAGCAGTTTCTTATCAACCCTAAGTGGATGCATTTTTCGCGTATTCGTGCCAGTGATTTACTGTTACTCAATGCCGATGATGCGTCTAATAAAGATAACCCTCAAGTCGATGCGACGGCGTGGTCGATTCATGGACAACTGCACCAACAATTGCCACATGTGCGTGTAGCGATGCATTTGCATCCGGTGTATAGCACGGCTGTTTCCACGATGGAAAATCCGCATATTCCGCCTATCGATCAGAATACTGCTCGCTATTTCAATCGGGTCTCTGTCGATACGATGTTTGGTGGCATGGCAGACACGGTGGCTGAAGGTGAGCGTTTAGTCGGTTTATTAAAAAATAATAGTCGTCTGTTGATGGGGAATCATGGCGTCATGGTTACCGGTACCGATATCGGTATGGCCTTTGATGATATCTGGACATTAGAACGCGCGTGCCAAATTCTGGTGACCGCTTGGTCAACCGGTCGCCCTTTGAATATCCTCTCCGATGAAGTTGCTGAAAAAACCGCTCGAGATTGGGAAAAATTTGCAGACTTCTCGCGGCAGCACTTTGAAGAGATGAAGGCTTTGATGATCAAGCAAGACCCATCCGTACTCGACTAAATCGAGGATACATATAACGAAATTATGGAGAATACGGATGAGTATTATATTAAACACGCCTATTACCGCGCCTTCCGCTTGGAAAGGTTCGGAACTCGCTCAAGATGATACTTGGATTTTCCACCTATCAGATGCCAGTCTGAGTGACATTGCAGATGCTTTGGCGAGATGTCACGCCAGTGGTGTCAAAGCGCCCGATATGGCAAAGGAGCACTTTCCGGTTAAAGGGCAGCTAAAAGAAGATATTGCATTTTTTTGCGAAGAGTTAGAAAACGGTCGAGGCTTTATTCTTATCCGTGGGTTAAACAAAGCGGGTTATGATGAAGAGGATCTATCGACCATCTATTATGGTATTGGTCTGCATATGGGGATACCCGTCAGCCAGAACCCGAAAGGGGATATGCTGGGGGTTGTCGCGAGTATTGCTGATCCAAACCAGCGTGATTCCCGCGTATATGAAACGAATACTTATCTGCCTTACCACACAGATTTATCTGATGTTGTGGGACTGTTATCTATTCGAAAAGCTAAAAGCGGCGGCATGAGTAGCCTCGTTAGCGCAGTTACGGTGTATAACGAAATTTTGAATAAACACCCAGAATATATCGGTTTGCTGTACCGACCATTATATTACAATCATTTAGGCGAAGATCTTCCAAGTTTGACACCATTATTTAGTTTCCATAATGGCAAGCTTGCCTGTCGATATTTGCGGAAATATATTGAAGATGGTCATGCAATTCGCAACATCAAGCTATCAACCGTTGAAATTGAAGCTCTGGATCTGATCGACTCTATTATCCATGATAAGACGATTTCTATGGATATGATGCTAGAAGCTGGAGATATACAGTTTGCTAACAATTATACGGTTATGCACTCTCGTACCCGTTTTGAAGATGATGATGATCCAGAGAAAGCCCGAAGATTGCTACGTCTGTGGTTAAAAATGCCAAATGCTCGTAGCCTAGCACCAGAATTCCCTGGTAGGAATGGCATTCCAAGGGTACTGACAAGTTAACGCGCAACGGGTAACAATCATCTTCTGAATAAACTAACTTGCTACTACAAACGTCACCGTCTTCCGTCAGAAATCATCCAGCATGCGGTTTGGTTATATTATCGCTTTAACCTCAGCTATCGAGATGTAGAAGATCTGTTGGCTGAATGAGCAATCATTGTAAGCTACGAAGCCATTAGGTTGCGGTGTAATAAGTTTTGTCTTCAATATGCTCAGCAATTGAAGCGGAAGAGTCGAGGTTTTGGTGATACGCTCTTTATTGATGAAGTTTTCGTCAAGATCAACGGCAAACAACAATATCTGTGGCGCGCAGTAGACCAGGATGGATATGTGATTGATGTCTTTTTACAGGAGCGTCGTAATAGCATGGCTGCGAAGCGATTCCTGCAACGTCTGATTGCATCTAATCAAGGTAGACCACGGAAGTTTGTTACCGATAAGCTGGGTAGTTATCGCGTAGCTCACCGAGAGCAGATGCTGACGTTATCCACGATACATTTCAGTATACAAACATGAAGGCAGAGTTTTCTCATCAGGCTACTCGGGCAAGAGAACGTGGTATGCGGCTGTTTAAATCAATAGATCAGGCGCAGAGATTTTTAAGTGCTCATGCTGTGGTTCATAACCTTTTCAATCTTGGTAGAGGGATGGTTTCAATATCGAGCTATCGGAATTTCAGGGAAGGTGTGTTTAATGAATGGAGAGAAGCCACTGCTTAAGGCTTCTCGCTTGATTCTGGTTTGGGTGATGACGTTAACTTGTCAGTACCCAGTTGAGGTTTCGTATTTGGTGGGGATTATCAATATGAAAAAGAGCTATGAAAGTAGCTCAGTCTCAGCTAGGTATTAATGGTTATTGAGCTATTTTAAGCGTTGCAGTGGGGCTTGGCAGCTATGTTTTATAAAAAACCATATTGGTGTCGATGCAGAACAGGGTTAACTCACAGTTTAAGCACGGCAGCCGCCAACGTACACGACATCACAGAAACAGAAAATCTTCTTCATGGCGAGGAGACCTTTATCTCGGCGGATTCAGGTTATAGACACCAATGGATAGTAGTTTCTCTTTACCATTGAAGCGGTACTTCAAACGCCAGTATCTACCCCCGTTAGGCTTAACCAGTAAATATAAGCCTTTCTCGTCAGTGAGCTTATAGCTTTTATCTTTTGGTTTTGCTGCTTGAACCTGCTTGTGAGTGATCGCCATAACTAACCCATTCCTTTTGGTTGGGGGTATGCCGTTTGGGGGTACCTGTTTGAAGTACCCCTAATTACCCCCAGAAGTACCCCTTGATACGGGGGTATTTTATGAAGGTTGATCGGAACCCGTAGAAATGAGAATAGGTGCGAAAGTGAGGAAATTCATGGTTTCAGGCATAAAAAAAGACGTCCTAGGACGTCTTCGTTTATCAATTTGGTGGAGGTGGCGGGTTTCGAACCCGCGTCCGCCAATCCTCTGCCTCTAGATCTACATGTTTAGACACTTCTATTCAGTTAACCCAGCACGGCCCGAAGGTCAGGGCGTTTAGGGCGAGCCTCTTTAGTTTTAACCCTTCGTCTTGAGACAAAGCTTCCGGGCGATTCTATCTCGAATGACACTGCAAAATCCTCTAGTTATAGACACCTGAAGGAGCAGCGCAAGCAGACTTAAGCTGCTAGAGCGTAGTTATCGTCGTTTGCAACTATAACTGTGTAGTAATTGATTTACGTGATTCACTACACTCACGACATGCACCAAAGGGTTCGCAATCGGCGTCGAAGCCAAGTCACCCCCATAGTAGTTCCGACCACATGACAAACTGAAAGTTCGCTTTAACGAATAGCGGTTTGTTATGTCAGACGGGCCGGCATTATAGCCGGTTTATAGCAAGAATATAGCTTTATCTTTTAAACGTGATTATTTTGCCGCCAAAACACGTTGTTTTTGACGGTTCCAGTCGCGTTCTTTTTCAGTTTGACGCTTGTCATGTTGCTTCTTACCCTTGGCTAAGGCGATTTCGCATTTGACTCGATCATTCTTCCAATAGAGTGCGAGCGCGATGCAGGTAAAGCCTTTTGCCTGTACGGCACCGATCAGACGATCGATTTCGCGGCGGTGAAGCAGTAGCTTACGTTGCCGGGTTGGTTCAGCTATCACATGGGTCGCTGCTGTTTTAAGTGGTGTAAAATGGGCGCCAACGAGCCACGCTTCGCCGTTATGTAAGACTATATAGGAGTCTACAAGCTGGCCGCGTCCTTCGCGGAGGCTTTTTACTTCCCATCCGGTGAGTGATAATCCAGCCTCGAACTTAGTATCAATTGCATACTCGTGTCGGGCTTTCTTATTCTGACAGATGGTGTTGCCACTGGGTTTTGCTTTCTTCTTTGCCATGGAGCGGGATTATATAGAGCGTTACAGTTCAAGGAAAGAGAATTGAGTGACAAGAGGCGTTGTTCGTTGAACAGCGGTGTTAAAAGGGCTTTTTTAGTTTGTATCTGGCGTGAATCATTGAACTAAGTGGCTAAAATATGGACAATGCCCGGCTGTTTTATGATTTGAAATATTCGTCTACTTTAAGAGAATGACATGAAAGATCGTCAAAATATTCATGGTTCATGGGCCAGTCGTTGGGTTTTTATTATGGCGGCGACAGGTTCGGCTGTTGGCTTAGGGAATATTTGGAAGTTTCCTTATATTGCCGGTGAAAATGGCGGTGGTGCCTTTGTGCTGGTGTATCTGGTCTGTATTTTAGCGGTCGGTGTACCGATTATGATGGCTGAGGTACTGGTGGGAAGGCGTGGGCGGCAGAGCCCGATTAACTCGATGCGTGAAGTGGCCATGGAGGCCGATCATTCTCCGAAGTGGGCGTTAGTTGGTTGGATTGGCGCGTTGGCGGGTTTCTTGATTTTCTCGTTTTATTCCGTCGTTGCTGGCTGGGTATTGGCGTATGTTGCCGCGATGGCCAACGGCGATTTTCTTGAGATCGGCAGTGAGCAGGCCGGTCAGGTCTTTAATCAGTTATTGTCTGATCCGCAAACCTTGTTAATCTGGCATTCTGTATTTGTCGTGTTGGTTATGGCGGTGTTGATGGGCGGGGTTAATAAAGGCCTCGAACGCGCCACCAAAATCATGATGCCGGCGTTATTTGTGCTGTTACTGTTGCTGCTAGGTTATTCAATGTCGTCAGGATCGTTTGGCGAAGGGTTGGATTTCTTATTCCATTTTGATCCATCTGAGCTCTCGTGGAATGCGGTATTGGTGGCCTTAGGGCATTCGTTTTTCACGCTGTCTCTGGGAATGGGGTCGATTATGGCGTATGGCTCTTATATGCCCAAGAGTGCCTCAATCGGCAGTACCGTGTTGACGATAGCGGCGTTGGATACAGTGGTGGCCTTGGTGGCCGGTATGGCGATTTTCCCGATCGTCTTTGCTAACTCGCTGGACCCCGCCGCCGGACCTGGACTGATGTTTATTACCCTGCCGGTCGCTTTTGGACATATGCCTGGTGGGCAGGTCTTTGGCTTTCTGTTTTTTGTGCTGGTGGGATTAGCCGCTTGGACATCGGCCATTTCGCTGATGGAACCGGGTGTCGCATGGATGGTTGAACGGTTTGGCCTGAAACGTGCGCCTGTATGCATTATGCTGGGGATCGTAGTGTGGTTGCTAGGTATTGGCGCGTTGAGTTCATTTAATTTTGGTAGCGATATCGCGCTTTTTGGGCTGAATATTTTCGACTTCCTAGATTTTATTACCGCGAATATTTTCTTGCCGTTGGGTGGATTGTTTGTCGCGCTATTTGCCGGTTGGATTTTGAATCAACGTATCACGCAAAACGAACTGGCTATTGCCGTGCCGAGCGTATACAAAGCGTGGTCTGTTATGATCCGCTACGTTGCGCCACTGGCGGTGGCGGCGATCTTTATTTTCAATCTGATCGACAAATTAGGCTGATAACATGACTCAGGTAGATCGGAGCGCGTTGGTGCTCCATACGGCAGAGCAGATGTTTGATCTGGTCAATGATGTAGAACGTTACCCTGATTTTTTGCCGTGGTGTTCTGGTAGTACGCTGATTGAATCGACGGAAACGACCATGCAGGCGAGTTTGCGGGTGGCTAAAGCGGGCCTTAAGTATAGCTTTACCACGCGTAACGAGATGGAACGCCCCAAGGTTATTCGTCTTGAATTGGTTGAAGGGCCTTTTTCCAGTCTGTCCGGTGAATGGACATTTAAGCCACTGAGTGACGAGGCTTGCAAGGTCAGTTTAAGCCTGAGTTTTGCTTTTGCCGGTAAACTGACAAATCTGGCAATGAGTAAGGTGTTTAATCAGATGGCGGTGACAATGGTCGAAGCCTTTGTTGACCGTGCTGATAAAATTTACGGCTAAGGCTGGAAAGAGAGTAGTTAAGATGACAGATATGATAAATGTTGAGGTGGCTTACGCACTACCGGAGCAGCAGAAAATTATCTCGTTGCAAGTTGAAGAGGGATGTTCTGCTTATGATGCGGTGGTGCAATCTGGGATTGTGAATATCTACCCTCAGATTGATATTGAACATGATCCGATGGGGATTTTTGGTAAGGCGATAGCGGATCCAAAGAAGCATGTGCTTAAAGCGGCTCAACGGGTAGAAATTTATCGTCCCTTAATTGCCGATCCTAAAGAGGTGCGCGCACGTAGGGCTGCTAAAGCAAAAGCAGAACGTGAAGCTCAGCACTAATGGAGAAATGAGCACCACCAAACTTGGATTATTCAGTTTTGGTGGTGCTTAATGGCTGTTACTCAGTATTGCCCGGACGGAAGTCACCGGCAAGGCCAGATAGCTTGCCGCTATCATCGAACAGCACCGTTAGGTTCTGTTGCGTGACGATACCCGTTTCGCCGGATTGATTACGGTAGATGTAATCCCAGCGATTGTCGTTGAAGCTATCGGTGATCAGTGGGGTACCCAGTACGTAACGGACTTGATTTTGAGTCATGCCTGGCCGCAGAGTATCGACCATTTCCTGAGTGACGACATTCCCCTGTGGGACATCAATTTTGTAAACACCGGGAAATTCAGCACAGCCGGATAGTAAAATAGCAGTGATAACGCTAATAAGAATTTTTTGCATTAGTAAATGACTTCCACTTTCGCGCATAAAATCAGATAATTGAGATCGCAAGTCTAACATTCGTTTAGATAAACAGCATAGAGAAAGATTATGGGACTTGAAAATCAGGAATTACGCAACGCAGGATTGAAGGTTACCCTGCCGCGGGTAAAAATTTATCAAATTCTTGAGAAAGCTGGTGAAGGTGATCATTTCAGCGCTGAAGATATTTATAAAATTCTGTTGGAACAGAACGAAGATGTTGGACTCGCGACCGTATATCGCGTGTTAACTCAATTTGAAGGTGCAGGGCTAGTATCCCGCCATCACTTTGAGGGCGGCCATTCCGTATTTGAGCTGACTCAGGACGAGCAGCATGACCATATCGTTTGTGTGAAGTGCGGTAAGGTGCGGGAGTTTAGCGACCCACGGTTGAAAGAGCGTCAGGATCAAGTCGCTCGTGAGCTGGGATTTAAAATTACAGATCGTACACTGTATCTCTACGGTGAGTGTGCCGATGGTTGTGATCCGAAGTAATTAGACTTCTCTAATGTTTTCACAAAAAAACCGGCGATTGCCGGTTTTCTTGGTTTTACACGCTAGGTTAAGAGTGACATCTGTCTATCTCTAGGCCAAGCATCTCGCGGGCATGATCGCGTGAGGTTTCGGTGACATCAATACCCCCTAACATCCGCGCGACTTCGCCGACCCGTTGTTCGATGCTGAGTCGATCGATCTGCGTCAGGGTTTTGTTTTTCATGTTTTGTTTGCTAACAAACAGATGCTGATGTCCTTGAGAAGCCACTTGAGGTTGATGAGTCACCACTAAAATCTGATTGTTTTCACCGAGCTGTCTGAGCAAACGACCAACCACTTCGGCAATAGCGCCGCCGATACCGACATCGACTTCATCAAAGATCAATGTGGGGGTGCTCGACGATTGCGCGGTAATGACCTGTATCGCCAATGAAATGCGAGATAACTCACCCCCCGACGCGATTTTGTTTAATGGTCGTGGAGGTTGGCCGGCGTTAGTGATGATGAGGAATTCGACTTCCTCAAGGCCATGAGCATTCAGTTGATCGTTACCGTAAGGTGTCAGCGAGAGACTCAATTCAGCGGCGCTCATGCCGAGGCTATGCAGCTGTTTATTCACCTCGTTTTTCAGGCTGAGTGCCGCCTTATGGCGAGTTTTACTGAGTTGTTTGGCGCTATTGATGAATGCCTGACGAGCCTGTTCTGTTTCTTGATGCAGTGCTTCCAAGGCTTGATCTGACATGTTTAGACTATCCAGCTCTTGCTCAATAGTAAGCTGTAATTGAGGCAGTTGCTCTGGGGGAATGCGATGTTTGCGTGCCAGATCAAAAATGGTGCTAAGGCGTTCTTCGACTTCGGCCTGACGTGTGGGATTCAGTTCAACCCGATCCATATAATGGCTGATCTCTTGTGATGCTTCCTCTACTTGAATCTGGGCACTATTGAGCATCTCAATGGTTTGAGTGATAGAAGGTGATGTGCCTTTCATTTTGCTCAGCAGGTTTTGACATTGGCTCAGCAGGCTTAGACAACTCACCTCTTCGCCATCGCTGGTGAGTAGCAGTATTTGCTGGCCCGATTGCAGAATATCTTCGGCATTGGCGAGCCGGTTTTGTTCTTCTACCAGTGCCTCGTATTCAGCATTGCCCAGGGCTAACTGCGCAAGTTCTTCCGCTTGATAGCTTAATAGCTGTAAGCGTGCGGTTTGTTCTTCATTCTGCGCCGATAGCTGATGTAAACGATGATTTAGGGTGTGCCAGTGACGAAACAGTTGGCGGGTTTTGCTGGCCAGTTCGCCCTTGCCGGAATAGGCATCTAGTAGATGACGATGATGATCTTTTTTGAGTAATCGTTGATGTTCGTGCTGCCCGTGGATTTCAATCAGGTGTTCGCCTAGCTCTCGTACTTTATTGATCGGGCAGGGGCTGCCGTTGATATAGCTGCGAGAACGGCCTTCGCGGGTAATAATACGACGCAGGATGCATTCGCTGTCATCTAAGTCTTGCTCTCTGAGCCACTGTTTCGCGCTGGGAATATCAGTGATATCGAAGCTGGCGATAACCTCGGCCCGTTCAGCCCCCTTGCGCACGGAACCCATATCGGCACGATCACCGAGGGTTAGCCCCAGTGCATCGAGCATGATCGATTTACCCGCGCCTGTTTCGCCGCTGACAACGGACATGCCGCCCTCCAGTTCTAGATCTAGATGTTCAACGATAGCGTAATTGCGAATATTGAGTTGAGTTAGCATGGCCTCAGACCTGTGTTTTTATACAGTATTTAATATATAAGCTAATAATGAATTTAGCGCAATCAATAACTGAAGTTTTGCTAAAAAATCTAAAAATAACCACTTGAATCTTGATGGCTTAGCCCCATATAAAAGCTCAACAGAAAACTCACATATCAGATGGTTGGAGAAAGTGATGGCAGGCGAAGATAAGACTCAGGTTGAAGAGCAGCAGCCGGACACAGTAACTGAAGCGGTTGATGCCGTGGCCGCTGACGAAACTGTTGAGCCGGTCACTGCAGAGGCTGGGGCTGACGTGGATACCTTGCAACTTCAATTAGCGCAGGCTCAGGATCAGATTGCTGAATTGAAAGAACAAGAGCTGCGGACACAGGCTGAAATGCAAAATGTGCGTCGACGGGCCGAGATGGATGTTGAGAAAGCGCATAAGTTTGCACTCGATAAGTTTGCCAATGAACTGCTGCCAGTGGTGGACAGTTTGGAGCGCGCCATCGAAGCATCCAGTAGTGATGATGAAGCGGTTGTTGCCCTGCGTGAAGGGGTTGAGATGACGCTCAACATGTTTGTTACCGGTCTTGGCAAGTTTAAGGTGGAACAGCATAACCCTGTGGGAGAAGCGTTCAGCCCTGAATTGCATCAGGCGATGTCGATGGTGCCCAACCCTGATGTACCGGCTAATCATGTGATGGCGGTGATGCAAAAGGGTTATAGCCTGAACGGACGTCTCATTCGTCCTGCGATGGTGATTGTTTCTAAAGGCGCTGAATAAGTCAGGCCTTGAAACTGATAAATCTGCACCAATATAGCTAGCAAGTAATAAAGAATTTCGCCCGCCAGCGCGGGCACAGAATGACTGGAGTGATTGAGATGGGAAGAATTATTGGTATTGACCTGGGTACTACAAACTCATGTGTTGCGGTATTGGACGGTGAGAAACCACGGGTAATTGAAAACGCAGAGGGTGATCGTACCACCCCGTCTATCATTGCTTATGCAGAAGATGGTGAAATTCTGGTAGGTCAGCCGGCTAAACGTCAGGCGGTGACTAACCCGAATAATACACTGTACGCGATCAAGCGTTTGATCGGCCGTCGCTTTAAAGACGATGTCGTACAGAAAGATATTAAAATGGTGCCATACAAAATTATCGAAGCCGACAATGGCGATGCTTGGGTTCAAGTAAACGATAAGAAAATGGCTGCACCACAGGTGTCTGCAGAAATTCTGAAGAAAATGAAGAAAACTGCAGAAGATTATCTGGGTGAAGAAGTCACCGAAGCGGTGATTACCGTTCCAGCTTACTTCAATGATTCTCAGCGTCAGGCAACAAAAGATGCCGGTAAGATCGCGGGTCTGAATGTTAAGCGTATCATCAACGAGCCAACTGCAGCGGCGCTGGCTTACGGTATGGATAAATCTAAAGGCGATAAAACCATCGCTGTATACGATTTGGGTGGCGGTACTTTCGATATCTCTATCATTGAAATTGCTGAAGTCGATGGCGAGCATCAGTTTGAAGTGCTGGCGACCAACGGCGACACTTTCTTGGGTGGTGAAGATTTCGACTCCCGTTTGATTGAATATCTGGCGGCTGAGTTTAAGAAAGAGTCTGGTATTGATCTGCACAGCGACCCACTGGCGCTGCAGCGTTTGAAAGAAGGCGCTGAAAAAGCCAAGGTTGAACTGTCATCGGCTCAAAGCACTGATGTTAACCTGCCTTACATTACCGCTGATGCGACCGGTCCTAAGCACCTGAATGTTAAGATTAGCCGTGCGAAAATGGAATCACTGGTTGAAGAACTGGTAGATCGTTCTTTAGAACCTTGCCGGATGGCGCTGAAAGATGCGGACCTGTCTGCTAGCGAGATCGATGAAGTGATTCTGGTGGGTGGTCAAACACGTATGCCACTGGTACAGAAGAAAGTTACTGAATTCTTCGGTAAAGAAGCGCGTAAAGATGTTAACCCAGATGAAGCGGTTGCCATTGGTGCATCGATTCAGGCTGCGGTATTGGCCGGCGATGTTAAAGACGTGCTGTTGCTGGACGTTACACCGTTGAGCTTGGGTATCGAAACCATGGGTGGCGTTGCTACGCCGGTAATTGATAAGAACACCACGATTCCTACTAAGAAGTCTCAGGTGTTCTCGACTGCCGATGATAACCAAACAGCAGTGACCATTCACGTTGTACAGGGTGAGCGTAAACAAGCTGCCGGTAACAAATCACTGGGTCGTTTTGATCTGGCTGATATTCCGCCTGCACCACGTGGTATGCCGCAGATCGAAGTAACCTTCGATATCGATGCCAACGGTATCCTGAACGTATCTGCTAAAGATAAAGCGACCGGTAAAGAGCAGTCTATTATCATTAAAGCTTCTTCAGGTTTGAGCGATGACGAAGTTGAAAACATGATTCGTGATGCTGAAGCCAACGCTGAAGCCGATAAGAAGTTTGAAGAGATGAGTCAAGCCCGTAACCAGGGTGATGCGATGATTCACTCGGCGAAGAAAACCTTGGAAGATGCCGGTGATAAGGCGACTGAAGAGGAAAAAACTGCGATCAACGGTGCCATCGAAGCGCTGGAAGGCGTACTCAAAGACGACGACAAAGACGCTATCGAAAGCAAAACGGCTGCGTTGACTGAAGCGGTCTCTGCACTGGCGCAGAAGATGTACGCCGAAGCGGCGCAACAAGGTGAAGCTCCAGACGCTGAACAGGCTCAGGCTGAGCCAGCAGATGATGCTGTTGACGCCGAGTTTGAAGAAGTGAAAGACGACGATAAAAAATAAGTCGGATTGAGTGAATCAAGCTTAAATTGACAGCGCGGGCCGGTCCCGCGTTGTCCTGTTTTTATACTGAGCTGATTTAAAGAATTAGTTAACCGGATTGTGATATCGATTATGTCGAAGAAAGATTTTTATGATGTGTTAGGCGTCGAGCGTGACGCTTCTGACCGGGATATTAAAAAGGCCTTTCGTCGTATGGCGATGAAATATCATCCGGACCGTAATCCTGATGATAAAGCGGCCGAAGATGCCTTTAAAGAGGTCAACGAGGCCTATGAGGTCTTGTCTGATCAGCAAAAGAAAGCGGCTTATGATCAATACGGCCATGCGGGTATCGATCAGAACGGCATGGGCGGTCAAGGCTTTGGCGGCGGTCAGGGTGGCTTTGGCGATATCTTTGGTGATGTGTTTGGCGATATCTTTGGCCAGCAGGGGCACGGTGGTGGTCGTCGTAGCCATGTGCAACGCGGCGCCGATCTCCGTTATACCATGGATCTCAGCCTAGAAGAGGCGGTACGTGGTTGTGAAAAAACCATTACCGTGCCAACCCTAGTTGCGTGTGAAGTGTGTGATGGCAGTGGTGCGAAGCCGGGTACCAGTGCAAAAACGTGTGGTACCTGTGGCGGTATCGGTCAGGTACGTATGCAGCAGGGTTTCTTTTCAGTCCAGCAAACCTGCCCAACCTGTCATGGCGAAGGCCAAGTCGTTTCGGACCCTTGTACGAGTTGTCATGGACAAGGCCGCAAGCAGCAAACTAAAAAGCTGTCGGTTAAGATTCCAGCGGGTGTGGATACCGGTGATCGTATTCGTCTCTCAGGTGAGGGGGAAGCGGGAGGCCATGGTGGACCATCAGGCGATCTATTTGTTCAGGTCAATGTACGTGATCATGCTATCTTTGAGCGTGATGGTAAGCATCTCTACTGTGAAGTACCCATCAGCTTTATCGATGCGGCTCTAGGTGGTGAGCTTGAAGTGCCGACACTGGAATCGCGTGTTAAGCTGAAAATACCCGCCGAAACTCAGACCGGTAAATTATTCCGTTTACGGGGTAAGGGTATCAAGCCGGTACGTGGTGGCAGTGTAGGTGATCTGCTGGTGCGGGTTATCGTTGAAACACCGGTAAACTTGAGCGGTAAGCAGAAAGAGTTGCTGAAACAGTTTGAGACAGCGATGGATGAACGCCAAAAACATCATGGACCTAAGAAACATGGTTTTTTTGATAGCGTTAAGAAATTTTTTGAGGATATGACCTGATATCCCTAAAGGGCTGCATTGCAGCCCTTTTGCCTTTCTAGGAGTCCTACATGAGTGATTTCCCCACTCAACCGAAAGAGTTGTGGCGATTGATTCAGCAGGAAGCACGCGACGAGATAGCTATTGAGCCCTTCTTGGCGAGCTTTTTCCATAGCACGATTATTCGGCATCATAGTCTCTGTGAGGCGGTGAGTTACCTGTTGGCCAATAAGTTGTCTGATGAGGTGATGGCGCCTATTACTTTGCGCGAGTTGATTGAAGAAGCGTTGAGTGGTGATCCTGAGATCCTCAAGTGTATCTGTCAGGATATTACCGCGGTTCGTATCCGCGATCCGGCGGTGTTTAGCTTTACCACGGTATTGCTTTACCTGAAGGGCTTTCATGCACTGCAAGCCTATCGTATCGCGCACTGGATGTGGAAGCAGGGGCGTCGTTCGATGGCGCTTTATATTCAGAGTCGTGTCAGTCAAGTCTTTCAAGTTGATATTCATCCAGCGGCTCAGATCGGCAGCGGTGTGATGTTTGATCACGCCACCGGTATTGTGGTGGGTGAAACCTGTGTCATTGAAAACGATGTCTCCATTCTTCAGTCAGTCACATTGGGCGGTACTGGCAAAGAGAGTGGCGATCGACACCCTAAAATTCGTGAAGGGGTGATGATTGCTGCCGGCGCGAAGATCTTCGGTAATATCGAAGTGGGTGTTGGCGCAAAAGTCGGGGGTGGCTCAGTGGTACTTGAAGATGTGCCGCCACATACCACCGTGGTGGGTGTTCCCGCTAAGATTGTTGGTCGCCCCGACTGTGAAAAGCCGGCCTTTGATATGGATCAGAGTGTCAGTCAGGCGAAAAGTTAAGACTTACCCGCGAGGTACGCAACCTCGAAATCAGATCAGGAAGTTAGAATGATTAGAATTGCCGTAACCGGCGCCGCTGGGCGCATGGGAAAAACAAATATAGAAGCGATTCAGGCAACCGATGGGTTAACCCTAGGTGCCGCTATTGTCGAGCCGACGAGTAGCCTTATCGGTGCTGATGCCGGTGAAGTGGCGGGTGTTGGTAAGCTAGGCGTACAGATTGTCGGCTCGCTAGAGCAAGTCATCGATGACTTTGATGTGCTGATCGACTTTACGACACCGAAAGCAACACTCGCCAATTTAGCGCTCTGTGCGCTACATGCTAAAGCGATGGTGATTGGCACGACCGGTCTGAATGAAACTGAACGTAATGAGCTGCAAAGCTTTGCTGAATCAATGCCACTGGTGTTTGCGTCCAACATGAGTGTGGGGGTGAATCTCTGCTTTAAGCTGTTGGCCGATGCCGCTAAGGCGCTGGGCGATGACTATGATGTTGAGATTATTGAAGCGCACCATCATCATAAAGTGGATTCACCATCTGGTACGGCGCTGAGTATGGGTGAAGTGGTCGCCGATACATTAGGGCGTGATCTGCGTCAGTGTGCGGTGTACGGTCGAGAAGGGCAGGTCGGTGCGCGTACCAAAGAAGAGATCGGCTTTGTGACGATTCGGGCGGGGGATGTTGTGGGTGATCATACCGTGCTGTTCGCCACCGAAGGTGAGCGAGTCGAGATTACACATAAGGCCAGCTCGCGAATGACCTTCGCTAAAGGGGCTGTGCGTGCCGCTAGCTGGTTAGCTGCTAAAGAGAATGGTTTGTATGATATGCAGGATGTTCTCAACTTGAAAAGCTAAGCAAGCCGTTGAATTACTTTTTAAAAACCAAACCGCCAATAGGCGGTTTTTTATTCTCTAGTTGCGGCTTGTTATAAATCTCCCACGGTGGGATTAATAAAACCTCCCATTTTAGATTTTTTCATCTATATTCAAGGAAGTTTCTGCTAATGGATGATGGAGTAAAGCAATGTCTGCCGATAAGTTTCGGACTTTAAAAGAGATGGGGTTTGATGAGCCCCGTGAAATTGAAAAATTCTCCACGCGTACTGAAAACGATGTTGATGTACTAAAAATTTATCTGCATCGGCATCATGGCGAATGGATGACGAAAAGTAAAAAATTCAAATTCAAGCGTAAGCATACTAACGTTTCTGTTGAGGGTGGTTTGGTGCCTTATCGTGCCAGTACAGAGCCGTCCCCCTACTTTCTGCGGGCGATCGATGAATTGGAAGTGCTGGTCTCGGCCGAACGAAGTGTTAAAGATAAGAAGCAGCAGTTGCTAGACGAGATTGAGCATCTTGAAAAAGTGGTTTCGCGTAAAGTGGAAGATCTGCGCCGTCTAGTGGATGAGTTGTAGGCTTGACGATGGTTTAAGATAAACGGCTAGTGAGCGATCACCGGCCGTTTTTTTTTGCACTTGTTGGCGTGCGCTCGATATCAACAATAACTATTCACAGGGAAAGAGGCATGTATAAGCTGGCGTTTTTTGTGCCCGATGAGGCTTTAGAGGTTGTTAAGCAGGCGGTATTTTTGTCCGGCGCGGGACGCATCGGTGAGTATGAGAGTTGTTGCTGGCAAGTGAAAGGGTTGGGTCAGTTTCGGCCTTTGCCCGGCAGTCATCCTTACATCGGCCGTGAGAATACTTTGGCACAGGTGCCCGAGTGGCGGGTTGAGTTGGTGTGTGAAGATCACTTGATTCGCGCCGCGATCAGCGCCTTAAAGCAGGCACACCCGTATGAAGAAGTGGCCTATGATGTATGGCAGCTGGCTGATTTATGATCATGTTTATAACTGAAATAGTTATAAACATATCCTGTGGGTAAGGTTGTTGATTAAGTATGGGTAACCGTTGCGGTAGTTATATAAGCTATTGTTATAGATGGTTTTATTAATTGTGTGTTAAATTTGCCCAGGTCAATAATTAAGCTGTTAAAAACGCTGAATATTAGTCACAAATTCTGTGGATAAAGTTGTGGATTAAGCTTGAGTATCAGTGGGGTAACGGTCGCAGACCCCGTGACCACTGGGATCTGCGATATTGCTGTAATAACGCTCAGTGACCGATACGCATCATAAAGCCGGTGATACCGGTTAGGACGATCTCGGATGCCATCGCAGCAAGAATGAGGCCGGTGATCTTACTGAGGATATTCAAACCCGTTTTGCCGAGTACGCGCTCTAATCGGTTTGCAATATGCAGTAGTAATAGCAGTGAAATGAGTGCCAGAAACATACCGGAAAGACCATAAAGCATCTCTATACCGTGTAGCTCAGAGCCGTAAACGAGAATGGCACCAATGGTGGCGGGCCCGATAATGGTGGGGATCGCTAATGGCACAACCGATGTGTCTTCGCGAATCGTATCAGGCACTTGCGCATTACTGCGAACCCCTTCTCTGACTAAGCTGATGGCCGACAGAAACAGCAGAATACCCGCGCCAATGCGGAATGAATCGATAGTAATGCCGAGCAGCTCAAACAGCGGTGAGCCAAAGAAAAATAGTACCAGCGCGGCGAGCGTTGCAGCGAAAACAGCTTTATTCGCGGTGCTACGGCGTTCGGCCGGTGTGTCTCCTCGGGTTAGGGAGAGGAACATAGACACCACAAAGAAGGGTGCAAACAGGACAAAGAATTTAATCCAAGTGGTGATTAGCAGCGTCATTGATGATTCTCATTATGTGCACAGGATAGGCAGCGCAAAGTAAAAAACGGCCTTGTGGGCTGTGATTTATCGTGGTTTTCGTTGGCCTGTAATCAATATTATAGGCCAACGACAGGATATCATTATTTTAACCTGAGTCCGATGTTAGTCAGCTTGAGACGTATTGCCTGTTTATTTATACTGTCTACTTAACTGCCTGAGTCAGGCCGGTATGGCTTTACAATCGGTTATTGACTGCCTCAGGCGTGGCTACGGTTTTTCCACATATTGACCCGCTGGAATGGTCAGGTCGACGTGATGTAATGGAAAGTGACCTGTTTTCCTGTCGTGGAAATAAAACGTCAACGCATTTTTGATGGTTTGAAATGCTAGATCGTCCCACGGAATATCCGCTTCGGAAAATAGCTGTACATCGGTGGTTTCATCGCCTGCGGAGAAGTTTAAGTCGTCTAATTGTGCCAGATAGAGCATCTGTACCTGACTGACTGGCACGATAGATGTGAGTGTATACAGTTGTAAGTTACTCACTCGAGCATTGGCTTCTTCAAGGGTTTCGCGGCAGGCCGCATCGCGAGTTGATTCGCTATTTTCCATATAGCCTGCGGGTAAGGTCCAAAAGCCAATACGCGGTTCGATATCTCGCTTGCAGAGCAATACTTTGTCTTCGTATACCGGCAGGCAACCGGCGATAATTTTAGGGTTAGAATAGTGAATTTCGCCGCAGTGATTACAGATATGGCGTGGGCGGTTATCGCCCGAGGGAATTTCAAACCGGACCGTTGATCCGCATAAGTTGCAATACTTCATTGATTATCCTTCAAAATGCTCGATCCAAAAGTGATATGGCGTTGTATCACGTTGCTGTTTTAACTGTAATGCAATTGCGGCTCTGAGCTCAAATATTCTCGATTAAAAAGCTGTTTTTAGCGGCCCTTTAGTGTTTTGGCTGAGTCGAGCTGAGATGATCGACATGGCACGATGGTGATGAGCTAAGTAAAAGCCGAAGTAAGTACGGTTAAGCACTTTATTCAGCGAAGTGAGCGCCGTTTTAGCTATCGACGCTAAACTTTCGTTGTTACCAGCGGTATGATGTTGTGATTATGGTAAATAAGGAGTGATTCAAAATAAAGCTCATGATTGATCAGCTAAAACAAAAAATAACGCGGCATACGCCGAAAACGCTTAAGGGGAATGCTCGACAGGCCAGTGTACTGATTGCACTCACCGATAACGGGGACGACCCAGAGGTTATTCTCACCCGTCGCTGTGATCACCTAAGCACGCATAGTGGTGAGATCGCTTTTCCTGGCGGTAAACGGGATGCTACTGATCCAGATTTACTGTTTACCGCCTTGCGTGAGGCGCAAGAGGAGGTTGGCTTGCAGCCGGGCCATGTTGATATTATGGGGCAACTCGGTGATGTGTTGTCTAAACATCAGCTTCAGGTGAGGCCCTATGTTGGCGTGATTCCCGCAGACACGGAGTTGATTCCTAATTTAGATGAGTTAGATCGGATTCATCGAGTGCCGCTGAGTTTTTTTCTCGATGACCGTCGTCATCATACGGATAAAATCCGCTTTCGAGGGATGACTCATTATGTGCCAGCGTATGAGTATGAGGGAGATATTATTTGGGGGCTGACGGCTTATATGCTGGTCGAGCTTTTAAATGTTGCTTTTGATGCGCAAATTCCGATGAAGGTACGACCCGAACACCGTATTGCTTAAGCCCTAGTGGTTGAGTACGGCAATGACTCAATTGAACAGAAGTAAAATATGACTAACGAAAATACGTCTCGCCCCGTCCACTCTCCCTGTATCGGTGTTTGCGCGCTTGATGAAAAGGATCTGTGTATTGCTTGTCGTCGCAGTGGCATGGAAATCGCCGAGTGGGGCGTCTTAGATGATGAACAAAAAAGAGCGGTGTTGACGTTAATTCGTCAACGGGAAGCGGACGATAAGTGTGTCTAGTAGTGAGGATAGTATGCAAGTAATGATTGATCTGTGTGTTATTCCATTAGGGGTGGGTACATCGGTATCTGTTTATGTCACCGCCTGTCAACGAGTGTTGCAGGCAGCGGGCTTGTCACATCAAATGCACGCTTATGGCACGAATATCGAGGGCGACTGGGATGAGGTCTTTGCGGCGGTAAAGCGCTGTCATGAGGTTGTGCATGAGTTGGGTGCGGTGCGGATCAGCAGTAGTATGCGTATCGGCACTCGCACCGATCGAGAGCAAACGATTGACGATAAGATCAATAGCGTTAAGAGCAAGCTCATCGAGTCATAGAGCGGGTTACTCCTCTTCCTCCTCGTATTCGCTATCATGAGTCATGGCGCGAATCGTTTTTATCTGATTGTCGCAAACCTGTAGTGTTTCGATACGGTAATTACCGATCAACATACAGATATTGGCATCCGGTATGGCTTCCAGAATCTCCATTACCAAGCCGTTGATGGTTTTTGGGCCATCGGTCGGCAGATTCCAGTTGAGTGATTTGTTAACATCTCGAATGTTAGCCGTGCCGTCGATAAAGAAACTACCATCGGACTGCGGGTAGATATCTTGATTGTCTTCTTTGCCATTAAGAGACATTTCACCGACGATCTCTTCCAAGATATCTTCCAGTGTCACAATACCTTGGATATCGCCGTATTCATCGACGACTAACGCGATTCGCCGGTTTTCCTGTTGAAAGTTTAATAGCTGTGTCTGTAGCGGTGTGCTTTCTGGTACAAAGTACGGCTCATGGATAACCTGCAAAATGGCGGCCTTGGTAACCGATTCTTGCCGGAACACCTGAGCCAAGTTACGCATATGTAGAATGCCAACGACCTTGTTTAGCTCGCCTCGATAAACCGGCATCCGAGTGTGAGGGGTTTTGCTAAGCTGATCAATAATCTCATCTAGATCATGATCCATATCGATCCCCCCGACCTCGTTACGCGGGATCATGATATCTTTCACGGTGACATCATCGAGTTCCAATACCCCCAGCAGCATCGACTGATTACGGTGCTGTAGCACCGCACCAGATTCGTTGACTAAGGTGCGTAGCTCTTCTGTGCTGAGGTGATGGTTCTCACCGCTAGTCACCTTTATACCCAATAGCTTGAGCAGGTTATTGGTGATCAGGTTCACCATCCATACTAATGGGTACAGCAGTTTTAACAGTGGATGTAGCACGTAGGCCGCCGGAAAAGCGATTTTTTCAGGGTGCAGTGCTGCCACGGTTTTTGGCGAGACTTCGGCAAAAATTAGAATCACTAATGTGAGCGCCGCCGTGGCGATAAATATACCGCTTTCGCCCCAGATTTTAACCGCGATAATCGTGGCGATAGCCGAGGCAAGGATATTAACGAAATTGTTGCCGATAAGAATGACGCCGATCAGTCGATCGGGGCGTTTCAGCAGTTTATTGGCCTTGATGGCTCCTCTGTGCCGGTTCTTAACCAGGTGTCGTAACCGATAACGGTTGAGTGACATCATGCCTGTTTCAGAGCTTGAGAAAAAAGCTGAACAGAGGATCAGAAAAAAAAGCAGTCCCACAAGGGACTCAATCGATGCGCCTTCCAAGACGGTAAACCTTTGCTTGCTAGTAGGAAAGCCATTGTCTGTTTAACCCCCGAAACTGTCAAGCATAGGGCCGTTTCAAGAGGCTTTTCTGTGAATTAAAACGCGTTATAACAGCTGTTCGACGACAAATTTACTGCCAAAGAATGACAGCATCAGTACGATGAAACCGCCTACTGTCCAGCGTATCGCCTTATGGCTGCGCCACCCCAGTAGATGACGGCCTACTAAGAGGGAGGCGTAAAGCAACCAAGCGAAGATCGAAAGGATGGTTTTGTGAACCAGGTGCTGAGCAAAAAGGTCATCAAAAACAATGGCGCCGGTGATGAGGGATAGGGTCAGCAAGATTAGCCCGGTCCAGATCATCTCAAATAGGAGCGCTTCCATCGTTTGTAGTGGTGGAAGTGAGCGAAGCAAACCTTTGGTTTTGTGGTGTTTTAGCTGATATTCCTGCTTAGCCAGTAAGACTGCTTGAAAGGCGGCCAAAGTGAAGATGCTATAAGCCAAGATGGAAATAAGAATGTGGATAATTAAACCGGCATCATAGTGTCGACCGATCGAGTCATCTAAGCCGAATAATGTGAAGAACAAGGTGATGGCGGCGAGGGGAAAGATACCGATGAATAAATTGTCGATCTTTTGCCGCAGAGAGCTGAGTAACACCAATCCGGCAACCAGCCAGCCGATCAGTGAGCCGGCGCTAAAAAACTCTAGATGTATGCCGCTCGGGCGATGTAAATCAAGATAGGATGCATAGCCGTGAGAGATAACCGCAATCAAGCCAATCAAACGCACAATAAGGTGGTTGATCGTGCGTCCGCTTACGTTCTGCCATTGTAGTACAGTAGCGATCAGGTAACAGGTAATAGCGATAATTGCGGGCAGAGTTTGCATCAGCGGTTAGCTCGTCAGTTCCATAGAGTTTGCAGGCGCTAAGTGTGTCATAAATATGAGTGTGATGAAATATTGATGCGTAGTGATTTAGCCTATCTAATAAAGTCGTTGGTTACTTAATAGTCGATGCTGCGCGATTATCAGGTTCCTAAAGGGCGCGGCTGCTGTATAATGGTTCACTTTATTTTACTGTCACAGAGCAGCACAGAAGCTAGCTCTGGCATAAACAGTAGCGGATTTAACACCTCAAGGCGTAACTATGTTTGAGAATCTGACGGATCGTCTAGCGAAAACGCTGAAGGCGGTGACGGGCCAGGCAAAACTGACCGAAGACAATATTCAAGGCACACTGCGTGAAGTGCGGATGGCATTGCTGGAAGCCGACGTAGCATTGCCGGTTGTTAAAGCATTTATTAACAACGTAAAAGAGCGAGCCGTTGGCACCGAGGTTAGTAAGAGCCTGAGCCCAGGGCAGGTCTTTGTAAAAATAGTTCAGCAGGAACTCGAAAAAGTGATGGGTGAGGCCAATGAAGGCCTCAACCTTGCTGCTCAACCACCGGCAGTCGTGATGATGGCGGGCCTTCAGGGGGCGGGTAAAACCACCTCGGTGGCCAAGTTGTCGCGCTTTCTGCGGGAACGGGAAAAGAAGAAAGTGCTGGTGGTCTCGGCTGACGTTTATCGTCCGGCGGCGATCAAACAGTTGGAAACCTTGGCCGCTGAAGTGGAGGTGGATTTCTTTCCATCGGATATTCAGCAAAAGCCGATTGATATCGTTAATGCGGCAATTCATCATGCCAAAATTAAGCACTTCGATGTTCTGATCGTCGATACCGCGGGGCGTTTACATGTCGATAATGACATGATGGACGAGATCAAAGCGTTGCATGCCGCGGTTAAGCCGGTAGAAACATTGTTTGTCGTTGATGCAATGACCGGTCAGGATGCGGCCAATACGGCGAAGGCATTCAATGATGTCTTGCCGCTGACTGGTGTGATTCTGACCAAAACTGATGGTGATGCTCGCGGTGGTGCGGCGCTCTCTGTCCGTCATATCACCGGTAAGCCGATTAAGTTCCTCGGTGTGGGTGAGAAAGTTGATGCCCTTGAGCCGTTCCACCCTGATCGTATCGCCTCAAGAATCCTCGGCATGGGGGATGTGCTCTCTCTGATCGAGGAAGTCGAACAGAAGGTTGATAAAGATAAAGCTGAGCGCTTAGCGAAAAAAGTTCAGAAAGGTAAAGGTTTCGATCTGGAAGATTTCCGTGATCAGCTACAGCAGATGAACAATATGGGCGGTATGGCCTCGCTGATGGATAAGCTGCCGGGTATGGGACAGATGGGTGGAGCCATGCAGGGCGCTGATCTGTCCGGCGCGGAGAAAGGCTTTAAACAGTTTGAATCAATCATTAATTCGATGACCCCTCATGAACGTAAACGTCCCGATGTTATTTCCGGTTCGCGTAAAAAACGGATAGCGATGGGATCGGGAACGCAGATTCAGGATGTAAACCGTCTACTGAAACAGCATAAGCAGATGGCCAAGATGATGAAGAAGTTCTCATCAAAAGGCGGTATGGCGAAAATGATGCGTGGTATGAAAGGCATGATGCCAGGTGGTATGGGTGGGCCCGGCGGCCCGGGTGGTTTTCCACGGATGTAATTGTTTTAGCCTAGTGCTGTACGCATAAGCCGATGGTCAAGATGATGACCTCTCTATAAGTGCTTTGCTCATCAAAAGGCGGTATGGCGAAAATGATGCGTGGCATGAAAGGTATGATGCCAGGCGGTATGGGTGGGCCCGGCGGCCCGGGTGGTTTTCCACGGATGTAACCCGTCTTCTCTCGGATGTTTATTTTATAATCAAAAAGCTTCACAGGGCCGGCAAATTCACGTAATATGCCGGCCTGTTTTTTAAATGGGTGCAGTCTGCGTCGGTTTTCTGAAAATCGGAATGAGGCTGTTATCTGTAAACTGTGAGCGATATCAAAACTCACTTAATAAAGGGACCTAACGCATGGTAACTATTCGTCTAGCTCGTAGCGGCGCTAAAAAGCGTCCATTCTATCACCTGACTGTGGCTGATTCTCGTAATCCGCGTGACGGTCGTTTTATTGAGCGTGTTGGCTTCTTCAACCCACTGGCTAAAGGTCAGGAAGAGACTCTACGTATCAACCAAGAACGTATCGAGTACTGGGTAGCTAAAGGCGCGCAACTGTCTGATCGTGTAGCCAAGCTCCTAAAAGAAGCTAAGTAAGCATATTGAAGCAATCAGTCGGGTTTGAGTGATGAGTGGCTATACGTCTGAAGATATAACAACCGTCGGGCGCATCACCACACTTTATGGTGTTAAGGGATGGGTTAAGGTTTATTCCCATACCGAGCCGATGGAGAGCATCCTCGATTACTCGCCATGGCTACTGAACATTAATGGTCAGTGGTTACCGTTCAAAATTTCGGATGGTAAAAAGCATGGCAAGGGGCTGGTCGCAAAACTGACGGGTGTCGATGATCGAGATATTGCGAAACAGTATTGTGGCGTCGATATTGCGATAGAGACAAGCCAGCTTCCTGAATTGGAAGAGGGTGATTTCTATTGGAGTCAGTTGGAAAAGCTTAGTGTATTGACTGAGTCCGGTGACAAGCTGGGTAACGTCAGTCATCTGATCGCTACCGGATCTAACGACGTGTTGGTCGTAAAAGGTAACGCAGACAGTATTGATCGCCGCGAGCGATTGATTCCCTATCTGCCTGATCAGGTGATTAAAGAGATAAACCTTGAAGAAGGTACGATTCGGGTCGACTGGGATCCGGAGTTTTAACCGGTGTGGATCGGTGTAATTACTCTCTTTCCTGAGATGTTCGAGGCGGTCACCCGTCATGGCGTCACCGGAAGGGCTGTGCGAAACGGCTTGTTGGATCTGCAGTGTTGGAATCCAAGAGAGTTTACACAGGATAAACACCGTACGGTGGATGACCGTCCTTATGGCGGAGGTCCCGGTATGTTGATGAAGGTGCAGCCGCTGCGAGATGCGATTCAAGCAGCGAAAAAAACTGCCGGTGGTCAGGCTAGAGTGATCTACCTTTCCCCGCAGGGGCGCCGACTGGATCATGCTGGGGTGCAGGAGTTAGCAGCTGAAGAGCGGTTAATTTTGGTTGCGGGACGCTACGAAGGTATTGATGAGCGTCTAGTTGAAACTGAAATCGATGAAGAGTGGTCGTTGGGTGATTTTGTGCTCAGTGGTGGCGAATTACCAGCGATGGTGATGGTCGATGCGGTATCGCGTTTGGTTCCCGGTGTGCTTGGCCATCAGGATTCAGCGACTGAAGACTCCTTTAGTGACGGATTGCTAGACTGTCCGCACTATACCCGACCGGAAAAACTCGACGATATGTCCGTACCTGATGTGTTGCTTAGCGGAAACCATGAATCGATCAGACGCTGGCGTTTGAAGCAGCAGCTGGGGCGAACCTGGAAAAGGCGTCCTGAACTGTTGCAAGATCTTGAGTTAAACAAAGAGCAGCAAACATTGTTAAATGAATTTATCCGTGAGACCGAGGCGTCTCAGGGCTAGTATTTAGGAGCGAGCGATGAGCAGCAAAAACTCTATCATTCAGCAGATCGAAGCTGAACAGATGAATAAAGAAGTGCCAGAATTTGCACCGGGTGATACCGTTGTTGTTCAGGTAAAAGTAGTTGAAGGCACCCGTCAGCGTCTGCAGGCGTTTGAAGGCGTTGTGATCGGTAAGCGTAACCGTGGCGTTAACTCTGCGTTCACTGTACGTAAAATCTCTCACGGTGTTGGTGTTGAGCGTACTTTCCAAACATTTGCATCAACTGTCGATAGCATCGAAGTTAAGCGTCGCGGTGATGTACGTCAGGCTAAACTGTACTACTTGCGTGAGCGTAGCGGTAAGTCTGCACGTATTAAAGAGAAACTGGCTAAGTAATTATTGGTTCAGTTTACCTATAAAAAGGCGGCTTCGGTCGCCTTTTTTGCGTTTCAGGTTCGCGTAGACGCTGAACTCACAGTAATATGAATAACGTATAATGCGTATATTCTCATATTGCTGAGGTTGCAACTATTGCCGAGATGTAAACTAGATTATCGTTTTGGGTTGATGTTTTGAAGAGACTATCGATCGGACTAGGCTCTGTGTTACTGCTGATCGTTGTCGCAGCCTATGCGGGTAACGGTAGCGAGATAAGTCAGGGGCCTGAAGCGGGTCTCTCAGAGGCAGAGTTGCAGCGTAAAGCAACGCGTGAAGCGATCCGTCGTGCCGTGCGTGGTAATGAGGTCGATCCAACGATTTATGAAAAGCGCTACGAGTCGATCAGTCATGAAGAGATTGAGCAGTATGTGGGTAGCTGGATAAAATTAGAAACCTATTTTGGTCGTAAAGTTGAAGGTGTGTTACGTAAGGTGCAAGGTAACATGCTGTATGTTGATGAGCATGTAGGTCAGGGTAGTGCGAGCTATCCCATTAATAAAACCAAGCTGTCTAAGCTGAAAGTATTGCGGTAAACGGTTGCATAAAGGATATCAACTGAGAGATGAGCGAGTTATTGATTAACGCCCCCTCGGTCGATGGAAGGCTGACGGCAGAACACCCCTCCCTTGACGATGCGCAATTGATAGAGTCGTATGTTGATGCACAGTGGCTGGAAAAAGGGCTAAGTAAAAATACACTTAACGCTTATCGTCGCGATTTATCCATCTATGCCTGCTGGTTAAATGGCAATGATGCTGGCCTCTTGAAAGCGGCACGTACTGACTTGTTGAATTACCTGCATTGGCGAGTGAGGCAGCGAATGAAAGCCAGTTCTACGGCTCGGTTACTCTCTTGTTTACGCGGTTTCTATCGTTATCTGTTAAGGGAGGGGATCTTAAGTGAAGACCCGACGCTGCAAATTGATAGCCCGAAGCGAAGTCGGCCACTGCCGAAGAGTTTGAGTGAGGCGGATGTCGAGGCGTTATTACAGGCGCCGGATACGCACGATGCGCTTGGCTTTCGCGATCGAGCGATGCTTGAAATGCTGTATGCATCCGGCTTACGTGTGAGTGAACTGATCGGTTTGCAGTTATCGCAAATTAACGTGCGACAAGGCGTTATTCGTGTGGTGGGTAAGGGTGATAAGGAGCGCTTGGTGCCTTTAGGTGATGAGGCGGCGGATTGGTTGATGCGTTATCTTAAGGAAGCGCGGCTAGTGCTGATTCAAGATGACGAAAATGAGGTGGTCTTTCCTAGTCGTCGAGGTCAGCAGATGACGCGACAAACCTTTTGGCATCGCATCAAGCGTCATGGTTTGACCGCGGGCATCGAACAACTGCCTTCGCCTCATGTATTACGACATGCCTTCGCCACTCATCTATTGAATCATGGTGCCGACTTGCGGGTTGTGCAGTTGCTGTTAGGTCATAGCGATCTATCAACAACACAGATTTATACGCATGTGGCTCGTCATCGGTTGCAATCGCTGCATAAACAGCATCATCCTCGGGGCTGATTTATATTTATTTTCAGGTTGTTTTCAGTTTTTCTGCTTAGGCTGGAAACTAAGCTGCTTTATTAGCGTCTTAGGAGTAGGCTTGATGGGCTCTAAAGGTTATTTGTTGTCTGGCTGGGCTCGGTTGGCCCGTCATCCGCGTTCATGGCTAATCGCCATTAAGACATCGCCGTTATCAATAGTTCAGCAGATTAAGCTGTGAATGCCATCGTGCGATAGGTTAAATGAAAACTTTCTGGCTTCAGTGTCTGAAGCTGTCTCGATCATAGAGGAAACTATGCAAAAAATATTTTTCACCCTGATGACCATCGCTCTATTGAGTGTCAATGTATCGGCAGCCGATGACATCAAAGAGGCGGCTATTCGTGCCTCATTGAGTGCCTTGAACAGTCAGGTACCTATCGTTGCCGTTGCTGATGCATCATTTCCTGGGCTTTATGAGGTGACATTGGCGAGTGGTGAAACCCTTTATGTTAATGAGACGGGTAGTCACTTTATTGTCGGTGAAGTTTATCAGGTGCAGGCCGATGGTCAGTTGCTCAACTTGACCGAAGAGGCAAAGAAAGCCGGCCGACTCAAGCAGCTTGAAACGATTAGCTCTGCAGATATGGTTGTTTATCCCGCTCAAGGCGAAACCAAGGCGCATGTGACTGTATTTACGGATACCGATTGTTTTTATTGCCGCAAGTTACATGGTGAGGTTGAGCAGTTGACGGGTTATGGTATTGAGGTGCGTTATCTGGCTTTTCCGCGTGCCGGAGCTGGCTCTAAGACGCAGCAAGTGATGGATGCCATCTGGTGCGCCGAGACCGCTGATCAACAGAGCTTGATGAATAGCGCTAAGGCCGGCGAGACGATTCCGATGTTGAGTTGTGCTGATAGTCCCGTGATGAGTCAATATCAGTTGGGGCAGCAGATGGGCGTTACGGGCACTCCCGCGCTGGTACTGCAAGACGGCTCTTTGGTGCCGGGTTATGTGCCTGCGAAGCAGTTGGCGACAAGGCTCGGTGTGATTAACTGAGTCTTTGTTTGATTCGCATATTCAGCATTTTGTGAACTTTAAGGGAGCCAAGGGCTCTCTTTTTTATGTTGGGGTTATTGTTTCGGGGATTTTTTCAATCGAGTTGAGTCGCTGCATAGAGCTTAGAGATGGTTTTCGCTATAATGTGGCACTATTTTTAACCGCAGAAAAGTCTGTCGCTCGAATAGCCCAGTAATAGCGTGAGGTAATGGTTTGAAACCTGTAAAAGTTGGTATCTGTGGTCTTGGCACCGTTGGTGGTGGTACGTTTAATGTACTGAAACGTAACGCAGAAGAGATCGCCCGTCGTGCGGGTCGTAACATCGTTGTAGAAGCGATTGGCGCCCGTCGTGAAAATCCTGATTGTGACACTCGGGGTACCCATATTACAGCGGATATTTTTGAGATTGCCCGCAACCCTGAAATCGATATTATTGTTGAGTTGATTGGTGGCTATGAGACGGCTCTTGAGCTGGTGATGACGGCTATCGAAAATGGTAAGCATGTCGTGACGGCGAATAAAGCGCTGATCGCGGTGCATGGTAATGAAATTTTCGAGGCGGCACAGAAAAAAAATGTCATGGTGGCATTTGAAGCATCGGTTGCCGGTGGTATTCCTGTCATCAAGGCGATTCGTGAAGGCCTGTCCGGTAATCAGATCAACTGGTTAGCTGGGATTATCAATGGCACTGGGAACTTTATCTTGACAGAAATGCGAGATAAAGGGCGTGACTTTGCGGATGTGCTAAGCGAAGCGCAGGCCCTCGGTTATGCCGAAGCCGATCCAACCTTTGATGTTGAAGGCATTGATGCGGCACATAAACTGACGATCTTGGCATCGATCGCGTTTGGTGTTCCGTTACAGTTCGATAAAGCGTATACCGAAGGCATCAGCAATATTACCGCTGCCGATGTCGAGTATGCCGAAGAGCTGGGTTACCGTATTAAGCACTTGGGTATCAGCCGACGTACCGAAAACGGTATCGAGCTACGAGTACACCCTACCATGATTCCTGAAAAAGCCTTGCTGGCCAGTGTGCATGGTGTCATGAACGCCGTGCTGGTGGATGGTGATGCAGTCGGGCAGACGATGTATTACGGTGCCGGTGCCGGTGCCGAGCCGACGGCCTCTGCGGTGATCGCTGATATTGTTGATGTGGTTAGAATGCTAACCGCCGATCGTGATAACCGAGTGCCGCATTTGGCTTTCCAACCAGGCAGTCTGTCAGAGATGCCAATCTCGGCGGTTGATGAAATTGTCAGTGGCTATTATTTACGCCTAACGGTTAATGAGCGTCCTGGGGTGCTGGCCAAAATTGCCGCTATCCTGAGTGAATCTGAAATCAGCATTAACGCGATTGTGCAGAAAGAGACGCATCAGCAACAGGTGCCTGTCATTATCCTGACGCAGGATGTGAAGGAAAAATTAATGAACGCAGCGATTGCCAAGATTGAAGCGTTGGCTGACGTGAATGAAGCGATAACGCGTATTCGCGTTGAGCATCTGTAAGGCAACCGCAAACGTAGGAATTTAGATCGTGAAATATATCTCTACCCGGGGTCAGGCCCCTGCGCTGAATTTTGAAGAAGTCTTGTTGGCCGGTTTGGCTAGCGATGGTGGTTTGTATGTGCCGGAAACGCTACCGACCTTTAGTCAAGCAGAGATCGCTTCTTGGGCGGGCCTATCCTATAGTGAATTAGCCTATAAAATCATTCAGCCGTTTGTCGGTGATTGTGTTGCCGATGCCGATCTCAAGCAGATGATCGATGACACTTATGCCGGCTTTAATCATACGGCGGTTGCACCATTGAAAGAGCTAGGCACCAATGAGTGGGTGCTAGAACTGTTTCATGGGCCGACGCTCGCATTTAAAGATTTTGCGTTACAGTTACTCGGGCGGTTAATGGATTATGCCCTGACGAAGCGTCAGGAGCGTCTGGTTATCATGGGCGCGACTTCCGGTGATACCGGTTCGGCGGCGATTGAAGGTTGCCGTCACAGCGAACATCTGGATATCTTTATTCTCCATCCGCATAACCGTGTGTCTGAAGTTCAACGCAAACAGATGACCACTATTATTGAAGATAATGTGTTCAATATTGCCCTCGAAGGTAACTTCGATGACTGTCAGGAGATGGTGAAAGATAGTTTTGCCGATCAGCGTTTTCTGGGTGGTCGTAAGCTGGGCGCCGTTAATTCGATCAACTGGGCGCGTATTATGTCCCAGATCGTGTATTACTTCTCGGCATCGTTGGCTGTCGGTGGTCCGCATCGCGAGGTTGCGTTCTCTGTGCCAACCGGTAATTTCGGTGATATTTTCGCCGGTTACTTGGCGAAACAGATGGGCTTGCCGATCAGTCAGCTGGTGGTGGCAACCAACAAAAACGATATCCTGCATCGAGTGATTTCCGGTAATGATATGAGCAAGGGTGAGCTTGTGCATACCCTGTCGCCATCAATGGATATCATGGTGTCATCTAACTTCGAGCGCTTATTGTTTGATGTCTATGGTCGTGATGGTCAGGCGATTAGCGAGCTGATGGCTAAGTTTAAAACTCAGCCAGTACAGCTTGATCAAGCGCGTTGGGAAAGTGTTCGTGAGCTGTTTGATAGCTTTGCTTGTGACGATGAAACAACCTGCAACATGATCGCCACAGTAGCCGACGAAACCGGTTATCTGCTCGATCCACATACGGCTATCGGTGTGGTTGCCGCGCGTCAATGTAAGCGTGATGCGAGTGTGCCAATGATTGTGCTGGCAACCGCTCATCCGGTTAAATTCCCCGAAGCGGTGTTGAAGGCGGGGCTTGAATCACCTCAATTGCCAGCGCATATGGCCGATCTATTTGAACGCGAAGAACAGTTCACGGTGTTGAACAATCAGCTGTCAACTGTGCAGCAGTTTGTCGCCGAGCATGTTCATAGCGACTAATTGACTTGATGCTTTGATAATAGCCCGTTAGAGTCTCTGACCTTAACGGGCTTTTTATTGGGGATAACACGCATGGACCTGTTTTTTCTATTATCGAAAGGTTTTTGGGTGTTAGCGAATCCGGGAAATCTGCTGGTCATATTATTACTGATCGGGTTATTGAAAGGCTGGCGTACGCTCAGCTCTCTGGTGGCGGTGTGTTTGTTGCTGATTACCTTGTATCCGGTTGGCGATGTGCTATTGCAGCCACTGGAAAAACGTTTTTCTCCGGCGACAATGCCGCAAGAGATTGCCGGTATTGTGGTGTTGGGGGGCGCTGAAGAGGCCGAGTTGAGCCATCTTTGGCAACAGCCACAGTTCAATATGGCCGCCGAGCGGGATATGGCTATGTTATCGTTATTGCAGCGTTATCCCGAGGCTCCGGTTATTCTCACGGGGGGCTCGGGTACCGTGCTGAAGCCGGAGTTTCGTGGTGCTGATGTGCAGCGTACTTGGCTTAAGTCACTGCAGCTCGAACAGCGAGTCATATTTGAGCGAGACTCACGCAATACCTTTGAAAACGCGATCTATAGTCAAGATGCGATCCCTACGGGGATCGATGCGGCGGACCCGCGCGGCTGGTTGCTGGTGACATCAGCGTTTCATATGCCGCGCTCCGTCGGCGTCTTTAGGCAGCAGGGATGGCATATTACGCCTTATCCCGTGGACTATTATTCTCGCGCTATCGCTTTGAGCAGTTGGCGAGCGGATTTAGGCCGTAATCTTTACGAACTCTCAATCGGCGTGCGTGAATGGATTGGCCTAGCGGCATACTACATGACGGATAAAACCGATACATTATTTCCAGCAGCCAATTTGGATATGAGCCAACATGAGTGATATCACCATTCGGCGCCGTGAGTCAGGTTCTCAAGGCAAAATTTTCAGTCAGGTTACACCATTATTGGCGCGTATTTATGCCAGCCGCGGACTCGATGATCTTGATGCTTTAGGGCGAAGCCTACAGCAGCTACAAACGGGTCGGGATATGTTGGGGCTGGCAGAGGCGGTTAAGCGTTTAATCGTGGCATTAGAGCAAGATCAACAGATTTTGATTGTCGGTGATTTTGATTGCGATGGCGCCACCAGTACGGCGGTTGGTATGCTCGGGCTGGGAATGATGGGCGCAAGCCGCGTGACGTATTTGGTGCCGAACCGGTTTGAGTATGGTTATGGGCTAAGCCCTGAGATTGTCGATGTGGCCGCTGCCTTGCAGCCCGACCTGATTATCACGGTCGATAATGGCATCTCCAGTGTTGCCGGGGTGGCTAGGGCGAATAGTCTGGGTATCGATGTCGTTGTCACCGATCATCACCTGCCCGGTGAGGCGTTGCCGGCAGCTTGTGCCATCGTCAATCCCAATCAGCCGGATTGTCCCTTTAGTGAAAAATCGACCTGCGGTGTGGGCGTTATTTTTTATGTGATGACCGCCCTGCGTCGTTCGCTGGAGGAGCAGAACTGGTTTGAGGCGCGGGGACTACCGAGGCCTAATTTGGCCGCGCTGTTGGATCTCGTGGCTCTAGGCACGGTCGCCGATGTGGTGCCGTTAGAACAGAATAACCGCACCTTGGTGTATCAAGGATTACAGCGGATTCGTTCGGGTAAGGCGCGACCAGGTTTGATCGCTTTGATCGATATTAGCGGTCGGCAACGCCGTCGCCTAACGGCAACCGATCTAGGATTTGCATTGGGTCCGCGATTGAATGCCGCCGGACGTTTAGATGATATGTCGATCGGCATTGAGTGCCTGCTCACCAATAATCCTGAGCGGGCACAGCAATTGGCCTTACAGCTCGATAGCTTGAATCAGGAGCGTCGGGGGATAGAGCAAGAGATGCAGCAGCAGGCAAATGCGCTGCTTGATGAGTTGGAGCTGGATGCCGAAGGTGAGTTACCGTTTGGTTTATGTCTCTATGATGGTGATTGGCATCAGGGCGTGATCGGTATTCTCGCCTCGCGTATTAAAGAGAAACTTAATCGTCCGGTGGTCGCGTTTGCTACCGGCGATAAAGGCGAACTGAAAGGCTCGGCGCGCTCGGTGAATGGCTTTCATATTCGGGATGGTTTGGACGCGGTGGCGGCCAAGCACCCGAGCTTGTTGAAAAAGTTCGGCGGCCATGCGATGGCCGCAGGCATGACGATTGCGGCTGAAAATCTGGGTTTATTTCAGCAAGCTTTTGATGCTGAAGTGCGCCGTCATCTGAGTGCCGAGCAACTGCAGCATGCGGTGTTGACCGATGGTGGCTTATCCTCGGCTGAACTCACCATGGAGATGGCCGAACAGTTGCGGGAGGCAGGGCCCTGGGGGCATCAGTTCCCAGAGCCTTTGTTTGATGGTGAATTTTCCCTGTTGCAGCAACGTATCGTAGGGCAGCGTCATCTAAAATTAGTGCTGATGGAACCAGAAAGTGGTATGGCGATCGATGCTATTCACTTTAATGCGGATCTGGATGTCTGGCCGAATGATAGCGTGCAACGAGTACATGCCGTTTATCGGTTGGATGTTAATGAGTTTCGCGGGCAGCGTAGCCTGCAATTAATGATTGATCACCTGCTACCACTGTGAGGTAGCTATTTTTTAATGAGAGCTAAATGATGAATGATTTTACCTTAGACGAATTGAACACGTTGGTGGCGGTATTTGAGCAAGCGGGTATTAGCGATGATGCTTCTGCTGAAGCACTCATGTTCAAACGTATTAAAACGGCACAGGCGGAACGTGCCGAGCTTGAAAGTATGGATTTTGATGATTGTCTCGGTGGTGGCTGTAAGTTGTAAGCAGCGCCTCGTTTGACGCGCAATCCAAACGTCCGATTGCGCGCCGCTTAACCTCTTCTTCAGTGTCTCTACTTCAGCCGTTTCTCGGACTCGTTAAGGTATTCACATATGTACTATGTTGGAGCGCACGTCAGCGCCAGTGGTGGGGTGGAAAATGCCCCGTTAAACGCCGCTAAACTGGGCGCGAATGCGTTCGCGTTATTCACTAAAAATCAGCGTCGCTGGGAAGCTAAGCCATTAACCCGAGGCAGCATTACTCAGTTTCGGAATAACTGCGAGCGATTGGGCTTTAAGCCGGAACAGATTTTACCGCATGATAGTTATCTGATTAATTTGGGGCATCCTGAGGCGGAGCCGTTGGCCAAGTCTCGGGCCGCGTTTATCGATGAATTACAGCGCTGTGAGCAGCTGGGGTTGTGCTATTTAAATTTTCATCCCGGTAGTCATCTGCGTAAAGTAGGTGAAGAAACCTGTCTGAATACCATTGCCGAGTCGATTAATCTGGCATTGGATCAAACCGAGGGGATCACCGCGGTGATTGAAAATACCGCAGGTCAGGGCAGTAATCTTGGTTGCCGTTTTGAACAACTTGCGCATATTATCGATCGGGTTGAAGATAAAAGTCGGGTGGGCGTTTGCCTTGATACCTGTCATACCTTTGCATCGGGTTATGACTTGCGCGATCAAGACGACTGTCACAACACCTTTGCGGCGTTCGAGCGTCTAGTTGGTTTTGAGTACCTCAAGGGTATGCATTTGAATGACTCAAAAGCGAGTTTCGATAGTCATAAAGATCGTCATCATAGCTTAGGTATGGGAGAGATCGGCTTAGAAGTGTTTCGTTTTATTATGACCGATGAACGCTTTAAAGGGATTCCTTTGATACTGGAAACCATCGATGACACTATCTGGAGTGAAGAGATTCAGATGCTACGCGGTTTTGCGCGAGGGGAGTAGAGGCGCTCTACTGTTCGTAGCGTGGTGCTATGTAATGTTAAGAGACTCGATCACTCGAATGGTTATGTTGATGTTGGCTGTCATTTATCTGTCATCTGCGAGTAATAAACTGGGTTAATTAGCAGTAATCGTCAGCAGACTTAACATGACCATGCCACAAACTATCCCCGATCGTTATGCACTACTTCATCAACTGATTGAAACAGAGCAGCTTTATCCGCATTTTCAGCCCATTGTCGATCTTCGACGGGGTGAAATTTTGGGCCATGAAGCGCTGATTCGAGGACCACAAGAAAGTGAGCTTTACTCTCCGCTGGCGCTGTTTAACACCGCCATGGAATGTGGCTTGGAACATCGTTTGGAGTTGCTCTGTCGTCGCCTTTCCTTGGAAGCTTATGCGCGCCTCTCATTGGCGGGTAAATTGTTTTTAAATGTCAGTGCGTCTCTACTCGGTACCCCCGAGCACCGCAAAGGCTTGACTGCTGAATGGCTTAAAACGCTGGATATTCCTCTCGATTCAATTGTTATCGAAATCTCTGAAAAGCATCCGTTCGATAATTACGGTTTGACCTTTGAGGCGATTAATCACTATAAGCAGATGGGCTTTAAAGTGGCGGTTGATGATCTAGGGACAGGCTATTCAGGATTGAAATTGTGGTCAGAGTTACAGCCAGATTATGTCAAAATTGATCGTCATTTTATCCATAATGTCGATCGTGAACCGATTAAGCGTCAGTTTGTGAAATCTATCTTTAGTATCGCTAACGGTGTCGGTTCTAAAGTGATTGTTGAGGGGGTGGAGACTCGCTCAGAACTGATTACGCTGAAAGAGCTTGGTGCGACTATTGGTCAGGGCTTTTATTTAGGCCGCCCCACGTTACAGCCAGAAATGAGATGTGACAGTGAGGAATGGTTACCACGCAAGCGTCGCGCCGGTAGTGAAAAGGATATGGCCGAGACCGCCGCGGTATTGATACATCCTGCGCCAGCGCTTAACTTTGATGATCAAATGGGGCCGACGGCTAAGCTGTTCAGTGAGAATTCGCTGTACGATATTCTCGCCGTGCTCGAAGAAGGACGACCGATTGGTACGATTCACCGTTCAGATCTGCTGGAGCTGTTTTCAACACAGTATGGTCGTGCCTTATATGAGCATCGTCCGGTGACCTGTATTCTGGATACGAAGGCGATCATGATTGAAGCGGATACCAGTTTAGAGCAAGTATCGCGACTGATTACCGAGCAGGATGCAGTGTATTTGCATCAGGGGTTAGTGATCACTAAAGAGGGGCATTACCAAGGCATCGGCAATGTTCGAGATCTACTCAAGAGCATTACCGAGCTTAAAATTCGTAATGCTCGTTACGCTAATCCCTTAACGCTACTGCCGGGCAATGTACCCATCAATCGGGAGATCGATGGCCTGCTGAAGCAGACTGAAAATTTCCGCGTGGCTTACTTCGATATCAATTTCTTTAAACCCTTTAATGATAGTTATGGCTATGTGAAGGGCGATCGTTTGATTCAGTTGTTGGGTGAACTTTTGACTCAGCATGCTCACGGTGACAGCTTTACCGGCCATATCGGTGGCGATGATTTTGTCGTCGTGTTTCGTACTGATGATTGGCAGTCCCGTTGTGAGCTTATTTTGACTCAGTTTGATCAGGCTGTGCGTGAGTTTTATAGTCCAGCAGATCTTCAGCAGGGCGGTACTTGGGCGATGAGTCGTAACGGCGAAGCGGTGTTTTATTCGATGCTAAGTCTCTCTTGTGGTGTTGTGCATCCAGACCCCTATCGGTGCGCGAGTTATCATGAAGTCGCCGAGTTGGCTGCCGAGGCAAAGAAACAAGCGAAGCAAAGGGAGGGGAGTCATCTGTTTGTCTCAACTCGCCGCGATATGCGTGTTAGTTAAGCATCGTGCCTGTGTTGGCGGATGTTAATCGGAACGCTTAAACGGCCTCGGCTTTATCTGAGCGTACATGATGCTCACGCCATCGCTCGCGTGTAGCATCCTTACCTTTGCTATCATGTTGTGCATGGCGGCTGGTTCAGCGCTGTGTGTCTCTGATTGAGGCTCAGGCTAGTGCTTAGGTTAGTGCTTAGGTTAATGCTCAGGTTAGCTTTGGGTTAGCGCGATCTATATCTTTTAATAGCATAAGCATAAGCATAAGCATATTCTTTATAATTATAGATTCCAGTCTGAGAGACCCATCAGTCGTGCTATATTGACGCACGATTGGTTGGGCTATGTGCCGTGCATGAAAATCACCCATGAATACCTCAACTCTTTCATTGTAGACTTTAATCCTAGACTCAATTCGGAATAGCGTTATGGCTCACTGGCAACCTACCTTTACCGCAGGGGATGCGGCAATAATTGCGCAGCAACGGACGTGTGATGGTTTTTTTAAAATTCGCCGCTTAACGATCCGTCATGCGCTGTTCAATGGGGGAGAGATTGAGGTTGTGCGTGAGCAGTGTCAGCGAGGCGATGCGGTGTGTGTCTTGTTGTTTGATCCCGCTAAAGACGCGTTGGTGCTGGTTGAACAGTTTCGAGTGGGCGCGCTAGGTAAATCGGAAAATCCTTGGTTACTCGAATTAGTAGCGGGCATTGTTGAGCCTGGCGAAACGCCGCACGACGTTGCTCTGCGAGAATCGGTCGAGGAAGCGGGAGCACAGATTGATGCGATCGTTCCGATCACGCGTTATCTGCCGAGTGCCGGCGGTAGTGATGAATATGTCGATCTCCTCTGTGCGCGAGTGGATAGCACCGTTGTCGGTGGTGTGCATGGCCTAGCTGCAGAAGGCGAGGATATTTTGGTACATGTGCTACCCTTTGCTGAGGTATGTGAGTTGGTGGCCAACGGTGTGATTGATAATGCGGCCACTATCATTGCGGTGCAGTGGTTACAATTAAATCGACAAACCTTACTGCAACGCTGGGACGAGCAGAACTAAGCCGCCAATATCCGCGTTGAGTGTGATCGCGACACTTGATGATCAAACTTACCTGTTAACGCTATCGATGTAGAGCTGTAGATACAATGAAAAAACGTTATGTTCCTGATTTGGTTAAGCAGATGGCTGATTGTGAAGCTAATTATCTGCGCTTGATGCGATTGATGCCGGATATCGAGCAGCGCGATGAACGTGGCTTCGAGATTCACTATCATCAACAGCAGAGCATCGTCCGTCTTCAGGTTGAAGAACGTTTCACCTATACCACCACGGTACGCGTGTCTCAAAGTTTTGATCAACATTGGCTAGAAGCCCCGAGTCTGATTGTTAGGCTGTATCATGATGCTCGCGCGGCAGAGGTGATCTGCCGTAAAAGTCGTCATCAGTTCCGTGGTGTATATCATTATCCTAATGATCAGATGCATCAAAAAGATGAGAAAGCGCAATTGAATCAGTACTTAGGCGAATGGCTTAGTCACTGTCTGTCACATGGTCAGGCGACAGAATCGGTGTATAGCTTTACATGAGACCGCTGATAGTTGCGCAGATTACTGATTGTCATCTGCAAAATAATCCTGCTGATGATTACCGCGGCCGAGATGTTGAACAGCATCTGAATGCCGTGATCGAAGATCTGCGTTGTCAAACGCCCGCTGCCGATCTTGTGCTTTGGACGGGAGACTTGGTGCATCATGGTGCCGCGTCAGGCTATAACCGTTTGCGCGACCGTTTAACGGCGTTACCGCTGCAAAGTTATTGGCTTCCCGGTAACCATGATGCTGCTGATCTGATGCTAGCGTTAGGTGGGCCGCTGAATCAGCGTACTATTGTCGATCAGCATTGGGTTATCCTACTGCTCGATAGCACCTCGCAACCGGATGGTATGGGTGGGGGCTATTTGGCATCGCAGGAGCTGAATTTTCTGGCACAGCAACTGCAAACGTATCGGGATTATCACTGCCTGATCGTGCTGCATCATAATCCTCTGCCGGTGGGCAGTGCATGGCAAGATCGTATCATGCTGGGTAATGCGGCGGCATTTTGGCAGTTACTGGCTCAATATCCACAAGTGAAAGGGGTGCTCAATGGTCATGTGCATCAGGCCGTTGAGCAGCAGCATCAAGGTATTAACGTCTTCATGACACCGGCCACCTCGGTGCAATTTAAGGCGGGATGTCAGCAGATGACGCTCGAAGATGCGTCGGCGTTAGCCTTACCGGCATATCGGGTGTTACAGCTCTATCCGGATGGTCAAATCAGGAGCGTGATCAAAAGAGTCGCGTGTTAAGGTTGCATCACTTGACGCTCTCCGGTAATTTACCGAAAACATGTATATATATACAGATAACGATCCTCGCAAAGAATAAAGGTTATTGATGGCTCAGCCACTGTTTATTTATATTCACGGCTTTAATAGTTCGCCGGACTCTTATAAGGCCCGCTTTTTTGTCGATTGGATGACCACTGTCGGGCGTGGTGATCAAGTATTGGTGCCGGCGTTACCTCACTGGCCTGCGACGGCCATGGTCTTACTTGAGCAACTTATCGAGACTCATCGAGAGCGTCACATCGTGCTGGTGGGAAGTTCCTTAGGTGGCTATTACAGCACTTGGCTGAGTGAAAAATATGGACTGCCAGCGGTGTTGATTAATCCCGCCGTCCGCCCGTTTGAGTTACTTGCCGCCATGTTGGGGGAGCAGGGTAACTATTATAGTGATGAACAATATGAGTTGACGGCTGAACATCTTCAGCAGTTGCTGGCGCTTAACTGTCGTCACCTGCAAGACCCCTCTCGTTATCTACTGTTAACCCAAACCGGCGATGAGACACTGGATTATCGTGAGGCAGTAGAAAAATTTAAGGATTCGCCGATGCTCATACAGCAGGGTGGAAACCATGGTTTTGATCAATTTGAATCTGTTATTCCGACGATTTTGGCGTTTGCCGAAGGCCGGATTGAGTTGCCTGCTGTCACTGAACTGACAAGCCCGGCGGATAAGGACTGAAACTTCCGATGAGTAAAACGTATAACTCCGATGCAATTGAGGTACTGAGCGGGCTTGACCCGGTGCGTCGTCGTCCTGGCATGTATACCGAGACCGACCGGCCCAATCATCTAGCGCAAGAAGTTATCGATAACAGCGTCGATGAAGCGCTGGCGGGTCATGCGACTCAGTTAGATGTGACGTTGCATAAAGATGGCGCGATGAGTGTCAAAGATAATGGCCGGGGTATGCCGGTGGATATTCATCCAGAAGAGGGTGTCAGTGGGGTTGAACTGATCCTGACTCGCTTGCATGCGGGGGGGAAATTTTCCAATGAAAACTACAACTACTCCGGCGGTTTGCATGGCGTAGGGGTATCGGTGGTGAACGCGCTATCGAAACTATTGGAAGTCACCATTCGTCGAGATGGCAATGTCTATCGTATGACCTATGCCGATGGCGAAAAAGTCTCTGATTTAGAGATTATTGATCGTTGTGGTCAGCGTAATACCGGTACCGAAGTGCGTTTCTTAGCCGATCCTCAATACTTTGATACGCCGAAATATCATCTGACCAAACTGCGGCATATGTTGCGCGCTAAAGCGGTGCTCTGTTCTGGCTTACGCGTGACCTTCACCGATGCGTCCGGCAGCACCAAAGAGAAGTCTGAGTGGTATTACGAAGATGGGCTGGTGGATTATCTGCAAGGTGCCACTCAGGTATTTGAAACCCTGCCGGAAGATCCGTTTACGGTGTCGTTTCAGGGCGAACGCGATGGTTTGGATGTCGCCTTGCAATGGCTGCCAGAAGGCGGTGAGCTAACCGGTGAGAGTTACGTTAACCTAATTCCGACGGCGCAGGGCGGCACTCATGTAAACGGTTTACGTACCGGGCTGCTAGAGGCGATGCGGGAATTCTGTGAATTTCGTAATCTGCTGCCCCGCGGCGTTAAGATTTCCGCCGAAGATATTTGGGAACGTTGTTGTTACATCCTCTCGGTGAAAATGCAGGATCCTCAATTTTCCGGTCAGACCAAAGAACGACTCTCATCGCGAGAAATCGCGGGGGTGGTGTCTGGGGCCGTGAAAGATGCTTTTAGTCTGTGGCTTAACCGCCATGTTGAAGAGGGTGAGAAAATTGCTGAACTGGTGATCAGCAATGCTCAGAAACGCCTCCGTTCGAATAAAAAAGTGGTTCGGAAAAAGGTGACATCGGGGCCGGCGTTACCGGGCAAACTCGCCGACTGTACCGGTAATGATGCGATGCAGGGTGAGCTGTTTCTCGTGGAAGGGGATTCGGCGGGAGGCTCTGCCAAACAAGCGCGGGATCGCGAATATCAGGCGGTGATGCCGTTGCGGGGTAAAATCCTCAATACCTGGGAAGTCGATCATCATGATGTGTTGGCCTCTCAGGAAGTGAATCATATCTCCATTGCGGTTGGGGTTGAGCCGGGCTCGGATAATTTTGATGGCTTACGATATGGCAAGATCTGTATTCTTGCCGATGCGGACTCCGATGGTTTGCACATTGCCACGTTGTTATGTGCTCTGTTTGTGCGTCACTTTAAGCCGCTCGTGGCTGCGGGTCATGTCTATGTGGCGATGCCGCCGCTATACCGTATTGATGTCGCTAAAGATGTCTTCTATGCGTTGGATGATAATGAAAAAGACAGCATTGTTGAGCGTATTAAAGGTGAGCGCAAAAACGCCAAGATCGGCGTGCAGCGCTTCAAGGGGTTGGGTGAGATGAATCCGCTGCAACTCCGTGAAACCACCATGTCCCGAGATACCCGTCGTTTGGTGCAGTTGACCATCGAACCGGGTGATGGCACTCAGGAAGTGATGGACATGCTGCTGGCAAAAAAACGCTCCCCAGACCGCAAGCAGTGGTTGGAGAGTAAGGGTAATTTGGCCGACGTATAATCTAATAGGCTGCACGCCTCGCGATTATATTGATGAGTACGCTGAAGCAAGAATTGAGTTTGATGAGCGCCGGGATAAAAGATGAGCGGAACAGTACATATTGATGAAGGCATTGAGCGCCTATCACTGAAAGAGTATACCGAGAAGGCGTATCTGGATTATTCCATGTATGTCATTCTTGACCGAGCGCTACCGAATATCGGTGACGGCCTGAAGCCGGTGCAGCGCCGCATTGTCTATGCGATGTCCGAACTGGGATTGAAATCGACCGCCAAGTATAAAAAGTCTGCCCGTACCGTGGGTGATGTACTGGGTAAATTCCATCCGCACGGAGATAGTGCTTGCTATGAAGCGATGGTGTTGATGGCGCAGCCGTTTTCCTATCGTTATCCACTGATCGATGGTCAAGGTAACTGGGGCTCGCCGGATGATCCTAAGTCTTTTGCCGCGATGCGTTATACCGAATCTAAATTGGCAAAATATGCTGAGGTGTTGCTGAAAGAAGTGGCACAGGGAACGGTTGAATGGGGGCCTAACTTTGATGGCACCATTGAGGAGCCATTAACGTTACCGGCGCGCTTACCGAATATTTTGCTCAACGGCACGACGGGGATTGCGGTGGGTATGGCGACGGATATTCCGCCTCATAATCTACGCGAAGTCACACAAGCCTGTATTAAGTTGCTGTCTAAGCCGAGTCTTAGTATTGAGGAGCTATGTGAGATTGTTCCTGGCCCCGATATGCCGACCGATGCGGAGTTAATCACTCCGCGTAAAGAGCTGCAAAAAATGTATGAGACCGGCAAGGGGAGCCTAAGAGCCCGCGCCGTCTATAGCCGTGAGCAGGGTGATATTGTCATTACCGCGCTGCCTTATCAGGTATCTGGGGCGAAAGTGCTGGAGCAGATCGCGCAGCAGATGCAGCAGAAGAAACTACCGATGGTGTCTGATTTGCGCGATGAATCGGATCATGAAAATCCGACTCGCTTGGTGATTGTGCCACGCTCTAATCGTATCGATGTCGAACAGTTGATGGCTCATCTGTTCGCCAGTACCGATCTCGAGCGGACCTACCGAGTCAATATGAACATGATCGGTATTGATGGTCGTCCGAAGGTGAAAAACCTGAAGGAGATCCTGTGTGAATGGCTAGAATATCGCACCGAGACCGTGCGTCGTCGGCTGCAATTTCGGCTAGACAAGGTGCTGGCGCGGTTACATATTCTCGAAGGCTTGATGGTCGCGTACCTTAATATCGATGAAGTGATTGAGATTATTCGCACCGAAGAGAAGCCTAAGCTCGTGATGGTCGAGCGTTTTGGTATCACGGTGATTCAGGCTGAGGCGATTCTTGAGATTCGATTGCGTCAGTTGGCCAAGCTGGAAGAGATAAAGATTCGCGGCGAGATCGATGAGCTCAGCGTCGAACGTGATTACCTAGAAGAGATTCTCGGGTCTGAAAAACTGATGCGTAAGCTGATTCGTGATGAATTGAAAGCCGATGCGAAAGAGTATGGTGATGAGCGTCGTTCACCGATCGTGGCCCGTGAAGAAGCCAAGGTGATGGATGAAAAGGCGTTGTTATCGGCGGACCCGATTACGGCGGTGATCTCCAAACAGGGTTGGATTCGTTCAGCAAAGGGGCATGATATCGATCCGCAAGGGTTGAATTATAAATCTGGTGACGGCTTTAAATTGGCCTGTTTGGGGCGAATGAATCAGCCGATTATCCTACTCGATAGCACCGGACGAGCCTACTCGTTGGAAGCGCATACGCTGCCATCGGCACGTGGGCAGGGCGAGCCGGTCACCGGTAAGTTAACGTTGCCGAAAGGCGCGACGATTGATGGCGCCATTGCCGGTAAGGATGATGATGCGGTGCTGTTGGCATCGGATGCGGGCTATGGTTTCGTCACAAAAATAGCCGATATGACCAGTAAAACACGCACCGGTAAAGCAACGCTGACATTGCCGAAAGGCGCGAAAGGAATGCCGCCGATGGCGTTATCTAATAAAGATAGCGACCTGTTAGTGGCCATCACCAATGAGGGGCGGATGTTGGTGTTTCCGGTGAAAGATTTGCCTGAGCTTAGCCGCGGTAAGGGGAATAAAATTATCAATATTCCATCTGCCAGAGCCATTGCTGGGGAGGAGTTACTGATCGCCATGGTAACCTTGACCGCAGAAGACACGCTGCAGGTTAATTCCGGCCGTCAGCATCTGAAGATGAAGCCGGCTGATCTAGAGCATTATCGTGGTGAACGTGGTCGTCGGGGGAATAAACTACCACGCGGCTATCAGCGCGTGGATTCACTCGAAGTGATTGCCAAAAAATCGACGCCGACAACGGAATAGCCGAGCTTAACTCCGAGCTTAATTCAGTGCTGACTAAGGCGAAAAAGAGTGTTCATCGATCACTCTTTTTTTATCGACAGAGCACTCAGGGTTGAGAGCTACAGGGTAAAAATACGCCATTAAGCCTTAATTGACTTTCTTCTTGACCAACTTATCTGTAAAATGCTGCCCCTACCTCTCTTGTTTGGTTGTTTTTTAGTCAGTCTGTACGGCCTCACAAGATAATTAAACTGCCCTGTATCAGCTGACAATACAGGTATGACCCCCTGCGAATCCGACGTTTTGATGGATTTGCTGTATAGGAAAAAGCATGACCGAAAGCTTTGCTGACTTATTTGAAGAATCCCTTGAACTCGTTGCTATGGTGCCAGGCACCCTCGTTATGGGTGAAGTTATCGACATCGATAGTGACTGGGTTACCGTAAATGCTGGCCTGAAATCTGAAGCTGTTATTGCTCGTAGCCAGTTCCTGAATGATGCCCAAGAACTTGAAGTTCAAGTGGGTGACATGGTTAAGGTAACACTGGAAAGTGTTGAAGATGGTTCCGGTGAAACACGTCTGTCTCGTGAAAAAGCTAAACGCGCTGAGTCTTGGGGCGTTCTGGAAACTGCATTCGAAGCTGAAGAAACGGTTAAAGGTTTCATCAGTGGTACTGTTAAAGGTGGCTTCACCGTTACCGTTAACAAGATCAACGGCTTCCTGCCAGGTTCTCTGGTAGATGTTCGTCCAGTTAAAAACGTTGACCACCTGATGGGTCAAGAGCTGGAATTTAAACTGATCAAGCTGGATCAGAAGCGCGACAACATCGTTGTATCTCGTCGTGCCGTTCTTCAAGAAGCTAACAGCGCTCAACGTGATGAGTTGCTGGCGACTCTGGAAGAAGGTCAGCAAGTTAAGGGCTACGTTAAGAACCTGACCAACTACGGTGCCTTCGTAGACTTGGGCGGTGTTGACGGCCTGCTGCACATCACTGACATGGCTTGGAAACGTATTTCTCACCCTAGCGATATGCTGACTCCAGGTGATGAGATTACTGTTCAAATCATCAAGTTTGATAAAGAAACTAACCGTCTGTCTCTGGGTCTGAAACAGCTGAACGAAGATCCTTGGTCTTCTATCCTGGCGCGTTTCCCTGCTGGCACTAAAGTGCCTGCACGTGTAACTAACCTGACTGACTACGGTTGCTTCGCGTCTATCGAAGATGGCGTTGAAGGTTTGATCCACGTGTCTGAAATGTCTTGGACTAACAAAAACATCCACCCTTCTAAAGTTGTTCAAGTGAATGACGAAGTTGAAGTAATGGTTCTGGATGTTGATGAGAAGCGTCGTCGTATCTCTCTGGGTATGAAACAGTGTATCGCTAACCCATGGTCTACTTTTGCTGAGCAGTTCGCTGCTGGCGATAAAGTGACTGGTACTATCAAGACAATTACAGACTTCGGTATCTTCGTTGGTCTGGAAAATGATCTTGACGGTCTGGTTCACATGTCTGATATCTCTTGGGATGCTGACAGTGAAACTGCACTGCGCGAATACAAGAAAGGCGAAGAAGTTGAAGCGGTTATCCTGTCGATTGACGCTGAGAAAGAACGTATTTCTCTGGGTATCAAGCAACTGGAAAGCGATCCTTTCTCTGAATACGCGGCTGCTAACGACAAAAACACTATCGTTAAAGGTACTGTTAAGTCTGTAGATGCTAAAGGCGCTACTATCGAGCTGGCTGAAGGCATCGAAGGTTACCTGAAAGTGTCTGATATCAGCATCGATCGTATCGAAGATGCTTCTACCGTCCTTAAAGTAGGCGAAGAAGTTGAAGCGAAGATTGTTAATCTGGATCGTCGTAACCGTTCTATCTCTTTGTCTATCAAGGCGAAAGATCAGGCAGACGAAAAAGCAGCAATCAAGGCGGTTGCTGATGCCCCCGTTGAGACTGCTGGACCTACCACTATCGGTGACCTGATCAAGGCGCAGATGGCTGCTAAGAAGTAAGACTTCTAAGCTGATAAAAAAGGAGCGCTGAGGCGCTCCTTTTTTTGCAATTTTTTTGGATTTTCGCGTGCAGAGGCGTGATGGCTAATGGGTCTCGACGGTGGCTTGATGCTGCGCTTGGCGTTATCTCAATCTGAATAACGTTTCTTTTTTCCCTATCGATGGGTTGCAGTCAGTGAGTGACGACGCCTATTCCTTCTCTATTTCTTATCGATCAAAACATCCTGTAACGGCATCGATTGCTAATCTTTTCGTTTTGGGGTTGGGTCGCCGGCCTATGTCGGTGCAGGCGAGAGGGGCTGTCTGATGCATAAAACAGTGGCGTTACTGAGGTGTCAGGCGATCATTAATATCGATGTTAAGGTTGGTTGTTCATGGCTATCTTGATCGCTCCACAGTAAGCGTCGCAGGCTAAGGCTATCGCTGCGCGCTAGAAGCTTATCGCTTCGTTGGTGGAGCTCAAGTGGGTTGTTAGAGGAGGAGTGGACGCAACAGGCGGGAAGCGATACGCAGGGTGTTGTCAACGCCTCGCCGTCTGTTCTTTGTGGGCTTTATCGCTGCTGTCGTTGAGTGTTTAGTGAGGCAGTGATTGACTGAGGTAAACATCATAGAAAAAGTATAGGGTGATGCCCGTGCTGGCGATGATCACGAAGTTACGCACCTGTTGTTGGGGTAGCTTGCGGGATAGATGGGCGGCCATATAGCCTCCGAGTACGGTACCCGCGAGCACAATAGAACCTTCATACCAGGCGATGACGCCATCATAGGCGAACAGGGCGATAGCAATCAGTGAGACGAAGGTTGAGATGAGGAGCTTTAATCCATTCATGCGGTTGATATCGGTGTGCCCAGCGAGAGCGAGGTAGCTCAGTGAGATAATACCTAAGCCGGCATTAAAAAAGCCGCCATATAAGCAGACGCCGAACAGTAGCATCATCAGCAGTACGGCTCCGGCTGAGGATGCATGACGATGTTTAGTGCTGAGTTTTTTGAGGTTGCGATTGAGCTGACCACCAAAGATAAACAGTAACGTGGCAAACAGTAGTAGCCAAGGCACGGCCATTTCGAATGAGGCTTCCGGTGTTTGTAATAACAGCCAAGCGCCACTAATGCCGCCGCATAGGCTGAGTAGAACAAAGCGAGGTAGTTGCGCTTTAATCTCGGCTAAATCTTTTCGAAAGGCCCAGGTGCCACTCATATAGCCAGAGCATGAGGCGAATGTGTTGGTGGCGTTGGCACTGATCGGTGGCACGCCGACAAAGAGTAGTGCAGGAAAGGTGATAAAGCTGCCGCCGCCGGCAATCGAATTTAATACTCCGCCGAGGAAGCCTGCGATAAATAGAATGATCAGATCGGTCAACATGGTGTTCTCTCGTGTTAGCGCGGGGTATTGATGAAGTGGATGAGTATAGGCGAGTCGCGCAAGGCAATATAGATATACGATAACGCTAAGCGCAGCTTAAACTGTACCGTTTAAGCGCTAGTTGATGCAATTGCTATGGCGATAGCTTGTTCAGCAGGTGTTGCGCTTGTTTATCGAGGAGTTTTTGATAGTTTTCATTGACCGACTTGATGAGCACCTTGTCTTCCTCGGCGCGCATAATATTAGCCCCGGCGAGGAGGCTGACTTTGAGGTCGGGTGCTTCGCTGAGATTGGTGTGCGTAATGAGATCATTGCTGTCGGTGCTGTGCGTCAGGTAGCGGGCTTCTTCTTGCATACGGGTTAGCTTTTGATAATGCCCTCGGACGAGTGCCATATGCAGGTTTAATACGGGTTTGAAGCTGCGGATGCGCTGTTGATTGAAAAGTTTGTAGAGCCGATTAAATAGTTGGCTAGCGCAAATTGCGTTGATCCCGTGAGAGTCATCTTTGTGGGGCTTTAAAAATGCGAGCTGTAGGTCGCCGTTATCGATGCGGGTTGCTTCACCGTTATAGATAGTGATGACTCTATCGAGCATCTGATAATAGTATTCCTGTAATTCATGCCGTTCTTCGTCGCGCAGATTGTCCGAGTGACCTGATGCTAGATCGAGGTAGAGTAGGTAGCCTGCGGTGTCTGCTGAAACGATCAGTTCTAACTCCTGTTCGAAGGCGTATAGGTCTAGTTGAACTTCATCTTTACTGTCTTTGAATAAAGGATTCAGCGGTTTGTTGTGTGGCTGAGTTAAATCAACTTCTTCGGTCAGGGTGAATTCGATGGGTGTCGTTGTTGCCTCTGTCTTTGTATCGGTGTTGTCTTTGTGATCAGAGAAGGGGGCAAAATCAGGCATGTGAGGCGCGTCATTGGCGGGCCTTAAGAGATCGACCAATTGCTCGTTATTACGGCTGTTGCTGTCTGAATCGTCGTTATTATCGGGCGCGCTGATGACGACGGGCGTCTGCTCTTCGGGCGATGAAGGGCGAGCAGTAGCGCGTCTCTCGAGTGTGTTGGGTCGGTAAAGCAAAAACCAGCAGCCGAGTAGGGCTAGAATGACGGTGATCAGCGCCAGAATAGCGGCTTGTATGAGTATGGCGTTGAGATTGCTCTTGTTAGCGGTTGGATTGAGATGCAGTGACAGAATCGCGAGCGTCTCGTCCTGTTGCCGAATAAGCACTTCATGGTGTATTAAGTTGTCATGTTTGCTATCGCCAGCCCGTCCTAAGAGTCGATTTTTGGGGTCGGAGAGAATAATGGCATCGATACTGGGCTGTTGTACCTGTTGATTAAGGATGACATTGAGGCTGACGGCATCGCCCGCCAATAGCGCGGGTTTGATCATGGTAACGGTCTGTTGGCCTAGCAGTGTGCCTTGTTGCTGAGTTTGTTGCTGCGCTATTTTGCCGGCTACGATTGAAAGATAGATAGCCGATAGCAGTAAGCCGGAGAATAAAAGGCAGGCGAGCGCAAGCATCAGCTGTGTGCGCTGATGTGGCATGACGGCAAAGCGTTGCAATTTATCCATATTTCGATGGTTATTATTCCGGGGCACGAGAACCAGCAGATGATAGCAGTTAAGTTAGTCGGCAAAAACGGGTTTTTTTCTGTTTTGCTTTCTCTGTCGATGACCCCCGCGGTTGGGCAGGTTATAATGGCCGGTCTCGACGGAGTAGGAAAGTTATGAACGTTAAAGAGTACATGGCAGAGCTTGGGCAGCAGGCGCGCATCGCTTCACGGGCGATCGCGAAAGCGGATACCAGCATTAAGAACCGCGCTTTGTTGGCGATGGCGGATGCGATAGACGCCGCTCGTGAACAGTTGGTGGCGGCAAACGCTAAAGACTTAGCTCAGGGGCGTGTTAACGGCCTAGATGATGCGATGCTCGATCGCTTGGAGCTGAAACAGTCTCAGATGGACACCATGATCGAAGGTTTACGTCAGGTGGCTGCGCTGCCAGACCCGATTGGTGCGATTACCGATATGAACTACCTACCGAGCGGTATTCAGGTGGGTAAAATGCGCGTGCCTCTCGGCGTGGTCGGGATTATTTATGAATCTCGCCCTAATGTAACGGTTGAAGCGGCCAGTTTGTGCCTTAAATCGGGTAATGCGACGATTTTACGAGGCGGCTCTGAAGCGATTCACAGTAATACGGCGGTGGCTGAATGTATTCAAGCGGGGCTGAAGGTCGCCGGATTGCCCGCTAATACGGTACAGGTCGTGAAAACAACCGATCGCGAAGCGGTGGGTGAGCTTATCACTATGCCTGAGTATGTTGATGTCATCGTGCCGCGGGGCGGTAAAGGCTTGATCGAACGCGTTAGCCGTGATGCTAAGGTGATGGTGATTAAGCATCTGGATGGCGTTTGTCATGTATATATTGATGATGATGCGGATAAGTCCAAAGCGATTAATGTCGCCATCAACGCCAAAACCCATCGTTACGGCACCTGTAATACCATGGAAACGTTACTCGTTCATGAAGCGCGAGCCGGCGATATCCTCGAGGAATTAGCCGAGCAGTTTCAGGCGCTTGGGGTTGAACTACGGGGCTGTGAAAAAACTCGCGAATGGTTACCCAGCATTCAGGCCGCTACCGAGGCCGATTGGGAAACTGAATACCTCGGCCCCATCTTATCGATTAAATTGGTGAGTGATATGGATGAGGCGATTGAACATATCAATCGTTATGGTTCGCATCATACGGATTCGATTATCACCGAAAATTACAGCCTTGCTCGGCGTTTCTTGCGTGAAGTCGATTCCAGTTCGGTGATGGTGAATGCTTCAACGCGCTTTGCCGATGGTTTTGAGTATGGTTTGGGGGCCGAAATCGGTATCTCAACGGATAAAATACATGCGCGAGGCCCAGTGGGTTTAGAAGGTTTAACCTCACAGAAATATGTGGTGCTTGGTGATGGTCATGTCCGTCAGTAATACATGATGCCTCAATCCGTTAAGGTGTTTATGGGTGGGACGTTCGATCCGATCCATAATGGTCACCTGCGTACCGCATTAGAAATACAGCAGTGGTTGGGTGTCGAACAGGTTACGTTGATGCCTTCCAAAGCGCCGGTGCATCGACAGCAACCCTTGCGAAGTGGTCAGCAACGCCTAGATATGGTGCGTTTAGCAGTCGCTAACGAGCCAGCGTTGCTCGCCGATGATCGTGAAGTGATCTCGACAGACGCGTCTTATACGGTGCTAACGCTGGAGTCTTTGCGCCGAGAGCTCGGCGAAACGGCGCCTATTTGCATGCTACTGGGGATGGATGCCTATCTTTCTTTGCCTCATTGGGATCGCTGGCAAGAGCTGCTGACACTTTGTCATATCGTCGTGGTGAAGCGTCCCGGGTGGACCTATGAACCTTGCGAACAGATGGCGCAGCTAAGTGCACAGCATGCCACTGAGGAGATGGATCGACTGCTACAGTCTCCGGCGGGCTGCGTGATTTTTCGTGAGCTGACACCGCTAGGTATCTCTGCCACGCAGATTCGGGCGTTAATCAATGCAGGGCGTTCGCCTCGATATCTCATACCGGATGCGGTGTGGGATTATATACAACACAATCAGCTCTATAGTGAGCAAAAAACTGAAGGTAAATAATTACTAATGGAAATGGATCAGATGATCATCGCTGTACGTGAAGCCCTGGATGATATGAAAGCACGAGATATTGTCGAGATTGATGTCACTAATAAATCGACAGTGACTGACCGGATGGTGATTGCCAGCGGAACCTCTAAGCGACATGTGATGTCTATAGGACAGCATGTGCAGGAAGAGATGAAACGCCAAGGTGCGATGCCGTTGGGAATTGAAGGTGCGGATACCGGTGAGTGGGTGTTAGTTGACTTGGGTAACCTAGTGGTACACGTCATGATGCCGGATGCCCGTAGTTTCTACGACCTAGAAAAGTTATGGGGTTTTGATAGCGTTACTGAAGCGGAAGTAAGTCAGTAAACCGCCTTGTTAGCTCTAGCTAAGTACTGTGTTGTCAGACAGAGTACTTAGTCGAACCGTTATACCCTATCCGAGACAGGACACAGGTCTGAGTATGAAAATACGCCTTATCGCCGTAGGCACCAAGATGCCTAGCTGGGTCACCGAAGGGTTTAATGAATATCAAAAGCGTTTACCCCATGAGTTTTCCCTTGAATTGATAGAAATACCCTTAGGACATCGAGGTAAAGGTGCCGATTTAGCGCGGGCTAAACGTCAGGAGGGAGAACTGATGTTGGCGGCGATACCTAAAGGTGATCAGGTGGTTGCCCTTGAGGTGGGCGGACGTAACTGGAGTACCGAACAGTTGGCTGAGCAAGCCGAACAGTGGCAAATGTCCGGCCGTAATGTCAGTTTGTTGGTGGGTGGGCCCGAGGGATTAGCCCCCGAGTGTGTTGCCGTTGCGAATCAAAAATGGTCGCTATCGGGGCTGACATTGCCTCATCCGTTGGTGCGTATTCTCCTTTCTGAACAGCTCTATCGGGCTTGGAGTATTCTGCAGGGCCATCCATATCACAAATAAAGGGTGATACCTATCTGTGAATCACGCGGTGAAGATCAATCTGTGACGAGTTGCTTCCATGTCTGCTTTTGATAGCTTAAAAGATCATACCAAAGAGGGGCGAGTGTTCTTGGCTCGCTCGGTGGTTGCGTTTGTCATTGTGCTACTGTTGCTCGGTGTACTGATCGCTCGACTCTACTTTTTACAGGTTGTACAACACGATCAACTGGCGGCGGTCTCGGATGATAATCGCATTCAGTTGCAACCCGTCGCACCAACACGGGGTTTGATCTATGACCGCAACGGTACGTTGTTGGCTGATAATCGCCCGAGTTACAGTGTCACGCTGTTAAAAGAGAAAGTAGACGATCTTGATGCCACCTTGGCCGACCTACAAGCGTTGATTCCGATTACCGAGCGCGAGCTGGAGTCTTTTCGTAAGCGCTTAAAGCAGCGACGTCGACCTTATGAAACCGTGCCATTACGCTTTCGTTTAACCGATGATGAAATTGCGCGTATTGCGGTTAATTATCAGCGTTTGCCGGGGGTTCAGGTTGAAGCGGATCTGATTCGATATTACCCCTTTGGGGCGAGTCTCGTGCATGCATTGGGTTATGTGGGCCGTATCAACGAGAAGGAACTCAAACGAGTCGATAGCAAAAAATACAGTGGCACGCACTATATCGGTAAATTGGGTATCGAGCGATTTTATGAACCGCTGCTTCACGGTGAAGTGGGCTATCATAAAGTCGAGACGAATGCGCGAGGACGAGTGATGCGAGTGCTTGAGCAGGTCGATCCGGTGCCGGGTAAAGATATTGTGCTGCACCTCGATATTCGCCTGCAACAGGCGGCGGAAAAGCTGGTGGAGGGACGGCGAGCGGCGATTGTGGCGATCGATCCGAAAACCGGTGGCATTTTAGCGCTGGTGAGTAATCCTGGGTACGACCCCAACCTGTTTGTTACGGGTATTAGCACTAAAGCCTATAAAGCATTGCGGGAATCTCCAGATCTGCCCCTATTTAACCGCGCATTACGCGGGCAATATCCGCCGGGCTCAACGATTAAGCCCATGGTAGCGATGTCTGTGATCGATAGCGGCGCGGTCAGCCCAGCACATACGGTTTTTGATCCCGGTTTTTATACGCTAACCAATGGTGGCCGTCGCTATCGAGACTGGAAGCATGGCGGCCACGGGACGGTAGGATTGGAGATGGCGATCTATCAGTCTTGCGATGTCTGGTTTTATGATGTCGCGAATCGTACCGGTGTGGATATTATGTCGGATTACCTTGGGCGCTTTGGTTTTGGACAGGTCACCAGCCTCGATTTACCGGAAGCGCTGCCCGGTATTTTACCCTCGCGTGACTGGAAGAAACGCACAGGGCGGGGGTCTTGGTTTGCGGGTGATTCGTTGAACTTGAGTATCGGTCAGGGCTGGATGTTGACCACACCGTTACAGCTAGCCACCGCATCGGCGGTGATGGCAAATCGAGGCGTTTGGAAGCAGCCTCGCATGCTTAAAGGCGTGATGACACATAATATCAATCGCGATCACACCATTGTTGAAGGTAGCGTCGTGGATATCAGTGGATTGGAAGGGACGAGCGCAGTATTGCCGAATATTAAGCTGAAGAATGATCAATATTGGCAACGCATCATCGATGCGATGGTCGCCGTTGTGCATGGGCCTAGAGGGACGGCGCGCAAGGTAGGGCGTGGGCTGGATTTCCAAATAGCCGGCAAAACCGGTACGGCTCAGGTCGTCGGGATTAAACAGGATGAGGTTTATGATGCCGAAAGTCTGGCCGAGCGTCATCGAGATCATGCATTATTTCTGGCGTTCGCGCCGGCGGATAAGCCGGAGATTGCGGTATCTGTGATTGTTGAAAATGGTGGTGGGGGTTCGAGTACTGCCGCGCCTATTGCACGCGATGTGATTGATGCGTTTATGGCTCTGAAACAGCAAGATGCTGAAGCAGAAGCCGCGACAGGAGCGATAACGGGTGGCTGATTTTCAACGTACCATGCCGGATGCACAACCGCACTTGGCAAGGCGTAAGGGCTTTTGGGCGCATACGCGAATGGATGGCTTACTACTGTTATTGATTTTGATGCTCTGTAGTTATGGCTTGCTCGTGCTTTATAGTGCCTCTGGTGGCGATATGGGGTATGTGATTCGTCAAGCGATCCGTATGGGCGCTGGGCTGGTGGTAATGGCTTTGCTAGCACAGTTAAGGCCGTCATTCTTCGCTCGCTGGGCACCGGCCATGTATGTGCTGTGTATTGGGCTGTTATTAGCGGTGTTACTGGTGGGGGTTGGTGCGAAAGGCGCGCAGCGCTGGATAGCATTGCCCGGCTTTCGCTTTCAGCCTGCCGAGATCGTTAAGCTGGTGCTGCCATTGATGGTGGCTTGTTATCTGGCGAATCGACCGTTACCTCCGAGTTTTCGTCATATCGCTATCTCCTTGGTACTGATTTTTGTACCGGTGGTGATGATCATGAAGCAACCGGATCTGGGGACATCATTGCTGATTGCGGCGTCCGGTGTTTTTGTGTTGTTGCTATCGGGTATCTATTGGCGCTATATATTCGGCGCGTTGTTGGCGGCGTCGGCAGGGCTGCCGGGGCTGTGGATGGTGATGAAAGATTATCAGAAGCAGCGTGTACTGACGTTTCTTGATCCTGAGAGTGATCCACTGGGGGCCGGTTGGAATATTATTCAGTCGAAGGCGGCGATTGGTTCAGGCGGTATTGAAGGCAAGGGTTGGATGCTGGGGACGCAATCACAGCTCGACTTTCTGCCCGAAAGCCATACGGATTTCATTATCGCGGTGTTAGGTGAAGAGTTCGGGATGATCGGTATCTTGATGCTGTTACTGATCTATCTGTTAATTATTAGTCGTGGACTGGTGATTGCGGTTAAGGCTCAGGATAGTTTCGGGCGTTTGGTGGCTGGCAGTGTAACGCTCACCTTTTTTGTCTATGTGTTCGTTAATATTGGCATGGTGAGTGGTATTTTACCGGTGGTGGGTGTGCCGCTGCCGCTAGTGAGCTACGGTGGTACATCTATTGTGACGTTGATGGCGGGCTTCGGTCTGTTAATGTCGGTACAGGCGCATCGACAGATGATTAGTCATTAATCTGTGAGAATGAATAAACATCCTCACTCAGCGATTTTGTTATTGTGACTCTGTGATAAAGTCAGGATACTGTTGAAAATGTTTTTTAGCGTGCGGTAATGGTTAACAGATGCCAGCGGCATTGTCGTGGTCAGTTAGGGTGAGGTTAAATGTTTAGAACTAAATTTTCAGATTGGTTAGCGGGTGTGGTGCTGTGTATCGGCTTGGTATCGAGCGCTCAGGTGGCAGCGCATGGCTATGGTGATCATCCTGCTGCGCAATCATTCATTTCAGAGATGGCAAGTCAAGGCTTCGATGAAGATGAGATTAGAACCGTTCTCCAGTCGGCTGAGCGTCAAGACAGTATCCTTAAGGCAATCTCCCGTCCAGCAGAAAAGCGTCTTAACTGGGGCGAGTACCGTAATATCTTTTTACGTGATAAGCGGATTCAACAGGGCGTCGAATTTTGGCATCAATATAGCGATACGCTGCAGCGAGCAGAGCAAGAATATGGCGTACCCGCGCATATTATTGTTGCCATTATCGGCGTTGAAACGCGTTATGGCCGCAATATGGGCAGCTATCGAGTCATCGATGCTTTAGCCACACTCGGTTTTGATTACCCCCCGCGCGGCAAGTTTTTTCAGGGACAGTTGAAAGCGTATTTTCAGTTAGTGCGTGAAGAACAAGCGGATCCTTTTAGTTTGAAAGGCTCGTATGCCGGCGCGATGGGCTATGGTCAGTTTATCCCGAGTAGCTTCAGAAGCTTTGCGGTTGACTTTGATGGCGATGGCAAGAAAGATATATGGAATAATCCGGTTGATGCGATTGGCAGTGTGGCCCATTATTTTAGTGCGCATGGCTGGAAAAAAGATGAACCGGTTCGTTCGAATGTGGTGATGCAGCAATTAGCCGATGAGGCGTGGATCAACGGAAGCCTGAAACCTAAAGTGACCTTGGGCGAATGGTCAACTCGGGGGGTACGTACGCGTAAGGATCTAAGCCTTGATGATAAAGCGACGCTGATACGCCTCGAAAAGGACGGCGAATTTCACTATTGGTTTGGTTTGCATAACTTTTATGTGATTACCCGCTACAATCATAGTCGTTTATATGCCATGGCCGTTTATGAATTAGGGCAGGCGGTGGCCGAACAACATAGAGTCGCAGAAGGTTAATCAATATGAGCCGAGTTATCCATAATCTGATAGCACTGTCATTGATAGTGCTCTTGGCTGGCTGTTCCTCTTCAGGAGGGCGCTATGCTGTGGACAAAGATTATGGACCTGCGGCTGAGGTTGATGTGTCGCATGTGCCGAATGCCGTGCCTCGAGTTGAAGCTAAAAGTCGCGGCGGCAATAAAAGTCCGTATACGGTATTGGGTAAAACCTATTATGTCATGGCATCCGGCATGGGTTATAAAGAGCGCGGCGTTGCCTCCTGGTACGGAAAAAAGTTTCACGGGCATAAGACCTCTAATGGTGAAATATATAATATGTATGCCATGAGTGCCGCACACAAATCGTTGCCGTTACCGAGCTATGTACAGGTGACGAATCTTAATAATGGGCGCAAGGTTATCGTGCGGGTGAATGATCGTGGGCCATTTCACGGCGGGCGGATTATCGATCTCTCTTATGCCGCGGCTTCTAAGCTCGATATGTTGGGCCACGGTACGGCGAACGTTGAGGTTGAAGCGATTGACCCACAGCGTTGGAATACCTCAACCGCCGCCGCTATTAGTACGCCTCTAGCACCGCCGCCGGAGGCGACAGCCTCTAATGGAGCTCGTTATCTACAGGTGGGGGCTTTTAGCTTAGCAACTACCGCGACAGAGGCTCAGCAGGAACTAGAGACGATGCTGCCCGGTTATCAGGTCCGTATTGTGCCACTACAACGCCCGAATAAAACCTTATATCGTGTTCAGGTTGGCCCCGTCTTGCTGAATGCGAACCTGGCTGAACTGATTTCTCGTATCGAAGCGGCAGGCTATCTGCGGCCACATTTGGTAGACTAAGCGCACTTAAATGTAGCGATGATGGGAAACCGCTGAATTGTTCGCGAACCTTTAGTCTATTTTCAGGTCTCAGCTGTATCTAGACCCTCTGTAACCGTAAAAAAGTATCTATAACACTATGATTAGAAAATTTGTTTTTCGCTCTGCTTTGATTCGTTTTGTTCTGTTATCCCTGTGTATTTTTGCGCTGCCAGTACAGGCGGCGAAAATTACCCCCGCACCGCCTCAAGTGGCGGCCCGAGCGTATATTGTTATGGATGCGGATACTGGCAAAGTCATCATGGCTAGTCGGGAAAACGAACGTTTCCCACCTGCTAGCCTAACCAAAATGATGACCAGCTATATTCTTGAAGCCGAGCTGACTAAAGGCAATGTTGGTAAGAATGATTTGGTGCCGATCTCTGTAAAAGCATGGCGGGCACCGGGATCACGGATGTTTATTCAGGAAGGTACTCAAGTGTTGTTGAGTGATCTACTGAAAGGCATCATCATTCAGTCGGGTAATGATGCCAGTGTCGCGGTTGCCGAATATATCGCCGGTAGTGAGGCGGCCTTTGCCGATATGATGAATCAGCATGCGGCTCAGTTGGGGATGCAGAATACGCATTTCATGAATGCCACTGGCCTGCCAGCGGATGATCATTATGCATCGGCATTCGATCTGGCATTATTAGCGCGCGCCATCATTCAAGATTATCCTGAACAGTATGGCGTGTACTCAGAAAAGTATTTCACTTATAACCAGATTCGTCAGCCCAACCGTAATAAGTTGTTATGGCGCGATGATTCAGTGGACGGCTTGAAAACGGGGCATACCGATGCTGCGGGTTATTGCTTAGTCGCTTCAGCCAAGCGCGAAGGCATGCGTTTGATTACCGTTGTGATGGGCACCAGTAGTGAAGAAGCTCGCGCTCAGGAAAGTCAGAAATTGTTGGCTTATTCGTTCCGTTACTTTAGAACCCATAAGCTCTATGATGCTGGGCAGGTACTAGAAACCACTAAGGTATGGGCAGGACAGCAAAGTCAGCTTAAAGTTGGCCTGACGAATGCCATGGCGATCACGATTCCACGGGGTGAAGGTGAGCAGTTACAAGCGGTTTTAGATCTGGATAAAGTGATTAAAGCGCCGGTGGCTAAAGGTCAGAGCTTTGGTACGCTGAAAGTTATGTTGGAAGATAAAATTGTCGCTGAAGCGCCGGTTGTCGCTTTAGAGAGCATTGCAGAGGCAGGTTTGTTACAACGTATATGGGATGCCATCGCGTTGTTCTTTTATAACCTGATCAACTAATCGGTCGATCGCGAGGCATGGATGCCCGGGCTTAGTGGATGAGTCCGGGCATCTGTCGTTAATAAAGATGAAAACAGTATTTCTGAACGGCGAGTATATCGCAGAAGATCAAGCTCAAGTGTCAGTATTTGATCGAGGTTTTCTGTTTGGTGATAGTGTTTACGAGGTTATCCCGTTTTATCAAGGGGTGGGCTTTCGTTTAGATGAGCATCTACAACGTTTGGCATACAGCTTAGAAGCGATACAGATTGTGGCCGATTATGATTGGAGCGCGATTCTGACTCGCCTAGTGGATTTGAATGGCGGTGGTAATCTGTCGGTTTATCTACAGATAAGTCGAGGTAGCGCGGGTCGCCGCAGTCATATTTATGATGCCAACATGATACCGACGGTGTTTGCCTGTTGTAATCCGATTAAAGACATTTATGATGCAGGACCGGATTCGATTGCTGGTGTGCGAGCGATGGTGACCGACGATCTGCGTTGGGGACGATGCGATATTAAGAGTACCGGCTTGCTGCCGAATATATTGGTGATGCAGCAGGCTAAGCAAGCCGGCGTGCAAGAAGGGCTGATGATGCGTGATGGCCTGCTCACGGAAGGCGCGTCCTGTAATGTCATGCTGGTGGAAAAAGGCGTGATCTACACTCCCAGAGGCGGGGCGGAGATTCTCGGCGGCACTACGCGAGAATTGATCCGCGAGTTGGCGGCCAACAATGGTATTGTCATGCAGGAAGCCGATATCGATTATGCTCGCTTACTAGCCGCCGATGAAGTCTGGCTGAGTAGCTCTACGCGTGCCGTGGTGCCGGTGATCGAGATAGACGGTCAGCCCGTCGCGGATGGTAAAAAGGGCCCCTTATGGGCGCAAATGTTCGAGCTGTTTACCCGTTATCAAAATGACCTGATGAACGGCTAAGAGATTGAGAGATAGTTATGGCACAAGAGACAAAGCAACAAGCGCCTAAAATTGAGTTTCCTTGTCCGGATTACCCGATTAAAGTCATTGGCCGTGATGGACCTGATTTTCAGGAGGTCGTGATCGATGTCGTGCGTATTCATGTACCTGATTTAGATATCACCACGATCGATTTACAGGGCAGCCGTAAAGGCACCTTTACATCGATTCGGATGAAAATTACGGCGACAGGGCATGAACAACTGAAGGCCCTGCACGAGGACCTGCTGGAGACTGGCCGTGTCACGATGGTGATATGATGGCGTTATCTGAACAGCTTGTTGTACGTGATTTGGGATTGGTTGAATATCAGCCAACATGGCAGGCGATGCAAGCTTTCACCGCCACCCGTGAGGCCGACACCGTTGATGAGATCTGGATCTTGGAACATCAACCGGTGTTCACGCAAGGGCATGCGGGTAAAGCAGAACATCTGCTAGGCACCGGAGATATTCCGGTGGTACAGGTCGATCGTGGCGGTCAAGTGACCTATCATGGCCCTGGACAGCTGGTGGTTTATCTATTACTCAATATCCGCCGTAAAAAATTTGGCGTTAAAGAGCTCGTCGCCCGAATGGAGGCCAGCATCGTTGAGTTGCTGCAGCAGTACGGTGTTGAGGCGTATGCGAAAGCTGACGCCCCTGGTGTGTATGTTCATGAAGCTAAAATTTGCTCGCTAGGATTGCGAGTACGTAGAGGCTGTTCGTTTCATGGACTCGCTTTTAATCTAGATATGGATCTCGAACCTTTTAACCGGATTAACCCTTGTGGTTATGCCGGTTTATCAGTTACCCGGCTGAAAAACCTGGTCGAGAACCTCGACAGGGAATCCGTTAAGGATTCACTCATAGAAATACTGGTGAAAAGACTCGAATATAACGAGCGCACCAATGCTAACTCGTTGGAAGGTATAGATGTCTGAAGATAACGTAAATGTGCAAAGTGCTGGCGCAGTGAATCATAAGCCCAAGCGCGCGGAAGCGGGTGTGAAGCTACGGGGGGCTGAAAAAGTATCCCGGATCCCAGTGAAAGTGATTCCCACCGAACGGGATCAAATACTCCGTAAACCGGAATGGTTACGTGTGTCTTTAGGAACGACGCCTAAAGTGCAAGGTATCAAGAATAAGCTGCGTAAACATAAGCTAGCGTCGGTATGTGAAGAAGCCAGTTGTCCAAACTTAGGCGAATGTTTCAGCCATGGTACCGCGACTTTTATGATTATGGGCGATATCTGCACACGGCGTTGTCCGTTCTGCGATGTGGCGCATGGACGACCTAAAGCGTTGCCGGAAAATGAACCGCAAGAATTAGCGGAAGCGATCGCTGATATGGGGCTACGTTATGTCGTCATCACCTCGGTAGACCGTGATGACTTACGTGATGGTGGTGCCGAGCACTTTGCTCGCTGTATCACTGAAACGCGTAAGGCCGTGCCCTCGATTCAGGTTGAAACCCTCGTACCTGATTTTCGTGGACGGATGGATATCGCCTTAGATATCTTGCAACAGACTCCTCCGGATGTGTTTAATCACAATATGGAAACCGTGCCTCGCTTGTATCGTCAAGTACGTCCGGGGGCGGATTATCAGTGGTCATTAGAACTGCTGCAAAAATATAAGCAGCGTTGCCCAGATGTCCGTACTAAATCGGGCTTGATGGTGGGCGTGGGTGAAACTAAAGAGGAGATCTTTGAGGTATTGAAAGATCTACGTGCTCATGATGTGGATATGTTGACGATTGGTCAATATCTGCAACCTAGCCGTGATCATCTTCCTATTGATCGCTATGTCACGCCGGCTGAATTTGATGAGTATGCTGAGGTCGCTAAAGAACTCGGTTTCTCACAAGTGGCGAGCGGCCCCTTGGTAAGATCTTCTTATCATGCCGATCTGCAAGCGAAAGGTGAAACAATTAGCTAATGCGGCGGGCTCAGTTGCTTAAACTACTGCTGTCAGTGGTGATTCTGTTTATCACCCTGGCCGTGGTGGAGTATCAGATTGGATGGTACAGCTTATTAACTTCCTGGCAAGGCTTTAGCGGCGCGACCTTAGCGATGCTGATGCTGCTCTCATTGAGTAGTAATGCCTTGCGGGCATTACGCATTAAAATTAGTTTTGAGTTACCCGCTGTGCGTTATCCACAGATGTTTTATCTCAGTACTAACCATAATTTACTCAATAATTTATTACCGATGCGCACCGGCGAAGTGGCTTTTCCGGTGTTAATCAAACGCTATTTTGGTATCGGGGTAGTCAACTCCACTTCGCATCTCTTACTCTATCGCTTGCTTGATCTTGTCGCCTTGCTCTCGGTGGCAGGGGTTTTGGCGTTATGGCAGTTTAGCCCTTGGGCCGCCTTAGGCGTGGCGCTGATGACGCTATTAGGTTTGTTACTGTTTAATCAAGGTAAGCGGCTGATGGTGTGGTTACTGGGACGTTGGCGGAATGCCAAACTGACGCAGCTGGCACAAGTACTTAACGATCTTCCTACCCGTGGCGGCCATTTTGGTGCCATTGTCATCACTACCTATGCGGTCTGGCTAACCAAGCTGCTGGCGTTTCTTGGTGTGGTGTTACAGCTATCAGAGCTAACGTTAGCGCAAGCGGTAACCAGTGTGGCGATTGCCGATCTGTCTTCTATTTTACCGATTCATGGGGTGGCAGGGTCGGGTACATTTGAAGCGGCCTTTGTTTTAGCGGGGCAGTTTTATGCTATCGATACCACGGCGTTATTAACAGTCGCGGTGCAGTTGCATCTGTTTCTGTTGCTAATGTCATTTGTTGCCTTTGCACTGGGGTGGTTGGTGGCCAAAATCTTCCATCGTGAAGAGCTGTTACAGGTTGAAACCGATTGAGCTGTCATGCACGTGGCACGGGCTTTACCTTCATATCAAAAGGGCTTTGTGATAGAGTCCAAACAATTTTAATGTCCTGAAAACGGGTTGTTTATGAAATCATTATCGATCGTCGTACCGATGTATAAAGAAGAGGACTGCGTGTTTCCGCTGGTTGAGCGGGTGCATGAATGCCTCAGTGATTATTCCGGTAAGTGGGAATTGATCTGTGTCGATGATGGCAGTCCTGATAATACGGTTGGACGCTTAAGCGAAGCTCAACAGCAGTGGGGCGATCACCTGCGGATCGTTGAGCTGCAACGCAATTTTGGACAGACGGCGGCGATGCAAGCGGGTATTGATGCGGCGCGTGGTGAGATTATTGTTACCATGGATGGCGATCTGCAAAATGATCCGGCTGATATTCAACGCATGATTATCGAGATGGAAGAGCGTGATCTGGATATGTTGCAGGGCTGGCGAAAGCAGCGGGAAGATGAATCAACCCGTAAGTTCTTTTCGCGGCAAGCCAACCGCCTGATCGCTAAGGTCACCAGTGTTAATCTGCATGATTATGGTTGCAGCTTAAAAGTCTATCGTGCCAGCGTGATTAAACAGGTACGTCTGTTCGGTGAGATGCACCGTTTTATCCCCGTGTGGGTTGCTTCGGTGACTAAGCCGTCACGCATTGGTGAGACGGTGGTTGATCATCATGCGCGTCAGTTTGGCGAATCTAAATACGGTTTATCACGGACATTTCGGGTGATTCTTGATCTGCTAGTGGTGTTCTTCTTCCTCAAATTTAAAGCCCGTCCAGGCCACTTCTTCGGTTATCTCGGTCTCGGTATGGGCGTGATTGGGTCACTCATCATGACTTGGTTGATGGGCGTAAAACTGTTTCTCGGCGAAGATATCGGTAGCCGGCCACTCTTTATGATCGGTATTTTCTTGCTCGTGGTGTCGTTGCAGTTTATTACTACGGGTGTGTTGGCCGAAATGATGTCACGTATCTTCTTCGAGACCTCGAAAACCCGTGGCTACACGTTGCGTGAAACGTTAAATGATGATGAAGACGGTCGCTGGTGTGATCCGCAGCCCAACCCAATGGATGAGACCACAGCGCATGACGCCAACGCGGCAAAATAACCTTCTGCACTATGGGCTGCTATTTGCTGCCCTCTTTTTGGCTTTTTTTTGGAATATCTGGGGCTTCCCGTTATTCGATCTCGATGAGGGCGCTTTTTCTGAAGCAACCCGAGAGATGTTGGCCAACAACAACTTTGCCGCCACCTATCTCGATGGCGAACCCCGCTATGATAAGCCGATATTAAGCTATTGGTTTCAGGCACTCAGTGTCTCGTTATTTAATCTGAGCGAGTTTTCCTTGCGATTACCTTCAGCGATAGCTTCCTGCTGCTGGCTGTTAGTCTGTTATCGCTTTGCGCTGACACAATGGAATAAAACCACCGCCTTGTATGCCGTGTTGATCATGGCGAACACCCTCTGGATCAGCATCATCGGTAAGGCGGCTATTGCGGATGCTTGGCTTAATCTGTTTTTAACCCTCACGTTGCTCGATATGTGGCGGCACTGGCAGCAACCGCAGCGATCTATTTTATTGCGTGTGTATCTGTGGATGGCGCTGGGGTTATTGGCCAAGGGGCCGGTCGCGGTTTTGGTACCTTTGTTAGTCAGCGGGATCTTTTATACTCTTCAAGGTGAATGGCGTCGTTGGTTAGCGGCTATCTTTTATCTGCCGGGTTGGGTGCTATTGTTGGCTATTCTAACCCCTTGGCTGTGGCTAGTGTATCAAGATCAAGGTATCGGCTTTTTTCAAGGTTTTCTACTCGATCATAACTTGAAACGTTTTAGTGATACTCGCGAAGGGCATGGCGGTAAGCTTTGGTATTACCTGTTTGCTTTACCGTTAGTGTTGCTGCCTTTTAGTGCAGCATTGTTTACGCTATTGCGTCAACTCCGTGATGTATGTAAGGATTTACTTACGCTCTACCTCATGATCTGGTTGGCGGTGGTGTTTGTCCTCGTGTCGGTTTCTGGTACACAGTTACCGCATTATGTGGTCTACGGTATCAGCGGTTTACTGCTGTTATTTGCTCATTATCGCGATCGAGTCTTTCGCCGTTGGGGGCTAATCTTCCCCTTGATGTTTTTTGTCTTGATGGTGGCTTTACCTTGGCTCTTGGTGTCTGCGGCGAGTCAAAGCCATAAGCTGTATGAACAAGAGATGTTAGCCCGCGTTTGGGAGGTGGTCGGCACTCCGTATATTGTCGCGAGTATCATTGCCTTGCTGCTGACGTTGGTTGTGATGTGGTTACCAAAACTGACATTGGCGGCTAAGTTTGTTGCTATCGGCTTTGTGCAGACGTTATTTGTCTTTAACTTTTTTATTCAGGTGATGGCTGGCTTACAGCAGCAACCGGTTCAGGAAGCTGCCGCCGTTGCACGGCAGCAGAGTAACAAGTCGGTGGTGGCTTATGGCTTACATATGCCCAGTTTCAGTGTTTATCGTGATGCGATTACGCCGAAGCAAAAGTTTCCTCAGCCGGGTGATGTGATTTTTACTGACGCCGATAATCTTATTAAGTTACAGCGACGCAACCCCGATGCTGAGCTCGAGCTGCTGTTTGATAAAGGCGGCATCAAACTGGTGGAATGGCATAATGCAAAACCTATGGTCACAAATTAAAGGCTGTTTCATCGTCGCGGGTCTACCCGCACAGTTGAACCACTCTCAACAGCAGTTTAATCAGCAGCTCGATAGGCAGGCATTAACTCGTTTAATTCAGCTGGCGCTGCTGTTATTTGTCGCCGCCTTGTTGTTGTGGATTAGCGCCGATTATCACGCGGGTTTCCATTTCTTTAATCAATTGACGCCGCTCCTGCCTAGTCAGTTCTGGCAGATTGCCACGTTTATGGGTGATACCACGTTTGTACTCACGCTAGCACTGTTGGTGGCGCGGCGTAAGCCCGAACTGCTGTGGGTGCTGTTTATCGCCGCGATTTACGGCACCTTGGTGACGCATGGCTTGAAAATGCTGTTCGATATGCAGCGTCCGCCTGTCGCGCTCATGAGTGATGAGTATCATTTAGTCGGTAAGGCGCTGAGAAATGGTAGTTTTCCTTCGGGTCATTCATTCACCGCCTTCGCTTTCGCCTCCGTGGCGTATTACTTCTTCAATCATCGATCATTACGTTGGGCATTACTGCTACTCGGCGGATTTGTCGGCTTTAGTCGCATCATGGTCGCCGCGCATTGGCCGATTGATGTGCTTGTTGGGGGTGGCCTTGGCATGTTGGTGACAGTTGCGGCGATTCAAACGGCTCGCTGGTCTCATGTCGGCTTTCGGCGTCCGATGCATTTCTTCATTGTATTTTTGTTATTAGTGGCGGCGTTGATGATTATGTTTGGACATACCGGCGGTTATCCACAAGCTCAGCTGTTCGCTAAGGCTATCGCTTTTACTGCTTTGCTGGTGTTTATATGGGAATACTTTCTACCTGTGCGAGCCTCCCGAGCTAATTAATCACGCCGATCAAACAGCGGCATCGATCACAATTGTCTTTACCTGTTAACGCCTCATCTGTGATAAGCTATATTAGATTTTTCTTATATAGCTATCATTAATTGAGGGGCGTCGTTATGTCTGCAACTAAAGTTATCTCTGTATCCGCTTCGATGAAAGCCGGTTGTCAAATTCATGCGGATATCCGCGGCCATAAAGTGACGATTGATCAGCCGGTTCAGGCGGGGGGAACCGATGCTGGCCCAACCCCCTTGGAGTATTTTCTGTTTTCATTAGGGGGCTGTATTGCCAGCATCGCGCGCCTTGCGGCAAATCAACAGCGAATTGAACTACGCGCTATGGATATCGAGATTGATGGCGCGATGAATCCAGCCGGCTTACTCGGTAAGCCAACCGAAGACCGCAATGGTTTTCAAACGATTACGGTTAAAGCCAGTATTGATGCGGATTTGAGTGATGAGGAGAAAGCGACATTTTTCGAGGCGGTCTGCCTTCGCTGTCCTTTACATGACAATATTATGCTGCAAACCGATGTTATCCACCGCTTAAATTAAATGTTTACGCGCTCACCTATTGCTAGGTGATTAAATAGGCCTGCTCATCATCGCTGTTGATTGGCTTATCACGGCTAGCGATCCATCGATGCAATGACTTTATGGGGCAGGTCTAGCGGGCAATGCTTTAATGTCAGGGCCGCTTTTCACCTGTTTTATAAATAGCGCTAATACAATTAATAGCATCGCGGTTATTTCCAGCCTATCCAAGTTATCGCCTAATAAAAGCGCACCGCTGAGTAAGGCGACAACTAACTCTAAAGCGCCGGTGAGTGCATTTTTATCAGCGCATGATCGTGGTGCTCCTAACATAAACAGCAGCTGCGGAAGGGCGGCTGCCAAGAGCGCGATGCCGATCACGGAGAAACAGCCGAGCGTCGTCACCGGCACGATGTGCGTGGGCGCCGCCCAAGCGGCGATCGGTAGAAGAATCAGAACATGGCCGATGGTGATCCAAGCCATTCGATTACCGGTGGGCAGGTGGCATCGAGGATTGGATAGATATTGAACCTGAGTGGCCACGGTGAGTGGGGCTAAAAAGCAGGTAGCAACGGCGAATAGTGAGTCGGCCGGCAGCGATTCAGGCTGAATCGATAGGGACGCGGCAATCGCGATCAAGGCGGCTGAAATCAGGGCGTTTTGAGACGGTGACCGATTAAATACCAGCCAGCCAATGAGGACACTAAAAACGGGGTAGCTGTAATAAATTAGAATAGCCGTCGCCGCCGGAATGGTTTCCAGTGCGTGAAAATAAGCAAATATAGAAACGCCACTGACGATACCTAAGACTAATGATCTCGCCGCTTCCGGCCAGTTAGCTTTGGCCGTGCGTAAGAAAAACGCAAAAAATAGTGCGGGTAATATAAACCGATAGAGGCTAACCATTTCTGCCCCTAAACCATCATCGTATAAGAGTTGAGCAAAGAGTGGGTTGAGCCCGTAAAGAACGGCAGCGGCTAAAACCAACGCTTGACCCTGATGGTTTGATTTTCTGTGCACAGCGATCTCTCTTAGTCTGTAGGCGGCTTAATTTCTTCAGTGCACAATAACGCTACATAGATGAATAAAAAAATGAATAATTTGCCTTGTTGATTAATTTTGTGCATATATAAGTCTATTTTGATATGCCAATACGCTAAATAGAGGTGAGGTGTACGCATGCGGTTAGATATTAAGCATTGGGAGATGCTGAAAGCGATTGATGATACTGGTACGGTAAGGCAGGCCGCCTATCTATTAGGGATCACTCAGTCAGCGCTAAGCCATCGGCTCGCCGAAGCGGAAAGGCGTTTGGGTGGGTTATTATTCGAAAGAGAAGGGCGAAGGCTGAGACAGACCACCGCTGGCCGTGCCATGACACAGACCGCCAATCAGGTTATCCCTGCGTTACAACGGGCTGAAGTCGATTTTCAGCAGATGGCCATACAGCAAAAACGGGTGGTTCGTTTTGGCGTTGCCGCCTATAGCTGTTATCACTGGTTACCCGCATTTTTACAGCTTATGTCACGACAAGAGCCCGATATTCAACTGGAGTTGGTGGCTTCAGCCACGCAAAGCCCGCTGCAAAACTTGCAAGATAGTACCGTTGATGTTGTTTTAGCCCCAGGCCATCTCGCGATTCCAGGCATCGATTCCATCGCTGTATTTCAGGATGAATTGGTATTATTGACACATTCACAGCATAAATTGGCGGGTAAAGCCGCTATTGAGGCCGCTGATTTAGAAGGCGAAGTCTATCTTACCTATAGTCAATCGGCGCAGCCGGGCTTCGAATATGAACGGTTTATCCGTCCTTCTGGTGTGGTACCTCACTTGGTGACTGTAGTTGAAGTTACCGAGGCGATTATCGAACTGATTGCGGCAGGGTTTGGCGTGAGTATTTTGTCGAAATGGGCGGCGCAATCAGCTATTAGCAGTGGCAGTATCGTACCTGTCCGCGTCAGTGAAGCGGGGCTTGATTTAGCCTGGTCGGCATTGATGCGTGAAGCAGAACCGGCATCCTCTGAGGTTCGTATTGTATCGCAGCGGTTGGCTGAGTGGTTTCAGCGTTAATAGTACAGACTGCTGCTTGTTGATCTATGTAATGCATCGTTATCGAGATGATGGCTCGGCGAATAGGGTTGATGGATCGAGTATGCCTTTGAGACGAGCGAAGCTTGTCATGCTGTCATCGGCACTGAGATCTGCATAGTCCGGGTTGTTGGCCCTCAGCGTATAACCGCCTTGCGCGTTTTTGATTACTTTACGTAACAGGTATTGATTATCGCCGGCACTGTCTTGACGCTCGATAGCAACGGTTTGGTTGCTGATGCTGCCCGCGCTTTGCGGAGTTATCTGCTCGAGTAGTAGGTAATCACCATCCTGAATGGGATGTTTACCACCATTCATTGAATCTCCCGAGGCTTGAGCGATGAAATGACGATCGGGCGATAAGCGGCCAAAGCCGCTGGGGGCCGGAAGCGCATCTTCGATATCGGCATAGCCTGTTTTGAAGTGGCCACAGGCTATTTTGATGTTAGGAAAGAAGGGTAGTTGGGTGTTGGTTGACGCTGCTTCAGTTAACGCCGGTGTATCGGTTTCAATCAGTCCCTGTTTGCTTTGTGCATATTGGGCCAGACGCCAAGTGAGAATTTCGTCAGTCATGGCGCTAAAGGTAGGCAGCTCTGCTGCACTTAAGCTGGGTTGATAACGAAACAGCATATCGTCTTGAGCAAACCATTTGATTTTTGAGGTTTGCTCGGCGGTGCACCAGTGATGAATGGGCATCTTGCGCCAATGGTTAAGCCATACTTTATTGCTCACACCGTCTAATGGTTGCAGGCTTGAGGGTAGATCCTTCAGCCACTCGGGGTGTTGGAGAAACCACTGTTTAGCCCATGCGGCTAATTGTGACAGCACTGTGGGTTGAGTCAGTGCTTGATGTTCAAGCAGCGTTTGCAGCAAGATTAACTTGTATGATTTTGAGGTTTTGGTCAGGGTCAGATCGCGATACCACTGAACATACTGTTCGAGCAGTTGAAGCTCATCGTTAGAGGCGTCACCTTGCGCATCAATAAACTCCCACCAACAGCCATAGTTACGTCGTAACTGCGTTAGGTTAGCACCGCTGAGCCAAAATTCTTTTAAGGTTGGTCGACGCTTGAGGCTGAGCTTTAGATCGGCATACTGCTTGTCCAGCTTGCTCATCACCAAGCTATCGAGAAATTCGATAAAGGCGAGATCATAATTGGCATAGCAACCATCAGGCAATAAATCGTTGGCCTGCTTGGCAGCGTTAGCAAGTTGCTGACGCGTCGGTTTATCTGGAAACAGCGAGCCGAATAACATCTCGGGTCGGTTAAGGAAGCTGTGATGGTTACCGACAAAATCCAGTACGGCCAATGAGTCTTTACCAGGGCTTAGACGTAAGCCACGACCCAGCTGTTGCAGAAACAGAATGTTGGACTCGGTAGGTCGCAACATCATCACGGTATCGATTTGTGGTAAATCAACGCCCTCATTGAATAGATCAACGGCGAATAATACCTGTAGTTGGCCACGCTCGAGTGATTCCAGTGCTGCCGAGCGGGTCAGGCTTGATTCAGAATGTACACTGGCGGCACGGATACCCTGCTGTTTGAAATAACCGGCCATATAATCGGCATGACGACGCGAGGCACAGAAAGCGAGGGTGCGGCTCTGAGATTTATCGCGCCACTCTTTTAAGATATGACGGCAGCGGCCTCGGGTGGCGAGCTGAGTGGATAGCTTGGTCGGATCAAATCGACCATTACGCCAAGGAATATGTTCATAATTAACCGCGCTATCAAAAATACCATAGTAGCTAAAAGGGCAGAGCTGTTGAGCGTTGATAGCATCAAATAGATCGCGACGATAGATAAGCTTATGGTCACACAGGCGCAGTATATCGGCACCATCGGTGCGATCGGGGGTTGCGGTAAGGCCCAGCATAAACTGAGGCTTAAAGTAGGTTAATAGCCGTTGATAGCTACCGGCGGCGGCATGGTGAAACTCATCAATCACGATGTAATCAAAGCTATCTGACGTGAATCGCTCAAGATTCGCCATTCGGCCTAAGGTTTGCACTGAGGCAAACAATAAATCGCAGCGTTCATCTTTTTGTTTGCCGCTAAAACGGCCAACACGCTTATGAGGCAGAACGGCGAGAAAGGTCGCTTCGGCTTGTAGCAAAATTTCTTCACGATGAGCGACGAACAGCACGCGCTCGGCGCTTAACTGTGCGGCATCAAAAGCGGCAAGGTAGGTTTTGCCCATCCCTGTCGCGAGCACCACAAGCCCTTTTTGCCAGCCCTGTTGTCGGGCCGTGAGTAAGGCGTGTAACGCTTCGGCTTGATGCGCGGTAGGCGTAGGCGCTGCTGGCTCAGGCTCTTGCTGATCAATCATGGCGGACTGTAAAGGTACAACCTTTCGAGCCTGTTCATAGCGGCGCTGGTAATTTTCTATCCAGTCAAAATTCAAGGCGCGAATTTGTGGCCGAAGTAATAGTTGCTGGAATTGTTGCCGTACTTCATTGAGTCGTTGTGCGGCCAACGAATCCGCGGCATTGGGATAATCGAGGTGATAGTTCCATTCTAGCCCGTCGGTTAATGCTTTAGCGCTGATATTACTCGAGCCGATAAATGCATCGGCGTTAATTAGTTCGCCCTGTTTTGAACGAGCAAAAATATAAGCTTTCAGGTGAAAGCTGTCTGTTGAGCCGGTTTCAAAAATGCGAATATCTGCGCCCCGTTCAACGAGTAACATTAACATCTTCAACGCACTGGGATCGGTAATGCAGAGATAATCGCTAGTTAATAGGGTTAAGCGCACATCACGCGTGGTTGACTGTAAGGCGGCTTCAAGATCGCCAAAAATGAGTTTTAAACCGCTGGCGCGGATAAACGAAACGGCGATCTCTATCTCCGTGGCATGGGTTAAAGCACACCGTAGCGCCGGCAAGAGTTGCTGACCATCAGCGCCAGTGAGTAAGTATGATGGTGAACTCATATATGAGGCTCGTTTATCGGCCTGAGACAGAGGGTTTTCCAACGGATGTCATGACGCTGTAGGCAGTCATTAGTAGAGGTTTCACTGAGTGTTTGTGTTTCTAAATTGATTTGCTGAGCTAGTGCTTCTAATTCAGCAACGCTCACAGGATACATAGGGCGGTTGGGATCTGACGGGCCAAAGCGTAGGGTAATAATCATGCTGCCTTGAGGGGATAAGTATTCACGTAAACGTTGCATCGCGGCGGCACGTTGGGTTGGTATGAGATGCATCCAAACGGCGGATAATAAAATCAGATCATAGCCTTGTGGCGGACATTGCAGATCATTTAAGTCGGGCAGTTGGGCACTAACCCATGTAACGCGATGGCCGGTTTTATGCTGGCCTAACTGACGTAGATTAGTGGCGGGTTCAACGGCGGTTACCTGCCAGCCTTGCTGTTCGAGCCAGAGTGCATCACGGCCACTACCGGCGCCAATATCTAAGGCTAAGCCGGGCGTTAATGTTTTTAATAGGGGAGCCCAAGCGGCATGTACGTCTTGGGCGGCCACCGAATCATACTGTGTTTGATAGCGGCTGGCATGCTGGTGGTAGTGTGAAATTGTTGGATCTGTCATGCCCATTCCCTGTTAAAAATCATCCTTTGAAGCATCCTCAGAGTATACACAAAAAGATGTTTTTTCTATTGTGGGGATCAGCCTATCTATCACTAGTCTTTGGCTTTTTTGCAGATGTTAGCGATTAACACAGCAATAGTTTGGTCGTGTTTGTTGTGTAGGTATAATGATACAACAGCAAAAAATAAAATAGCGTAGAGTGATTCAACATGAAGCTTGGTCGAAACGATCTTTGTTCTTGTGGTAGCGGTAAAAAATACAAACGTTGTTGTATGGATAACGTATCAAAACAGCATGCAGAGATGTCTGATGATTTTGAGCAAATTGCCGCGATGAATCCTCACTTGACGTTAGATGAACTCAATGTGGTTGCGCAGCATAGAGTGCATGAGCGCAATAATCAGCCTAATGTTGATTTTTGTGGCCTTTCACCAAGCCAAATATCAAACTGGTTATATGCGCCGTTCAATGAATTGGAGCGGGTTAATATCAGTACGCCAGAAGACCTCTCTAGTAGCCCTGTGATGCGATATTTAGCGATTATTCTGGATGAAGCCATGCAGAATGAAGGGGCGTTTAAGGCAACGAGCAAAGGCAACTTACCCACAAAGTTGGTGACGCAGGCCAGTGAGCTTATGCCTGAGTTTGCCATTTCTCAATATCAAATTCATGCCAGCGTCAGTGAATACTCTGGCAGCAATGAAGATAAGTTTAACGCGCTACATTACACCCGTGTTTTGGCTGAAATTAGCGGCGTTATTTATCGTAGAAGTGGCCGTTATCATATGAAAAAAACGGTTCAAAAACAGTATCAAACTCAAGGTCTTAAAGCCTTTTTTCTGCCCATGCTCGAAGCTGCAACCACTCAGTACAATTGGGGCTATTTTGATCATTGGGAAAATGATGTCGATCTACGCACCTTCTGGTTGTTCATGCTATGGAGACTGCAAAGTCATGGTATTGTTGATCAATTGATAGAAGAGGTTGTCTCGGCATTTCCTGATTTACTTCTTCAGTATTCATCCGAAGAGTATTTCCCGCCAGACCAATTATTCAGCATACAGGTTGAATCTCGTTTTATTGAACGATTCTTACAGTTTTGGGGATTTGTAACGCTTGATCCGAAGCTACGCTTCTCTGAAGATCCATCGTTTAGAAAGGTTGATATTCAACCGTTGCTGACGGACACGTTTCAGTTCACAATTTAACAGGTGAATGAATTGGATTTAAAAGCCCGAGAAAGGGCTTTTTTAGCATTGTGAGATGAATGTGAACGTTACTCAATATTCTGAATCTGCTCATTGAGTAGCGGCCTAGACCTTAATAAACTCAATAGCTTACCGAAAAGAAACCGTTCAAAAATGGCTGTTTGCCCACCAAACTGCCCACCACTTACCTATGGCTTTTACTAAATCTTAGTGGTTAGCAATGGAAAAACAGTGCCGTTTTTACGCTGCTGTTAGGGTCTAAAAATAGCAGTTTTGAAAGGCTTTATCGAGCACGATTTCCGTCAACATAGCTTTGCCATTTTTTTACTGGTTCTATGCGATAGTGGTTAGTCAGTAGGAAACTCACCTAGCCTGAAATGGACATTATGGTGTCCATTTTAATAGAAATAAGCTCAATATGGATACTATGGTATCCAAGATTGATAAATCAGAGTATCGAATATCAAGTATCAAGGTCTACAGATTATTACCTTTGAAGTCACCTTGTGTAGACCTCTAACCGCTGCATTTTCCCGTTCAGTAAAATACACAGATGATTACTTACCTTGCATCCCACACTTTTACGCGCAGAAAAGTGTGTAATTTTACATTTTTATGCGCATAAAAGTGTAATTTGATGGTCTTTGGCATTCAGGGATTCACATCATCGCCTTGGCCAACGCGCAAACCAAATCTAAAAGCGGGATATTAATCCAATAATATTGAGTAAAGTGGGAATATAGTCCCTTATCTCACGTGTTAGAGTTGCTTGGACTTTAATGTTGGACTATATTCCCAGTAATTATTGAATAATGGGAATATAGTCCCTTTGGTTGGTGATATGGCTAAGCGTGACTTACACAATGTACTGTTTCCAAAGCAGCGCAAAATCCTGACGCAGTTTGGTGAAGACTTGCTGTTGGCGATGAAAAGACGTGGTTTTACCAAAAAGCTGCTGTGTGAACGTACTGGTTTTGACCATAAAACCGTGAACAAAGTCTTCGCAGGTGATCCGGGCGTTGCCATAGGCACTTACTTAAAGGTGATGGCCGTTCTTGGCATGGAAAGCAACTTTGCAGAAATGGCCGCTCATGATGAAGTTGGCATCAAGCTGCAAAACATAAAATTGCTGGAAGGTTCAAGATGAGCCGTGAAATCGTCGAGGTCTATGCCGACTGGCAGCCAATTGAAACGCCTTTGCTAATAGGGCGGCTTTCTTACAGCGATTCAAGCCGAGGTGGCGTGTTTAGTTTTGCCTACGATAAAGCATTTTTAACTTCAGCCTATCGTTTGCAAATTGATCCCATCCTGACCCTCCACTCCGGTGAACTCTACAACGATGAAGCCGATAAAAACTTTCGTGCATTTCTTGATTCATCGCCTGATAGATGGGGGCGTATTTTAATGCAGCGGCGTGCGGCCATTGAAGCGCGCAAAGGCATTCGAACAACAAGTCGATTAAACGAGCTAGATTACCTGCTGGGCGTACACGACTCTTACCGGATGGGTGGTATTCGATTTAAGCGAACAGGCTCGGCTGCGTTCTTAGATGACAACGCTGAGTTTGCTGCGCCGCCAATGGCTTCTTTGCGAGAGCTAGAGCACGCAGCCATGCAAATTGAAAAAGACGACAACATCGACAGTGACGAATATTATCGCTGGTTGAAAATGCTGATTTCTCCAGGCTCATCATTAGGCGGTGCAAGGCCCAAGGCTTGTGTGACAGATGAACAAGGCCACTTGTGGATTGCCAAGTTTCCCAATTTAAATGATACCCATGACGTGGGCGCATGGGAGATGGTCTGTTATGAACTGGCTCAGGCGGCAGGTGTTAACATGTTTCCAAGTGAAATTAGGCAGTTTTCGTCACAGCATCATACCTTTTTAACCAAACGGTTTGATCGCGACGGTGAAAAGCGGCTGCATTTTTCATCGGCCATGACACAGCTTCAATACTATGATGGTGAACAATCTCAAGGTGCCAGCTACTTAGAGATTGCTGAATTTATTTCCAATTCTGGTGCACAAACCGAAGCTGATTTAGCACAGTTATGGCGACGTATCGTGTTTAATATTGCAGTGTCCAACACAGATGATCACCTGCGTAACCATGGATTTTTATTAACAAAGAATGGTTGGAAGTTATCACCCGCTTATGATTTAAACCCGATAGTGGGTCAGCATGGCCTGCATCTGAATATTACCGATGCAGACAACGCTTTAGACTACCAGCTAGCCTTTGATGTGAAAGACTTCTTCCGACTTTCGCAAACCCAAGCCACGCAAATTTACGATGAAGTATTAATTGCGGTTAAGCAATGGCAAACCGTTGCTAAGCGCCTAGGGATCAGCCGAGCAGAGCAGGCCATGAAAGAATCGGCGTTTAACGTTTAACGTTTAATGAGTCAGTGAAACTATATTTTCATTTTTCAGCAGATAAAGAAGTTATAGTTTCACTTTTATGCTTTGCCTCATACTCCATGTGTTTTAACACTCCACTTACCCCTTGGGCTTTTGGGGCAGTTTGGGCAAGGGCTTAATTAGCTGCCATGCTTCTCTTTACTCATTGTTCCGAAAATTTTATACAGGAAGTAATAAGTATGTTCAATGACCCTATACTAGGTGTATTTTTCAACAATGCTTAAGTAGCGGTTAAATCAGAATCAAAGGGAAGTTATGCAACAGATTGGAATCTACGAGCAGCTGATAACACAGTTAATTACTAGTAAAATAGACCGTGAACGCTTTTATGTTGGCGAACGTGAGCTTAATAGCAATGAAGCCTCAATCTGGTTATCACGTTTCTTATCGCATATTCTTGAGTACGCTATTGAGAGCGTGCCTTCGAGCGATGATCGCCTACAGCAGCAAATCACTCTGTCTAATCAGTTATTACTTTGGTTAAAAAAGCACATCAAAGATAACGGCTTTATCGAAGAGAATTTAATCATCAGTCAAGGTAAAATTCTGACCGCGTTGTATGAGTTAGAAAATCCTGTTTCTACCGACTTAAAAAACTACATTAATGATATTTTTCCTTTAACGGGCTTAACTCAAAGTGAGTTGTTTTGTGGTAGTAACGCTGGTTTATCACTGGAATCTGAATTAAAGCGTGAAATATTATCCGCCGATAAAATCTACTGGTTAGTGTCGTTTATTAAGTGGGCAGGTATACGTATTTTTCGCAAAGAGCTTGAAGAATTTACTGCAAGTGGTCGGGAGCTAAAAATAATTACCACGTCATACATGGGGGCGACTGATGCTAAAGCCGTCGAGTATTTGGCGAATTTACCGAATACCGAAGTCAAACTGAGCTACAACACTGAGCGTGAGCGTTTACATGCTAAGAGCTATCTGTTTCTGCGTAATACCGGCTTTCATACTGGTTATATAGGTTCTTCTAACCTATCGCATTCTGCGCTAACCAACGGATTAGAGTGGAATTTGAAAATCACCTCGCAAGAAATACCGCATATCATCAATAAATCTTTGAGTACCTTTGAAACTTATTGGGAATCTCAAGATTTTGAACACTTTAGTGGCGATGTATTAAGTAGTGAAAGGCTCAAAAAAGCCTTGAGTCAGCAGCGAGGCGATTATGAAACCAGCTCAACGCATTTCTTTGATATCTCGCCTTTCCCTCATCAAAGTGGCATTTTAGAGAAGCTTGCCGTGGAGCGCAGTGTTCATCAGCGCTTTCGTAATTTAGTTGTCGCGGCAACAGGCACAGGGAAAACGCTGATTTCAGCCTTTGATTTTGCGCGTTTTATCAAAGAGAAACCAAAAGCAAATTTCTTATTTGTGGCACACCGCGAAGAAATCTTAAAACAAGCGAGAGCGGCTTACCGTGGTGTATTACGTAATAGTGCATTTGGTGAGTTATGGGTCGGCGGGTATACGCCCGAGCACTACCGACAATTGTTTGTATCCGTTCAAACGCTCAATAATCAGCTTGGTCAGCTTAACCTAACAGCCGAGTTTTATGATTACATTGTAATTGATGAGGTGCATCACATTGCAGCATCAAGTTATCGTGGGTTGTTGGAGTATTTTTCGCCTTCAATCTTGCTAGGGCTTACTGCAACACCAGAACGCCATGACGGTGGTGATATTTTAGTCGATTTTGGCGGTGTGATTGCCGCTGAAATTCGCCTACCAGAAGCGATTAATCGTCACCACCTTTGCCCATTTCAGTACTTTGGGATTGATGACGATACTGATTTACGAACGATTCCGTGGAGTCGTGGGCGTTATGATATTGCTCAGCTGACTAAGCTTTACACCCACAATCAAGTGCGTTTTGGCAAAATCTTACTCAGTATGCAGGAGATACTGACTGACATTAGCAAAATGAAAGCGTTAGCTTTCTGCGTGAGCAAAGAACATGCGCAGTACATGGCAAAGCAATTGCTACTGAAAGGGGTTAATGCTGATGTGCTGACCAGTGATAATAGTCACGAGCGGCAACAAAAGCAGCAAGCCATTCGTTCTGGCAGTATTAATGTGCTCTGTGTGGTCGATATTTTCAATGAAGGTGTCGATATTCCCGAAGTCGATACCTTGTTATTTTTAAGACCGACAGAAAGTCTAACGATTTTCTTGCAACAGCTTGGGCGAGGCTTGCGCTTGGCGGAGGGCAAAGAGTGCTGCACGGTTTTAGACTTTGTTGGTAACTCTCGACCAGAGTATGATTTTGCCAATAAGTTTAGAGCCTTGGTAGGTAAAAGTAATCGGGCCATCAGTGATGAGATAAAACAAGGTTTTCCTCACGCGCCTCTTGGTTGTCGAATTGAGCTGAGTAAGCGTACTCAAGAAATGGTGCTCAGCAATATTCGCCAAGCTTCGTTAACACTGAAGCGTCTCGTCGCGATGATCCGCCAGTATCCACAGCATTCGTCACTTTCATTAACACTGTCGAACTTCTTAATCATAAATCCTTATATCGACTTAAATGAACTTTATAAGCGAGGGAGTTGGTCGCAGCTGGTTCAGCAAGCCAAAGATGAAATCAACGAAAATTCAGCCGATGAAGAGCTGCTGAAAATGCTTAGAAAGGCAATTCATAACCGAATTTTAACCTGCGATGACCATGTCTATTTGAGTTTCTTAAAACAGCTTTGCCAAAATAACTTTGTTGTTGAAAATGCAGGTCATCGTCATTTCCTTATGTGTCATTACGATTTTTGGCAGAAAACGGGGCCTGAATGTGGATTCGATTCTATCGAACAGAGCTTAGAGAAGCTAAATTCTTGCGAGTTAAAAGCTGAACTATTGGACGTTGTTAGCTGGCAACTAGCACAAACCAAGCATGAGCAACCAACAATGCAGGCATTGCCTGAGGTTTCACTAAGGCTGCATGCACGCTATGCGCGAGAACAAATATTGGTTGCATTTGGTGCAACCACGTTTGAACGCCAACCGCCAGCACGAGAAGGTGTATTTGTGCTGAAAGATCAGAATATTGAACTGATGTTTGTCTCCTTAGACAAAAACGAAAAGCAATTTTCGCCAACCACCATGTATCACGATTACGCGATTAACGAACACCTGTTTCACTGGCAGTCGCAAAATAGCGCTCGGCCCGATAAGGGGCGTGGTTTGGAGTACATTCAGCATCAAAAAATTGGTAAGCGTCTGTTTTTATTTGTGCGTGAACAAACCAAAGATGAATACGGCCGCACCATGGGTTTTGTTAATTATGGTGAAGTTGATTATGTATCTCATACAGGTTCACAGCCGATGAGTATTACTTGGCAGCTAAAAGAGCCAATGCCGCACTTTATGTGGCAACAAGCAGCTAAGTTAGCTGTGGGGTAGTAAAAATGGCGTTAGCGTCTACCTCAGACACCCAAAGTTCAACCAAGCAAATGGATAAACTTTGGCCGGTTAAACGAGTCACAGTGCTACCACGCTACACCATTACCGAAGATCAAGCGGGTAAGAAATCAGACTCAGCTGATTTGTATTATTTATTTGAGCTAGGCAAACCGCTCTTGCTGCAAACGCCAGTGACCAACGTGCCACATCGCCCCATGAAAAACTCGATGAAACTCACAACCTTAACTCGGTTAGAGAGCGTCACTATGTTTGCTGATGTTGAAAAAGTCTACGAAGAGGCAATGGTGTGAAGGCTAAATGTTCAACTTTAACTGGATTAAATTACCATTATGGTAAATAATGCGATAAATTTAAGCGCCTACACTGACGAACAGCCTCCTTGTAAAGCAGGGAGTGACAGAATCTATATCGCAGACGGGCCTCTTTATTCATCAGAGTTGGTTAGGGCATTGCTCGCAACCGCTGGTGACAACACTAAGCTATTGACTGAACGTTGTAGAAAAGATGTTCAGACAATGGGATACGATATTGATGATGTTAAACAGCTAGTTTGTACCGCTCTGAGTTCAGGAAGTTACCTAAAATCAGAATGGTGCATAGTTGGTCAAACTGATAAGGCTATGTCTTGGGCAGCATGCGATGGTTACCGCTTGTTTCGGGATGAATGGGTAGAGTATGCGCATAAAGAAATGCGCTTCGAATACTATGTGAAATTTGCGATAGGCAAGACAGGTAAGTTGTTATTACTGGTTTCTTGTCATTTATCGCGCTGAGGATATGTGGTGAATAGTCAAACTTGTCCAATTTGTGAGATGGGCCAATTAACTCTCCATACTGAGAGGGTTACAGTTGAGCATTTAGGTCAACAAGGTCAAATTGAAAGTCAGTATGCCGTGTGTGATTGCTGTGGCAGTGAACAGGCAGGCGCTGCTGAGGCGCGCTTTAACAAGCGTGCAATGATTGCGTTTAAAAAGCAGGTGCAAGGTTTGTTAACGGGTACTGAACTCCAAGTGTTGCGTAAACGCTGGGGCTTAAAACAGGCTGACGCTGCAAAAGTGTTTGGTGGTGGTCCTGTTGCGTTCTCCAAGTACGAATCAGACGATGTAATGCAATCAGACGCAATGGATAAACTACTCCGTTTAGCGGCGGAAGTGCCAGCTGCTTTAGATAAGTTGATGTCGGATGCAGGTGTTGAGCGTAATATCCAGACAAGCTGGAAAAATGTAGCTGTAGTGGATTTCTCATCGACCGCTAGAAAAACGAGAATTGTTGCATCGCACGAACTCGAACCAGAGGCGTGTTATGGCTAAAAAAGTATCAAAATCGTTACAACAGGCTATTGATGCTTTAGTGATACAGGATGTATACGTTAAATCGTGCCAAGCTAAGTGTGCTGATGACTTTGACCCCAAATCGACAGAACTAGATACACTGTTAGTGCAACAAATGCATGTTGTTCACCGCAGTGAATTGATCGATATGGATGGCGATGGCCATTTGGTACGCATTTATATCCGTTTGGGGACACGTTGGATTAATCCTAAGGAAAATAGCGATCCTGATATTAAAGCCTTTGTTGAAGCAGACTTTATTGCAGAATACCAAGTCACCGCAGAACTAGAGCAGGCAGCGATTGATGAATTTGCACTGAAAAATGTTAGCTACCATGTTTGGCCCTATTGGCGCGAGTTCTTGAGTACTCAATGCGAACGACTGCGTTTGCCAAGAGTCGTTTTACCAACTGTGCAATTTAGCAAACAGTAACTAAGGACTGCCCGCTAGTCCTGCTTATCGACAATAAAGAACAAGCTCATTAGGGCTCTGGCCGTCAATTTGCAGTTGTGCGGTTATTCCGAACAACTGCCAAGCAAAAAGCGACATCAAGCACTATCGAGCTATTTGGCGCTTTTGATATTAAGACCGCGCTAACACCCCTCCCGCTGCCCGTTAGATCAGTGCCCTGTGAGGGTTGCTCGTTTTCTGTAGTCCTTGCTTAAACCGTTGTGTTGTAATCTGTACAGGGTTTGCCTATCCGTTCTGGTGCGCTTGGTAGGCAGAGAACCCAGATGAAAGCCGGTTTGGACGGGTGGAACTATTGTTCGTATCATCCCTGATACTTACCCTTCGGGCTCTCTTTGTTCGCGATAAATTGTTCCCAACAATTTATTCGATATTCTGAATCTGCTCTCTCATCTGCTCAATTAAAACCTTAAGCTCTACCGCGCTTTGAGTGGTGTCGGTGACGATGGATTTGGATGAAAGGGTGTTGGCTTCACGATTGAGTTCCTGCATTAGGAAGTCTAAGCGGCGGCCTATCGGGCCTTTGGATTTCAGTACGCGTTTTACTTCCTGTACATGGGTGTTGAGGCGATCCATCTCTTCATCGACATCGGCTTTTTGTGCGAGGATGACCATCTCTTGTTCGATACGGTTTGGATCGAGCTCTGCTTTAAACTCGGCTAAGCGCGCTTTAAGGTTATCGCGTTGGGCCTGCAGGATACCGGGCAGTTTGCTGCGGACATCGGTGACGATCTCGCTGATGGTATCGAGTCGTTGATCGATCAGTGCGGCTAATTCTACACCTTCACGATGGCGGCTTTCGATCAATTCATCGAGGGCGGAGTGGAAGAGGGTGAGAGCCGCTTTTTTGACCGCGTCCATATCGAGGCTGGTGTCTTGTAATACGCCGGGCCAACGGAGAAGATCCATGGTATCGATAGGCTTTGATACCGGTAGTAGGTTTTCCATCTGTTGCGCCGCGTCTAGTAACTCGCGGGCAAAGGTTTCGTTGACGGTTAAGGTTTGCGATTTTGCTTCAGCAACGAAACGGAGAGTGCATTCGACTTTGCCACGACTGAGTTTTTTACGCAGGGATTCCCGTAGTGGGCCTTCAATATCGCGTAAGCTGTCTGGCAGGCGTAGGTGCGGTTCGAGGTAGCGGTGATTGACTGAGCGGACTTCCCAAATCAAGCTGCCCCATTGATGTTGTGCTTCTTGGCGGGCAAAAGCGGTCATGCTACGTGTCATATGGTCTGTTCTCGTTTAGAATGCGGGTTTCGTTGTCGGCACTGAAGCGGTGTCGGCGAGTTTACGCTTTATTCTAACAGCCCTTGATCGCTTCCTCTATGCGGCCGATCTGGGGTTTAGAACAGGATTCTTAAGTTCATGAGTTCAACAATTTCAGATCAGTTGCAAAACCTGGGTGTCACGACTTTCCGTCCGAGTAATCGCGAGGCGGATCAGATGCGTGAGGTTCGTATTACCCGTCACTTTACTAAGCATGCTGAGGGTTCCGTGCTGGTGGAGTTTGGTGATACCAAAGTGATCTGCACCGCATCTGTTGAGCGAGGCGTACCGCGTTTTCTGCGCGGCTCTGGTTCCGGTTGGGTGACGGCTGAATACGGTATGTTGCCACGTGCGACGGGGAGTCGTAATGGTCGAGAAGCGGCTCGAGGTCAGCAGGGCGGTCGTACCGTTGAGATTCAGCGTTTGATTGGTCGTTCTTTACGCGCGTGTATGGATCTGAAGAAGCTGGGTGAGAATACCATTACCATCGATTGCGATGTGATTCAGGCCGATGGCGGTACTCGCACCGCGTCTATTACCGGTGCCTACGTGGCGCTGCGCGATGCGATTAGCTTTCTCAAGAAAGATAAGCATGGGGCGATGAAGGGTGATCCGATTAAGTGTGGCTTGGCGGCTATCTCTGTGGGTATCTTTAAAGGTAAGCCGGTGCTGGATCTGGATTACGCCGAAGATTCATCGGCCGAAACCGATATGAATGTGATCATGACTAACAAAGGTGGCTTTGTTGAGGTACAGGGCACGGCGGAAGGCGAGCCTTATTCACAGGAAGAGTTAAATGCGATGCTCGAGTTGGCGAAAAAGGGTATCTCTGAATTATGCGAGTTGCAGGAAAAAGCGTTAGCCTGAGCGGAGATCGCTAAAGCGTAAAAAGGGAGCCTTGGCTCCCTTTTTTAATGTACTGCTTTGACGATTGAGCGTCAGCGATTTCAAAGATCGTAATCAATAATCAGCGGTGCGTGAGCGGAAAATACCTGATCGCGGTAGATTGATGCTGATTTGATTGTTTTGCGCAGGTTAGCGGTGGTGATCTGATAATCTAAACGCGCACCTTCATTGAGTTGGCGGGCCTTGTTGTAATCCGGCCACCATGTGTGCTGTTGATCAACACGATTGACTTGACGGAATGCATCGACATAACCCATATCGCCAAACAGCTCTTCGACCCATTCGCGCTCTTGTGGTAAAAAGCCAGAGACTTTCTGATTGACATACCAGTTGCTGAGATCTTGCGGCTTATGGGCAATGAGTAACGGGCCGCAGAAAATGAATTCTCGGCGTTTACGTAGGGTTTTCGTAAAGTGCCCTTTAAGCAACTGCAGGTATTCCTCTTTGGCCTGCTGTGCATCGGCACTTTTAAGCCCAGAGGGGACGCTAAAAGAGGCAACGCTGACATTATCGAAGTCGGCCTGAATAAAGCGTCCATGAAAGTCGCATTGCTCAAAGCCTAAACCGGTCATGATGGCCTTGGGCATCACGCGGGTATAGATGGCAACGCCGCTGTAGCCGTCTTCAAATGCATCGAAGAAGTAAGCTTCATATCCATCCGGATGATAACGCTTATCATCCAGTTGATAATCTTTGGCACGCAGATCCTGAAGGCATACTACATCAGCGTTCTGTTTTACCATCCACTGGAAGAATCCTTTATCTGTAGCCTGTTCAATACCCTGAGTATTGAATGTAATGACGCGCATAGCTTATAAACCTGTGAAAAACGCAATTTGTAGCGAAAGGCGCATTGTACTGGGTGTTTAAGGAAATTTAAATCTAAAGCGCGGACTATTAATCACAAGATGGGTAAATCAGAGTTTAACTATTGTTCACAATGGAGGGGCAGGAAGAAACCCTGTATCATACGGCCACTTTTTAAACAGTGTTGCGGAGAACCCACATGCAGGATTATCAGAGAGAGTTTATCGAGTTCGCGATAGATAAAGAGGTGTTGCGATTCGGCGAGTTCACCCTGAAGTCGGGCCGTACTAGCCCTTATTTCTTTAATGCGGGTTTGTTCAATAGCGGTGCTGCCTTAGCGCGTCTGGGTAAATGTTATGCGGCGGCTATTCAGCAGTCGGGTATTGAGTATGATGTGATGCTTGGGCCCGCTTACAAAGGGATTCCGTTAGCGGCAGCCACATGTGTGGCGTTGGCGACTGAGTTTGGTCAGGATGTGCCCTATGTGTTTAATCGTAAAGAGGCTAAGACTCACGGTGAAGGTGGCAATTTGGTTGGTGCGCCATTAGAAGGGCGGGTATTGATCATTGATGATGTGATTACCGCAGGTACGGCGATTCGTGAAGTCATGGATATTATTGCACAGGCTGGGGCAACGCCCGCAGGTACCGTCATCGCGCTCAACCGGCAGGAAAAAGGTAAAGGAGAGCTGTCTGCGATTCAGGAAGTAGAACGTGATTATAATATGCCGGTTGCCAGTATTGTGTCGCTAAACGATCTGTTGACCTATCTCGCAGAGAAGGGTGGTATGGATGCACAAATAGAAGCCATTTCTAAGTATCGTGCGCAATATGGCATCTGAATGGTTACTGTTTGATCAATAACGAAATATTTTTTAAATAGCGAATTAATTTAGTTGATTTTTTTTGCTAGGCCGTGTTTAATACGCCCCTCTTAAGTGCCCGGATAGCTCAGTCGGTAGAGCAGAGGATTGAAAATCCTCGTGTCCTTGGTTCGATTCCGAGTCCGGGCACCACTTATTTAGTTGAAAAAGCCTCACTTTTATCGTTTTGATAGGTGGGGTTTTTTACGTCTGGACTACCGCAGCTCGGAACACGAACCTGGTTCGATTATTCGTCGCTACGCTCCTCTCCCTTCGGGCCATCGCCCAAAAGCGGCGATGTTGTTATGGCCTGCGGCCATCGCTCCGAGTCCGGGCACCACTTATTTAGTTGAAAAAGCCTCACTTTTATCGTTTAGATAGGTGGGGCTTTTTTGCGTCTGGACTACCGCAGCTCGGAACACGAACCTGGTTCGATTATTCGTCGCTACGCTCCTCTCCCTTCGGGCCATCG
>NZ_JAUOQE010000011.1 GCF_030547545.1 Amphritea sp. 1_MG-2023
AGGATCTCAGCGTTAACATTTTTCGACGTACAACCAGTATGCCTGTAACGGTTGCCTTGATCTCCAGCTTCTCTGTACGCCAGAGGCGTAATTGATTTATTCGCACCTTCTTTAGTAGCTATCGCCCGATAGCTACTTTGATTTCCTTGTTTGACCACTCATCTACGCGATCAATTTCCCATTGATCGGACACCGGATCTCGCAACAAAAAGTAAAATAAACCAAAAAAATGTTTTAAATAGTAAAAAAAAGATGTATAAATTTTACTTCAAGCAACTTTTTGTTCATTGTTTTGTTTTATTTTGCTTGAAAACAACAAGAGAGGGTAAAGCAAATGAAAACCGCAATTCTGTATAAAAAGTCAGAAATGATACACGATCCCTATGGTTCGGATCCTGGCCGGGCGAGTATTGCTCGGATTATTGGCCCTGAAGTCAGTAAAACGATTGGTGCAGGGATAGCGACCTTTGATCAGACTTCTGTCAACTGGACGGTTTTATATGATGAGATCATTATCTGTTTAAAAGGCTTGTTTCGTCTTCGTTTAGGGGATGACGTAATCGAAGCTGAGCCTGGCGATGTGATTTGGATTCCGGAATATACCCCTGTGGTTTATGAAGGTGAGGGCGCCGAGGTGTTTTACACACTTTATCCGGTCGACTGGACTGAAACTCGTTATAAACAAGACGTTTAGGGTGAAGGCAATGAACCAAGCACAGTTTCCTAACTTGTTTTCACCACTCACCATTGCAGGCAAAACCATACGTAATCGTATTATGTCTACAGGGCATGATACAACATTGCCGGATGATGGTTATATCAACGACGCTTATATCGCTTACCAAGAAGCGCGAGCATTGGGTGGTGCAGGTTTAATTGTTTTGCAGGTATCAGCGGTACATGATTCTGCACGCTATTCCTCTCATGTATTGATGGCTACGGATGATGGTTGTATTGAGGGATATCGTAAAATGGCCGATACCTGTCATCAGCATGATGCGGTTGTTTATGCGCAGCTATTTCACCCTGGTCGTGAAATTATGGAAACTGCGGATGGCTTAGCGCCAGTGGCTTATTCTGCTTCGGCGATTCATCAGGAAAGATTCCATGTTATGCCACGAACGATGTCGGTTGATATGATTAGCGAGATTGTTGCTGGTTATGCATCTGCTGCTAAACGGATGGAGGCTGCCGGTATAGATGGTGTTGAAATAGTCGCTAGCCATGGTTACTTGCCTTCTCAGTTTCTTAACCCTTGTGTGAATAAGCGTACCGATCAATATGGCGGTTGTGATGAAAATCGGTTGCGCTTTTTGCAAGAAGTGATCGCTGAGGTTCGCAATGCAACCAGCGACCATTTCGCTGTTGGTTTACGTATTTCCAGCCGTGAAATGGATGAGCACGGGTTACAGTTGGAAAATACGCTAGCCGCCTGCAAGGTTTTATCGGTTGATTTAGATTTTATCAATATTATTGCGGGCACCTCGGCTACTCTCGTTGGCGCTGTGCATATTGTGCCGCCCATGACGACTGATAATGCTTATCTTGCGTCAGATTCTAAGCTTTATAAAGAACAGCTGGATATCCCTGTTTTTGTTGCCGGTAGGATCAATCAGCCGCAGGAAGCAGAACAGGTGTTGCTTAAAAAAGAAGCGGATATCGTTGGCATGACCCGTGCTCTTATTTGTGATCCTAATATGCCGGAAAAGGCTGCCGCGGGTCGTTTTGACGATATTAGGGCCTGTATTGGCTGCAATCAGGCTTGCATTGGGCATTTTCACCGAGGGTTACCTATTTCTTGTATCCAACATCCGGAAACCGGCCGCGAGTTGATTTATGGATTTGGCGGGGCTCCAAAAGCGACAACGCTGAAAAAAGTGATGATTATTGGTGGCGGGCCTGCCGGATTAAAAGCCGCCAGTATTGCGGCAGGTGCCGGGCATAAAGTAACACTGTATGAAGCATCTAAGCAGTTAGGTGGTCAGGTTAATATTGCACAGAAAGTAATTGGGCGGGCAGAGTTCGGTGGGTTAGCAACAAACTTAACTCGTGAGTGTGAGATCGCAGGAGTTGATGTTGTTCGCAATACCAAAGTTGATCGTTCTTTGGTTGAGCGTGAACAACCCGATGTCGTCATTATTGCCACTGGAGCGACCCCCTATATACCTGAGTTTGAAAACTACGGTGAGATGCAAGTCGTTAATAATTGGCAAATACTCAATGAAGAGGTCGTGCCGGGTGCTAGCGTGGTCATTGCTGATTGGAAATGTGACTGGGTTGGTATGGGGCTAGCGCAACAACTCGCAGGCAATGGGCACAAAGTACGATTAGCTGTAAATGGGGTTTGTGCTGGTGAGTTACTTCAGTCTTATGTACGTACTTCAATGATCGCAACGCTGCATCGTCTTGAGGTTGAGGTTATTCCCTATATGCGCTTGTTTGGCTGTGATGATGACACGGTTTATATGCAACATACCGCGAGTGGTGACGCCGTGATGCTGGAGGAAGTTGATACCTTAGTATTGAGTTATGGTCAGCAACCCACCTCTACTTTGGCTGAAGAGATTTCTGATTTAGCCGAAGTGCATACCATTGGTGATGCTTTGGCTGCGCGTACGGCAGAAGAGGCTGTTTATGATGGTTTGAAGGTCGCTTGGAATTTGTAAGTCGACTAGTTGTTAGCTTCGAAGCAGTGCGCTAGATATATATTATAGGTAGGTTTAATAGCATGAAAATACTGGTCGCAGTAAAACGTGTCATAGATTATAACGTTAAAGTCAGAGTGAAAGCTGATCTGACGGATGTGGAATTGGCGAATACGAAGATGGGTTTGAATCCATTTTGCGAAATTGCTGTAGAAGAAGCTATTCGCTTAAAAGAAAAGGGTGTTGCTACCGAAGTGGTTGTTGTTTCCATCGGTAATAAGGCTAGTCAAGAGCAGCTTCGTACAGCATTAGCGCTAGGTGCAGATAGAGGCATTTTAATTGAAACGGAACAGGTTGTTGATTCTCTATCTGTCGCTAAATTGTTACAAGCAGTGGTCCTCGAAGAGAAACCAGAGTTGGTTATTTTGGGTAAACAATCGATTGATTCTGATAATGGCCAGACAGGTCAGATGTTGGCCGCGTTGGCTGGAATGCCTCAGGCAACCTTTGCTTCAGAGCTAACAATAGCAGATGGCCAGGCTATTGTTGTCAGAGAAGTCGATGGTGGATTGCAAACGCTTGAGTTGAATTTGCCAGCGGTTGTCACTACAGACCTTCGATTGAATGAGCCTCGCTATGCATCATTACCGAATATTATGAAGGCAAAGCGTAAGCCGTTAGACGTGAAAACGCCCGAAGCATTGGGTGTTGATCTTAAGTGCTATCTCAAAGTAATTAAAGTCGAACCGCCTACTGAGCGTCAAAGCGGTATTGTTGTCGAGTCTATTGGTGAGCTTGTTACAAAACTAAAGAACGAAGCTAAAGTAATCGGATAAGGAAGAAATTTGATGACAATTCTAGTTATTGCTGAACATGATAATGTCGAGCTTAAACCGGTTACTTTAAATGTTATTCAGGCGGCAACGGAAGTTGCAAAGGTTACCGGTAAAGAAATAGAGGTATTAGTTGCTGGTTTTGATTGTCGGGCGGTAGCTGATCAAGCTGTCAAGGCGAATGGCATTGGTAAAGTTTTACTGGTAGATGACGAAGCTTATTCATCGCAATTAGCGGAGAGCATGAGCTCTCTAATTATAAAAATAGCGGCTAAATATAGCCACATCTTGGCGCCAGCGAGTACTTCAGGTAAAAACTTTATGCCTAGAGTTGCTGCATTATTGGATGTCGCTCAGATTTCTGAAATCATTTCTGTCGAAAGTGAGAATACGTTTAAACGGCCCATTTATGCAGGGAATGCGATAGCGACCGTTCAGAGCGGCGATACGAAAAAAGTTATGACGGTTCGTGGTACGGCTTTTAACCCGGTTGATTCAAATGAACATTCTATTGTTGAGATCGTTGGCGTCGAAACGCCGGATGTTGAAAAGAACACAGGCTCTCGGCATGTGGCTGATGAATTAGTGTCAACGGATCGACCTGAATTAACTTCAGCCCGAGTCGTTATTTCTGGTGGCCGAGGTATGGCTAATGGCGATAACTTTAAATTGCTAGATGGTATTGCTGATAAGTTAGGTGCGGCTGTGGGAGCATCTCGTGCGGCTGTTGATGCTGGTTTTGTTTCGAATGATATGCAAGTAGGGCAAACCGGTAAAATTGTTGCGCCTGAATTATACATCGCTGTAGGTATATCGGGCGCGATACAGCACTTGGCGGGTATGAAAGACTCAAAGGTCATAGTCGCGATTAATAAGGATGAAGACGCGCCTATTTTTTCTGTTGCTGATTATGGTGTGGTGATCGATTTGTTTGAAGCACTGCCATTGTTTGAGCAAGAACTGTAAGCCACAGCAGTGTCTTGCATCGGGGGAGATCGTTTATCTCCCTCTAGGGCAACCGGCAAAATGAATGTTTTGTTAAACAACCCGATTTATCTTCCGACATGGAAGATCATTGAAACTTCCTTAAGTAATGCTTTGATCTGGCCTGTAATAAATGGTTTAGAGACTGAGATTATCTGTAGAAAGCTAGTATATATTGTTCAAGCTGGTTAGGACCTAGAGAGTGTTTAGGTTCGACAATGTGATCTTTGGATCAAACTAATAAAATAAAAGGATAGCTGAGCTATGCTGCACTTAAATGATACCGGACTACTACGTCAACAATGCTATATAAATGGTCAATGGGTTGACGCTACTGAACAGTTGGAGATAGATAACCCTTCAACTGGAAAAGTTATTGCTGTGGTACCGAAATTGGGTGCGATCGAAACTCGATTAGCAGTTAAGGCGGCTAAAGCAGCATTGCCTGGTTGGAAAAAACTAACGGCTAAGGATAGAGCAAAAATTCTGATTAAGTGGGCTAACTTGATGTTAGAGCATGAGCAGGACTTAGCGAAAATTATGACGTTAGAGCAGGGAAAACCTTTGTCTGAATCGGTTGGTGAAATTCGTTATGCAGCCTCTTTCCTTGAGTGGTTTGGTGAGGAGGCTAAGCGAGTTTATGGGGATGTTATTCCTAGTTTCAGCCAAGATAAGCGAATCATCGTAACTAAAGAAGCGATCGGGGTATGTGCTGCCATCACACCGTGGAACTTTCCTAGCGCAATGATTACGCGTAAAGCGGGTCCAGCATTGGCAGCGGGCTGTACCATTGTGGTTAAGCCTGCGGAACAAACACCTCTTTGCGCACTGGCGCTGGCGGAATTAGCTGAGCGGGCAGGTGTTCCAGCAGGCGTATTTAATGTTGTAATCGGTGATCCGGTCGCCATTGGTGGTGAATTAACGTCTAACTCAGACGTCAGGAAGTTAAGCTTTACCGGTTCAACGGCGATCGGTAAATTACTCTATCAACAGTGTGCTAAAGATGTCAAAAAAATCTCGTTAGAGTTAGGTGGAAATGCACCATTTATCGTTTTTGACGATGCGGATATTGAGGCTGCAGTTGAAGGAGCGTTGGTATCAAAATACCGTAATGCCGGGCAGACATGTGTTTGTACCAATCGGATGTTGATTCAGTCAGGAGTTTATGACGACTTTTGTCAGCGTTTGGCTAAGCGGGTAGAGGAACTGAAAATAGGGGATGGATTTGATGTCGGTGTATCTATAGGGCCTATGATTGATAGCAAGGCGGTCGCTAAGGTTAGTCAACTGATTGATAATGCCGTAAGCCTAGGAGCCGAGGTTATCTTAGGCGGTTCTCCTATTGATGATAATCAGCGATTTTTCCCACCAACGATTTTGAAAAATGTGGATCCTGAAGCCGCTATTCTTCATGAAGAGATTTTTGGTCCGGTCGCACCCATTGTCTCATTTGAGAGTGAAGATGATGTTGTAGCACTGGCTAACGCGACACCTTTTGGTTTAGCTGCGTATTTTTATTCGCGAGATATCGGTCGAGTTTGGCGGATAGCTGAAGCGTTAGAGTATGGAATGGTCGGTATTAACACAGGGTTGATATCTACAGAAGTTGCTCCTTTTGGTGGCGTGAAAGAGTCAGGCTTAGGGCGGGAAGGGTCTCATTATGGAATTGATGATTATATGGAAGTAAAATATCTTTGTGTAGGAGGGCTTTGATTACGGAAGATGCGAACAAGTCCTTTTCATGAGGCACTTTATTTTTAAGCTTCGAACCTCACCCTGTTACATCGACTTAATTTTGCAAGTTGGCGATCTCTCTTCATAGGCATCGATGTTTAGGGAAGGTGCGAATAAGTCAATTACGCCTCTGTAAGCCCCGAAGGGCGGATATTAGAATGGTCATCTACTTTGTCAGCCAGCTTGAAAAGGTCCAGACATTTCGCTGCACTGGCTTTCGCGTAATGTCCGCAGAGAACATAACGGACTTATTCGCACCTTCTCTAAGCCTTTCTAGATATTCTGTCGTCACAATCGCTATTGAGTGCATCGGCGATCATTTTCTCTTCACGCAAGTTTGAGTCATTGTCAGCCCTGATGTTTCTCGCCCATGCCCATGCCCATGCCGCATAAGGTTTGAATATGTTGCTCATGCGCCTCTTTTAAGCCGGTGTTAAAACTCGATGTTATGAAGATCTGCCTGGGCGTTGTCTGTTTTAGAGCGGAGTGTACGGATGCGTAATCGAGCTTTGCTAGAGACAAGAAAGCCCATCAGTTTTACCTGATGGGCGGTGTCGTGCGTTTGATTATGTGGGCTTAGTTTTGTTCCAGCATAAACTCATCGAAGAATTGCTTAAGCTGTTCGTGTGCCGTTACGGGTAAGATCGATGCGATATGCTGATCGGGTCTGACAATCACTATGCAGCCAGCCGAGCGATTAATGTCGCGTAGGTCATAGATATCGTTGCTTGGATCAGCCTGGAATACCTTTTCATAGTCGCGCAGGCCATATTTTCCTTTGGCTGGCCAGAGGTAGTCAGGCAGATCATGCATGGCTAAATCTTGTTGCTGAAACACCGCATAGGTATCAATTACCGAATCGATGTCAGCGCCCGTCGGGGTGTATTTTTGCACCGGTGATGTTTCATCGTTGGCCAAAAAGTCGATCAATTGATACGCCGCCGATGACGACTCTCTCGGGTCTTGATCATCACCAAACAGGAAGATCCGCCAGCGACCATCGGCCTTGACTAAGTGACCTAGGTGCTGACTTCTACCGTCGGCGACACGTGTCGCTTCAGCCGAGTGGATACGTTGGCCAATGTGAAAGCCCTTGGCTAAATGTTGGTTTTCTTGATGTGTGCAAATGTATGACGGGAAGTATTCAATCGATGTGCCGGAGACAAAACCACTTTGTCGTTTCATAAAGGCTTCGATTTTGGCCGTATCAACGGTTGATTGCTGTGAGTCATCGCCTGCGGTGGGACGTGTCGCCACGAGCCTAGACAGCTCGCGATCAGCGTCGATCAATTGTTGCGCTACTTTACGTCGCTCGGTGCCGTAGGTGCTCAGCAACTTAGGGTGACTCTTGCCTTGCAACACGGCGGCCAGCTTCCAGCCCAGATTGAAGGTGTCTGGCAGTGAGGTGTTTAGCCCCCAGCCGCCTTTAGGGCTGTGCGTATGACAGGCGTCACCGGCGACAAAGGCGCGGGGTATTATGTCGTCTGAACTGCCCACTGGGCGATTATCAAAGCGTTCTGCAATACGTTGGCCAACCTCATAGATCGACCACCAAGCGACTTCTTTCACATCCAGTGTATAGGGATGAAAAATTTTCTGGGCTTTGGCGATAAGGTCTTGTTCGGTTAGATTAACATCTCTAACACGCTTGTCTTTGCCAAGTAGATCCAGCTCAACATAGAAGCGGCAAAGATAGCCGCCTTCGCGAGGAATCGTCATCACCGCGCCGTGGTCTTTTGATTGGATAAAGCTCTTGACGCGAATGTCTGGGAAGTCTGTATTTAGCAGAATATCCATGACGCCCCAGGCTTTGTTGGCGGAATCACCTTCTAGCGGGATATCCATGCTTCTGCGAACGTTACTTCTGGCGCCGTCGCAGCCGACGATGTAGCGGGCTTTAACGGTTTCTGTTTTGCCTGCACCTGCCTCATCGGCTCGCTTAAAGGTGGCGGTAATCGGGTAGGCATTCAGATCTTGGGTGAGATTATCATCAATCTTCATCTCAACCAGTTGACGACTGTAGTGAGGTTTGAGATGGGTGACGGTTCTTTCCATGCCATCAGTCAGTAATTCATGCAGGCGTGCTTGATTGACTATGCCGTGGACAAATTCGGAAAGCCCCGCGCGGGCATCGGCAACCTTATGCGTAAGCTTGATGTTCTCAGGGTTGGCCGCATCCGGCTCCCAGAAGGTGTTCTGTTTCAGTTGGTAGGTCTCTTTCACAACCATTTCGCTGCTATTGAAGGCTTCCATGATCTCCATAGTGCGGCAAGAAATACCATCTGCGCGGCCGAACAGCAACGGGCCGGAAGCCATATCAACAATACAGGTTTTAATGTCAGGAAACTCAGCTAGCTGTCGGGCCATGGTTAACCCTGCCGGTCCGGTACCGACGATCAGTACATCCACTTCACTAGGTAGGTCCAAAACCGGCGGTTCTGGATAAGGCTCTCTTGCCTCATCGGGAACCTGGTAATTACCGGGTTTGAAGCCATTTAGATGATATTGCATTACGCGATCCTCCTAGTTTATGAACCTGTTATTAGTGTATTGGTCATTACTTAATATGTTAATCATATTCAGAGAATGCTGTTCATGCAAGCAAATTTTTAACCGTGACGTACCAAATAATGTGCGTCACGGTGAGAGCGGTGGTCGTGATAAGTGCCGGTATGTTTGCTGGATTCGCTGTTTCTGTGGCTGATTTTACAGGGGATTTTGATTGCTATGGGTGGCGATAGCTGAAGTATTAAAAGGGCTGTTATTTTTGCATGTTTTATGACTTTTTCGTTCATGATGATACGTCAGGTTATAAGCTAATAAGGTGAAGCTTGCTATCTACTTAAGCATAGAGTGTTTATTTTTCAATAGGTTAAATTGATTGATGATTCAGCTAGGTGTACCGAAAGCCCCTAAAAAGTGGTACTTTGTCAGTGGTACGTTGGCGACAGCAGAAAAGCGTTGACGTGATGAATCAACAGATAAGCACGATGTAATATGGCGGAGGCGGGTTAACATTCATCATAAAATGATGGAGAGCGGTGTGATGTAATACCCTGCGTCGATGATAAGCGGCATGAGCGCTATCCTGAGGATGCTAAGGAAGGTGCGAATAAGTCAATTCAGAGAAGCTGGAGATCAAGGCAACCGTTACAGGCATACTGATTGTACGTCGAAAAATGTTAACGCTGAGATCCTGCTTCTCTGTAAGCCCCGAAGGGCGGATATTAGAATGGCCATTCTAATGTCCGCAGAGAACATAACGGACTTATTCGCACCTTCCCTAATAGATCATCATTGGTACGCGCTGTATGCTATGAGTTTAGGTTGTTTAGAACATGATAGCTTGAGAATCAACGTATTCGCGATTTCAGATTGTCAGTGGTAGGGGAATGGATAGATTTTGACTTCTTGTTGAAATTGAGGTGGAGAGTGAATGCTAAATGACTGGCTAAAAACGGTTTGTTTAATGTTGAGTAAGGTTAAATTGGCGGCCGTATTTGATGTGTCTAAAGGCATGCCGGATATGCTTTGCTGCTGGCCACAAGATCAAGGTGGCGCGGTGAGTCCGCTTGTCGCCCAAGTCGATTTAGCAATCACCAGTGATAACCCCGTGATTAGCTATCTCTCCATCGATGAGGGCGTTTGTGTTATTACTAAAAAGTTTACTGGCCCCGATGATCAAACGTTTGTCGTGCTGATTTGTTTTCCTGATTCAGGTGTTAGTCCCAAATATCAACTGTCACTGATCGATTGGAGCTTAGTTTGGTATCGATTATTAGTTAAAAACGCACATTCAGACCCCGTTGCATCCTCTGCCTCGATAGCATCAGATGCAAAGGCGAGCGAGCGGACTCCTATCTTGTTATGGATAGGCGATAAGTTACGTGCTTTTCGAGTATCTCTGTTGATCGCGTTATGCTTCTTAATGCTCTGCTTATTCTTGCCGGTGGATCACTCCATCAAGCCGCCGGTGGTGGTGGAGGGGCGCATTCAGCGCTCTATTACAATCCCCGTCGATGGTGTTATTAAGACGATTGATGTGCAGGCCGGCGATATTATCAATGCAGGACAGTTGATTGCGTCTCTCGATGATGCCGAGATCCGATTGCAGTTGGATCAACTGAAAAATGATGTCGCGGTGGCTGAAAAACAACATCGGCAAGCGCTGGCTCAACTGAAATATGCAGAAGCTCAGCAGTTTTCATTGCAAGGTGATATCGCCAATATTGATATGCAACTGTTGCAGCAGAAACTTAGCCGCTTAGCGTTACGCGCCCCCATCACAGGTCAGATTATTAGTGGTGATATGGGCCGCGCCATGGGTTCCGTTGTTAAACAGGGGCAGGTGTTATTTGAAATGGCACCCGTTGGACAGTATCGGATCGTGTTTGAGGTGGATGAAGCGGATATTCGTTATGTCAGTAAGGGAAATACAGGCGAGATACTCTTAACAGGGCTGGGAAATCGCGCCTATCCGGTGGTCTTAGATACGGTGTCATCGGTGTTTACGGCGCAACCAGGGCAGCGTTTTTATCGTGTTGAGGGGCATATAGAGGGCGATATTAGCAAGGATATTCGGCCGGGTATGAAGGGTGTAGCTGATCTTATCGTGGGCCGTAAGCGGCTCGGAGAGATCTTGTTTGGCCCATTAATGCATTGGCTGCGGCTTAAAAGTTGGCAATGGTTACCATGAATCAAAATGCGCTAGGGTTAGCCACTGTTGATGGTTTATGGCAACAGCTGAAAAATGCTCAGTTAGTGTGTGTGCCGGGGATTAAATGTACGCATCGCACCGATGGCGGTGCTTCTTGGTGGTTAATTCAGGCGCCGGGCGCTGAAAATCAATACCGTATCGATGATCTGACACATGCGGTTCTACAGCGCCTTAATGGACGTATTAGCTTAGAAAAAATCTGTTTGAATGAGCAACTGACGGTCTCTGAGCATGAGTTGGCAGAGCAGTTTTCTCGCTTAATCGAAATAGGGATCGTGCGACCGGTTAGCAACGGGATAGCAGCGCCTGAAGAACCTCAGCCGAGGCCGGCTAAACGATCATTTAATCCTACAGGTTTTGTTTTTTTTACCTTTAATCCCGACCCGCTATTAAGAAAACTGTCACCGCTGTGTCGTCTTCTGTTTAATCCGTTGTTTGCCGTGATCTGGTGCGTGATGATTGGCTTAGGTGTTTTTTTATGGCTGGATCATCACACTGAACTCTCTGCATATCTGACGATGCGGGCAGCAGATCCGCTGTATATTTTTTGGTTTTGGGCGGTTTATCCTATTTTGAAGGCGGTGCATGAAGTGGCGCATGGGCTTGCGGTCTGGCAGGGCGGTGGCCGAGTAAGGAAAGCCGGTTTGATGTTACTGGTTTTTATTCCCGTTCCCTTTGTAGATGCCTCAGATAGTTCACACTTTTCCAGCAAACGACAACGTATGTTGGTGGCGGCGGCAGGTATGATGGCCGAGATGCTGCTTGCTGCTGTTGGTTTGCTGGTTTGGTGTATGAGTGAACAGGCTATATTGCAAGAAATTGGGTTTATCGTGGCGGTAACAGGCTCGATATCCACTGTTTTGTTTAATGCGAATCCGCTATTGCGCTTCGATGGCTATTACTTATTTTCTGATTGGATTGAAGTGCCTAATCTCGCTTCTCGGGCGCAGCTGTTGTTACGCTATATTTTGTTTACTCGAGTATTTGGGCTGCAGGTTGAGAAATCAATCGATTATCAACCTCGAGAGATGAAGTGGCTGCTGCTGTATGGTCCCGCCGCGCTATGCTATCGATTATTTATCATTATGGTTATCGCCGCCTTAGTGAGTGATTACTTGTTGTGGTTAGGCGTTTGTATCGCCGTTTGGGCGCTCTGGGTTCAGTTATTCAAACCATTAGGTTGTTTTGCTTATGACCTTTGGCAAACGGCGCGTCATCAAAGACGGGTTCAACGCGTTGTCTATGCGATGTTAGTGGCATTCATGCTGGTTATGGGCATTTTATTTATACCTTTTCAAATGACGTTAATCGCTAAAGGAGTTATTGTATTACCTGAGCGATCGCAATTACGTTCGATTACAGAGGGCACGGTTACTCAGTTACATGTGCCGTCGGGGCGTCATATTAATCAAGGTGATTTAGTGTTGGCCTTACGTAATCCCGATTTATTGGCGCAGCGGGATAAGCTTAGGGCTGAATTGAAGATTAAGGAGAATATACGTCATTCAGCGTTGCTGGGTGAACCTCAACGAGCTCCTTTGTTGCTTGAGCAGATCGCTTCTTTGCAGAAAGAGCTTGATCATGTGAATGACAAGGTTGCAGGGTTAGCAATCCACGCATCTCAATCCGGTGTGTTAGTGATTGATCGCTGGCAGGATTTCGAGGGACGTTACGTTAACAAGGGTGAACTGCTGGGGTTTGTCTATCAACCGGGTGCCTTTGAGGTGCAGGTGGTTGTTTCTGTTGCTCAAGCCGAGCGGCTGAAGAGAGAGGGGGTCACGGCGCAAGTGCGCTTTGCCAGCTATCCGGATCACACCATTACCGTGAAAAACATAAGAGCCGTGCCTCAAGCGATACATTATCTGCCTGACGCGGTATTGGGATCGGCTTACGGTGGCGATTTATTAGTTGATATGACGGATGATTCTAAAGTAAAAATGATACATCCTATGATTCAATTCAATCTGGAACTGCCCATCGACAGTGCAGATGAGCTTTTGGCTGATGACGCGTTTGATAACCGCGTGCCAGCAAAGACGGTTTTGATCAAGTTCAATCATAGTCCTCACAGTTTTGCTGGCGAGTTAGTCTATAGGTTGCGTGAATTTTTGTTTGAAAAAATGCTTTAGTCTCGGGTGATAGAAAATATGAAGCAAAACAATAGGAAGGAATCTGATTTGAGATCGTTGATCTGTTTTTTTATTTGTTTTGGGGGCATGTTTACGCCCGTGATGGCTGATTCTGAGCAGCATGATTCATTGCCGGCTTTGGATTGCATTATTAACCCTTCTCAAAGTATTGAATTGAGTGCTTCCTCTCCAGGCGTTATTAAAGAACTGTTGGTAAAGCGGGGTGAGCAAGTCACAAAAGGGCAAACCATCGCTAGGCTCGATGATCGCGTCGAGTTGGCTTCTGTGCAATTGGCGAAAGCGCGAGCGGCCATTGAATCTGATTTAGACGGTGGCTTGATCAACCTTAGCTATGATCGTTTAGCGCTGCAGCGAGTGAGCGATCTGTTTGTCACCAAGGCGGTGTCTTCTCAAGAAAATGAACAGGCCGAACGCTCGGTTAAATTGTCCTCGGCGTCAGTCAAACAGGCAAAAGAGCAGCGAGAAATCAGAGGCTTAGAGCTACAGAGAGCAGAAGCCTTATTAAACCAACGTATTATTACTAGCCCTATTGATGGCGTTGTGCAGCGAAATTTTAAGTATCAGGGTGAATACATTGATGCCGACCCAGTGGTGAGACTGGTTGCCTTAAATCCTCTACATATCGAGACCATGGTGCCGGTGCAGTTTTTTGGTAAGTTGAGGCTGGGTTACCTCGCGGATGTGTATCCTGAGGTCGACGATCAGCATGCAAGGGTTGCCCGAGTCGTTGCGATCGACCCGGTAGGGGATGTGGGTAGTAGCGCATTTGGTGTACAGCTAGAAATGGATAACCCTTCGCTAGCGGTGCCCGCGGGTATTAAATGTGATATTCAGTTCACCGGTCAAACCGTCGTGAAGGCTGCGAAGGATGCGAATGAGAGTGATGCAGGAGTGGCTCCGCAAGCATCAATAGAACCGCAGTCAATAATAGAAGCGCAGCCATTATCACCGATCGACAACAGCGATAAGTCGATTAATGATAAACAATCGTCTGAGGCACTAATGGTCGCTGATGATACTGATGTGATTACAGACAAGGTTGAGCCTGTAAACCTGCCGCCAAACGATATAGAAGCGGCATCACCCGTATTGCTTGGTGATTTCAGTGAAAAGCAGGCCAAAGAGATTATTCAACAATTAGAATTGGCATCGATTGAATTTCAGACTGAGGTTCAAGAGATCAAAGAGAATATCGGTTATATTGTTTTGTTGAGAGGGGATATTAAGGCCCTTAAAAAAGCAGCTAACTATATGCGAGCGCAAAACGTGCAGAATGTCGAATATATAGGTTATGGTGCATACAAAGGAACGGTATCGTTAGGTGTATTTGATAATACAACATCGGCTAACAATCGCATTCGACTCGCGGCAGAATTAGGTTATCAGGCAGAGAGGGTAACCCGTTATCGAAGCAATAAGCGGATCAGCATTTATACTCATCGATCTGAAGGAGATCAGACGTTACGCACATTAGGTCTGTTATAATGGCTTAAGTTTTAAGGGTTTAGATTTTAAGGGTTTAGATTTTAAGGGTTTAGATTTTAAGGGTTTAGATTTTAAGAGCTTAGATAGCCAATGACGGGCTTTCAAACAGCTCGTGTTGATCGTTTAATGGCTATGGATAGCTTGATGTTTGAGAGATTAGCAGCGTGAGAGTTTGATCGTCATGACGATGCAAGGAATAGACTGGAGGTCTGATGTCAAAGTCATATATTAAGAGTCGTTCAGACAGAGTGCTTTTGCTGGAACGAGCAGAGCCACGCTTGTTATTATCGGCCGACCCAGTTTCCACTATGCTGTCTGTTGCCATGGATTACGCTGATGAGCTCGATAACGATAGCATTGTCAGCCTAGATCAACTCACCCTGACAGCGTTTCCTCAACCTGCTTCGGCTCACTCAGCCGAAAACCTGATGCCGAGTCTATCTGCTGCTGACGTTAATGACGCTAGTGATATGTCGTATCCTCCGGCGCTTTCGTCTGCTAACGAGTTTAATGATGCGGCGGATAGTGATCTAGGTAGTGATATCAGTGCTGATTTGAATGCTGATTTAAGTCGTGCGTTGAACGAAACGACATCGGTGACAGAGTTGATTATTGTCGATAGCCGAGTGGAGGATGCCGCTACTTTATTAGAGGGCATCAATTCCAACGATGACGCCATTACTCTCTTCATCAATCCCGATAAGGATGGCATCGATAGCATCACTACAGCATTAAGTGAATACTCCGGTATCGAAACGATTCATTTAATCAGTCATGGTGACGACGGCGAGCTGCAACTAGGCAGCAGCTTATTGAGTAGTGATACGCTGAATCAATATGCGGATCAACTGAGCAGCTGGCAAGCCTCATTGACCGATGATGCCGATATTCTCCTTTATGGTTGTAATGTCGCTCAGACATCTGACGGTGAAGCGTTTGTACAGGCGCTCGCGGGCTTAACCTCGGCGGATATCGCCGCCAGTGATGATCTCACTGGACATGAAACGCTGAGTGGTGATTGGCAACTCGAATATCAGGTCGGACAGATAGACAGCGTTATCTCGGTTGATCTGGCGACCCAACAGAGCTGGACGGGGGTGTTGGCAGGCAATCTCTGGATATCGACTGATGGTGATGTCAGTGGGGAAATCGATCCATTCCTTCCTTCTGCTTGGGGGAATAGTGACGTGCTGGATTTTGAACCGGCGCCACTTATCGGCTATGGCTCTACTACGAGTACCTTGGAGATAGTGACAAGTGTTTTCGATATTGAGACTTTCACCGACAACACCAATGTAGACGCCATACACTATGTGACCACCGATATCAGTGTTGGTAGCGGCACCTCGATCGATCTTCAAAGTGGCGATGTACTGCTGTCGCTCTCTAGCGATAAAACGCTGACCAGCACCAATAGCTTAAGTGTTAAAGATGAAGATGTTTTCATCTTTCGGCCTGATGTAGCCGGAGACTATAGCGCTGGCACTTTTTCATTATTATTTTCCAATCCGTCAGGTAAAGACCTCAAAGGGATCACGCTGGTCGAAGAGACCACTATTGTCGGGGATACCAGCCTGCAAGCCGGTTCATTTCTATTCACTGTCACCGGTGACGGCAGCGGTGATTACGGTATTTACACATTCGACCCTGGCGACCTGACAGTAGACCCAGCCGATGGTGTCGTCACCACGTTGGTTGATGGCACTGAAGAAGATATATTTGGCGATGATATATTTCCCGACAAACCGGTTGGCATTGAGCTAGTAGAAAATGATTATTCAGTGGGCGGTGTCGACTTAGAGGCGGGCACTATTCTGCTAACATTCGATGGCGATAACGGGGTTGCTGGTTTAGGTGAAAGACAGGATGTGTTAGCCGTGAATCTAACTCAAACCACGTTAGTGAGCGGATCAACAGATGGCACGGTGTCTCTGTTTTTCGATGGCTCAGACATCGGCTTGACTTCAAACGTTCAAAGCCTGAATGCGATCACGTTCACTGACTTCCAAGGCCCTGCAACGGTGAATGCATCGCCCACGGGGAGTTTGGATATCAATGGTACATTAACAGAAGATCAGACTTTGACATTGGATGTCAGTAGTTTAGATGATGCCGATGGTTTGGGGTCATTTAGTTATCAGTGGCAGCGGGATGGGGTCACCATTGCTGATGCAACAGGCGATAACTATACGCTGGTGGCGGCCGATGTTGGGGCTTCAATTAGCGCGTTGGTTAGTTATACCGATGGTGGAGGCACTCAGGAGGTCGTCATGAGTGCAAGCACGGGGCTTGTGACGGTCGCGAATGATCCTATCAGCGGCTTGCCTCAGGTCAATGGCAGTACCATGGAAAACCAACAACTGACGGCCAATACAAGCGGTATCAGCGATGCCAACGGCCTGAGTAATAGCTTCACCTATCAATGGCAACGTTCTGCCGATGGCATCACTTGGAGTGATATCAGCGGCGCCACGAGTGACACCTACATTCTAGATGATCCGGATGTGGGGCAGTACATGCGGGTATCGGTGAGTATTACGGATGATGACGGTTTCGATGAAGGCCCCCTATTCAGTAGTGCTGTTGGCACTATTAATAGCGTTAACGATTCGATCGTTGGCCTACCGAGCATCAGCGGTACCGCTAGCGAAGATGAAACCCTTACCGCCGATATCAGCGCTATCAGCGATCCTGACGGCCTGAGCAATAGCTTCAACTATCAATGGCAACGGTCCGCCGATGGTGTCACTTGGAGCGATATCAGTGGGGCGACGAGCAGTACTTACACTTTAGATGATCCCGATGTCGGCCAACAAATTCGGGTAAGCGTGAGCATCACCGATGATCAGGGCTTCAATGAAGGGCCGTTGAATAGCGCTGCCACCGCGGCCGTCACCGCTGTGAATGATCCGATTGCTGGCCTACCGAGTATCAGCGGCACCGCCACCGAAGATGAAACCCTCACCGCCGATATCAGCGCTATCAGCGATCCTGATGGGTTGAGTAATAGCTTTAGCTATCAATGGCAGCGGTCTGCCGATGGTTTTACCTGGAGTGATATCACTGGGGCGACCGGTAACACTTACATGCTCGATGATCCCGATGTGGGTCAGCAGGTGCGGGTGAGCGTGAGTATCACCGATGATCAGGGCTTCGATGAAGGGCCGCTGTATAGCACTGCCACTGCGGCCGTTATCACTACTAACGATCCAATTACTGGCCTACCGAGTATCACCGGCACCGCCACCGAAGATGAAACCCTTACCGCCGATATCAGCGCTATCAGTGATGTGGATGGCCTAAGCAATAGCTTCAGTTATCAATGGCAGCGGTCCGCCGATGGTGTTACTTGGAGCGATATCAGTGGTGCCACAAGCAGCACCTATACCTTAGATGATCCTGATGTCGGTCAGCAGATTCGGGTGAACGTGAGTATCACCGATGATCAGGGCTTCGATGAAGGGCCGTTGAATAGCGCTGCCACCTCGGCCGTCACCGCTGTGAATGATCCGATCGTTGGCCTACCGAGCATCAGCGGCACCGCCACCGAAGATGAAACCCTCACGGCGGATATCAGCGCTATCAGCGATCCTGACGGCCTGAGCAGTAGTTTCAGCTATCAATGGCAGCGGTCTGCCGATGGTGTCACTTGGAGCGATATCAGCGGGGCGACGAGCAGTACTTACACCTTAGATGATCCCGATGTGGGTCAGCAGGTGCGGGTGAGCGTGAGTATCACCGATGATCAGAGCTTCGATGAAGGGCCGCTGAATAGCGCTGCCACCGCGGCAGTGGCTGGCATTAATGATCCGATTACTGGCCTACCGAGCATCAGCGGTACCGCCACCGAAGATGAAACCCTCACCGCCGATATCAGCGCTATCAGCGATCCTGACGGCCTGAGCAGTAGTTTCAGCTATCAGTGGCAACGGTCTGCCGATGGTGTTACCTGGAGCGATATCACTGGGGCGACCGGTAACACTTACATGCTCGATGATCCCGATGTGGGTCAGCAGGTGCGGGTGAGCGTGAGTATCACCGATGATCAGAGCTTCGATGAAGGGCCGTTGAATAGCGCTGCCACTGCGGCCGTTATCACTACTAACGATCCAATTACTGGCCTACCGAGTATCACCGGCACCGCCACCGAAGATGAAACCCTCACCGCCGATATCAGCGCTATCAGTGATGTGGATGGCCTAAGCAATAGTTTCAGCTATCAATGGCAACGGTCTGTCGATGGTGTTACCTGGAGTGATATCACTGGGGCCACCGGTAATAGCTACACGCTCGATGATCCCGATGTGGGTCAGCAGGTGCGGGTGAGCGTGAGTATCACCGATGATCAGGGCTTCGATGAAGGGCCGTTGAATAGCGCTGCCACCGCGGCCGTCACCGCCATTAATGATGCCTACAGCGGCAGCCTATCCATTGGTGGCAACGTTGCTGTTGGAGAACGATTAACACTGAATAATACGATTTCAGACCCCGATGGCATTGATGTAATCACCTATCAATGGTATCGGGACGGCGTGATGATTAATGGCGCAACCAATCAAGATTATTTACTCACGGGGAGTGATATCGGTAAAGAGGTTTATGTGGTGGCTGAGTATATCGATCAGCAGGGCTTTGCGGAGTCAGCGACTAGTAATATGATTTTATTGACTGTTACTGAGCCTGAACAGGACACGATTGTTACGCCGGATGCTGACGTTGAGGGCGATGACAACGGAGAGATAGTGGCAGTACAAGACCCGCTGGTTTCGCAACCTTCACCGCCGCTTGTCACCGTTACGGCAGATTCTGATGGTGTGGTCATTGTTAATCAGCCAGTCACATTTGTTATTGATACGGCCTATCAAGATAGTGAGCCGTTGAGTGTAAACACGCTCGATAAAGCGATTGCTCGGCAGATTAATACGCTGCAATTTGAATCGCTGCTCAATAACATGATTCAGCCTTTGGCATTGCAAGACATTGATCAATTCATTAAAGGGATTGAGCAGCTGCAGACGGATGCAAGGTATGAGCATGCATTGAACACAACATTGGTGGGCGGTTCCGTTGCGCTGTCTTCAGGGCTTTCTGTTGGTTATGTGATTTGGTTGGCGCGCAGTGGGGTGTTATTGAGTACCGTATTAACCTCTTTACCAGCTTGGCGATTTATCGACCCGATGCCTATTTTGTCAACTTACTCGACTGAAGAGGATGAATATTCACAGGATTTCGAGGACGATCATGAGTCTCTTGATTCAATGGTTAAAAGTGATGCTGAATCCTTGGACGATAGTGAAGATGAAGATGAAGATGAAGAGGATGATAGTGATAAGAGAGGTTCATCATGAGTTGGTTTAAGCAGCTATTCTCTGCTCGCAGCACCACGAGTCGTATCGCTTTGGGTCAAGTGAGTATGTTTATCAGTGTGGCTCTGATCGCTATTATTATGGGTGTGTTACCTGATTTTTTGGCCACGCGTTTGAAAGATCGCGTTGCATTAGCGGAAGCCGTGGCAGCGAATAGTTCAATTTTGATTACTCAATCTGATCTGCTAAGGCTAGAGTCAGTACTTAAACTGGTTGTAGAGCGAAATGCTGATATTCTATCGGCGGGTATTCGTACGAATGATCAGCGCCTCGTTGTTGAAGTCGAAGGTCATCAAAAGATCTGGCATCAAAATCAACTTGAGCAGCAAATAGATCGACAGATGGGCGTGCCTCTTTTTGCGGGTCGTCAACAATGGGGTACCTTGGAGTTAAGTTTTGAGCCGCTCTATGGCGAGGGAATTGTAGGCTTCTATCAGCGGCCTACGGTGCAGTTTTTACTGTTTTGCTCTGTGCTTCTCTATTTATTGTACTTCTTGTATTTACGCAAAATGTTGAAACAGCTCGATCCATCACAGGCGGTACCCGATCGGGTGCGTGCTGCTTTAGATACCATGGCTGAAGGTTTGATTGTCCTCGATCGAAAATATCAGGTGGTGTTAGCGAATAAGGCGTTTTCTGATCTTCTCGGACGCTCAGCAACCTCATTAATGGGCTATGAAGTGAAGCGTTTGCCTTGGTGTCAAGTCGATCCGGCAGAGGCGGAGACTGATTTCCCTTGGCATACCGCGCTGACAACCGGCGAAACGATTATGAATAAAGTCGTACGCTTGGACTTAGAGGGCGACGTGCGCACGTTCATGGTGAACTGTTCTCCGGTTTTAGCGGATAAGGGAAAAGCCGGCGGCGTTTTGGTCAGTTTCGATGATATCACTGAGCTGGAAGAGAAAGAGATTGAACTGCGTCGTTCAAAAGAGGAAGCCGAAGCGGCGAATCAGGCTAAAAGTGATTTCTTGGCCAATATGAGTCATGAGATACGGACGCCGATGAATGCCATTCTGGGTTTTACTGAGGCGTTGAGAAGAGGTTATGGTAAAGATGAACAGAAGAACGATCACTATCTCAGCACGATATTGGTCAATGGTGAGCACTTATTAAATCTGATCAATGATATTCTTGATCTATCGAAGGTAGAGGCGGGTCACTTAGACGTTGAATCGGTCAAGTGTAAACCGTATCAGATCATAAAGGAGGTCATTCAGGTACTGTCTGTTAAGGCGAAAGAAAAGAACGTTGGGCTGAAATATATACCAGAAGGCAGTATTCCTGAGACCATGTTGAGCGACTCTGCTCGGTTGCGACAGATCGTCACTAACTTAATAGGTAATGCGATTAAGTTTACTGAACAGGGCGAAATAACCGTTTATACCCGACTGAGTAAAAATAAAAAACGCTTGATCATTGAGGTTGCAGATACAGGTATCGGTATGACCGACGCACAAGCGAGCACAGTATTTGATCCTTTTGTTCAGGCGGATGCGAGTATTACGCGGCGTTTTGGTGGTACAGGGCTCGGGTTAGCCATCAGTAAAAAATTCGCCGCCGCGATGAATGGTGATGTTTACGCAACTAGTCAAGAAGGTAAAGGCAGTCAGTTCTTTCTTGAACTTGATATACGCACGGAAGGGCCGGTCACCTTCATTGATGCTGAGACTATCCTCAACTGGCAAGATCGCTTGAGTATGGCGCAGGGCGCTCGCTGGATATTCCCAGAAGCTAAAATATTGGTTGTCGACGATGGTGCTGAGAACCGAGAGCTGATGCGATTGGTTGTCGAAGAGCAGGGTTTGCATACCGATGAAGCGGTTGACGGTATGGATGCCTTGGCTAAAATTGCCGCGCAACAATATGATCTGATTTTGATGGATGTGCAAATGCCACGTATGGATGGTTATAGTGCAGTGAAAGCGATACGAGAGCAGGGGCTTAACGTGCCGGTGATCGCCTTGACCGCTCATGCGATGAAAGGGATCGAACAGCAGTGTTTGGATGCGGGATATTCCGGCTATATGAGTAAGCCGATCAGCATTGATAAATTGCTATTGCTATTGGTAAAAGAGTTAGGGGCGGTTAAACAAACAGAGTTTGTTGAAGAGATTGCTGTAGGTGACTCTGAGGTTGAGCAGCACAACACCCGACCCGAGTTAGTCGCTTCCGCATTGAGTGGCTTAACGCCGCTCTATTCCGAGTTACCCTCAAATAACCCCAAGTTTGCTGAAATTATTGCGCATTTTATTACGCGTTTAAACGAAGCTTTTCCATTGATGCAGGCCTCTTTACAGGCAAATGATAATGAGGCGTTGAGTCGACAGGCGCATTGGATGAAAGGATCAGCGGGCTCGATCGGCTTCCCCAAGTTAACCGATTTAGCTAGGCAGCTTGAGCAAGCCTTGAGAGAGAAAAATGCTACGGATATTAGTATGCTGATGGCCGCGATGGAGAAAGTTGTTGCGCAGGTTAATTTGGGGGCGCAACAAAAAAGCCAAATTAACGATCGCTCATCAACCCCGTCGGAGCAGTCTGAGATGGCGCATCACTGGTCAGTGCCAGATGAAGTGACCTCTGAACTGGCTCAACATGGTGAAAAATTTAAGGCAATTGTTAACAAGTTTGTGATTAAATTGGGGCCTAAAATTCAAGAGATGGAGTCTGCTGTCAAGCAGACTGATTTTGAAACGTTAAAAAACGATGCGCACTGGTTGAAAGGGTCTGGCGGCTCTGTTGGATTTCACCTATTCACAGATATCGCCATCGCTTTAGAAAACGCCGCGCGTATGGAAAATCAGTCTGAATGCGCAGCGATAATTAAGGTAATTAATCAAATTAATAGCAGAATTAAAGTGTGAATGTTTTGTTATTTGAGATGGGTTTATGAGTGAGTTAACGGACAATAATGCGCTTATCATGATGGTCGATGATGAGCCTATTATGATGGAAATTGTACAGGCTCATCTGGAAGAGGCCGGTTATTCACGGTTTATCAGTGTTGAGGATTCGAAAAAAGCCTTCGATGTATTGACCCATCAGCGGCCAGATATACTATTTCTTGATTTAGTGATGCCTGAGGTTAGCGGTTTTGATGTGCTTGAACGCATTCGAGCACATCGAGAGTTTGCATATCTGCCGGTTATTGTGTTGACGTCATCATCAGACTCTTTTTCTAAGTTAAGAGCATTAGAGCTTGGAGCAACAGACTTTTTGTCGAAACCTGTTGATGCGAGTGAATTAAAACTTAGACTGCGAAATACTCTGACATTGAAAGCGTATGTCGATCAATTGTCGAGTTTCGATGCGCTGACAAAGCTCGCTAACCGAAAGTCCCTCCGAGAAAAAATGGACTGGGCTTTAAAGTATGATCAGATCAATGACAATAGAACGGCCTTGTTGAGTATCGGTCTGGACCGTTTTGGTCAGGTCAACGAATCCTTCGGTATACAGTTTGGCGATGCACTCCTGTTTCAAGTAGCGCAACGCATCAAAGGGGTCGTGGACAGTCGTAATAAACTACTTCATGTCGACCTCCATGAAGCAGAAATTTATCCGGCCCGACTTGCCGGTGATGAGTTTGGTGTGTTGGTTCCCTCCGTCAGAGAGCGAAATCATGCGGCATCTATTGCTAGGCAGATTATCAGTGAAATTTCAAAACCGTTCGATATTAACGGCAATGAACTCTTTGTTAACTCGCGTATCGGTATCACTATTTCGCCTGATGATGGGCTGTTGGGGGATGATTTGATCAATACCGCCAGTACGGCGATGCGTCAGTCAAAAACGGACAGTGTTGAACTTATCCGCTTTTATTCGCAAACCAACAGTCAAGATTTGAAGGAAAAGATTGAATTAGAAACGGCTTTACATAAAGCACTTGAAAATAATGAATTGATCTTACTCTATCAGCCTAAAGTTGACATTATGACGGGCAGAGTGAGTGCTGCCGAAGCATTAGTGCGATGGCTACACCCAGAAAAAGGGATGATTTCACCGGTTGTCTTTATTCCACTGGCGGAAGAAAGCGGTTTGATTTTGGATATCGGTGATTGGGTTTTAAATGAGGCTTGTCGACAGGCCCGCGAGTGGGAGCTTTCAGGGCTGGGCAATATTAAGGTGTCAGTTAACGTTTCGGGTCAGCAATTTAAAGAGGTCAATTATAAAGAGCACGTTAAAACGGCTTTAAAGACGACGGGTTTAACACCCTCTTTACTCATGCTGGAGCTAACAGAGAGTCTAGCAATGCAAGATGTTGAGGCCAGTGTTACATTATTATCGAGTTTAAAAGAACTAGGCATTGGTTTATCGATCGATGATTTTGGCACTGGCTACTCGTCACTGAGTTATTTGAAACGCTTTCCCTTAGATGAGTTAAAAGTTGATCGTTCATTCATCATCGGGATACCGGATAACGAAGATGAGGTGCAGATTGTGTTAGCGATCATTGCCATGGCAAAAGCGTTACGTCTATCGGTGGTTATCGAGGGGGTTGAAACAACGGAGCAATTGACTCTGCTGAGAACGACGCAAAGCGATCTCATTCAAGGGTTTTATTTTAGTCGGCCGCTAACGGCAAAAGATTTTAAGGCCTTTGTCGAAGGCGGCAGTTCGATCAATCATCAAGGATGATGGTAATCGAAGCTGCTTTTCTACTGCTTTCTCTTTGATTAATCGCTTCGTCAGGGCTGCCGACGAGCGGCAGTGCTTTTTCGGCGCCGCTTTGATGTGATTAGGCCGTGATCAGTGGCTATTCGTTTGCCTAAGGAAGGTGCGAATAAGTCAATTACGCCTTTGGCTTACAGAGAACATAACGGACTTATTCGCACCTTCCCTAAGGTAAGTCTATGTGCGGATCGTTTTTAAGTTGACATATATGATATTTCATATATAGTCTACATATGAAATATCATATATATAGGCGTTGGGTATCGACGTGTCAGCGATAGAAGCTTGTGCAGCGCATGAGCGATATCTCAGATAGCGCTTGATACGCTAGAGAGACGCACTCCTGCTAGACGTGTGATCGTCTCTTTCGATCGAAATGATCTCGAAGAACTCAATAAATAGATTTAAATGTCTTTGTTAGTCCTGCAGAAAAAGAGAGTGTCTCTATGTCGCCGCTACAGTTTTATAAATGTCTTGCAGATGAAACACGCCTGCGTTGTTTGTTGCTAATGACTTCAGAGCAAGAACTGTGTGTTTGTGAGCTGATGGAAGCGCTCAATGAGAGTCAACCGAAAATATCTCGGCATCTCGCGCATTTGCGAAATTGCGGTTTATTAACCGATAGGCGGCAAGAGAAATGGGTGTTCTACAGTATTAATCAATCGCTGCCTGAATGGACAAAAATCGTGCTGCGCGACACTCTGCAGCATAACGCAGCGTTCATAGCGGACAACCTGCAGCGACTTGAACGTATGGGCAATAGGCCCGAGCGAACCCGTTCATTCTGTTGTTAGGGAAGGTGCGAATAAGTCAATTACGCCTCTGGCTGACAGAGAACATAACGGACTTATTCGCACCTTCCTTAGCTGAGCGCTGCATTTCAATCGTATGGCTAACTGTATGGATCATTGACACTGAGCGCCTGTCACGGATATTCAACTCTTGAAATTCAGCTGACGCGTTGTGGTGGGTTGATAAACGCGATGGTCAATCAATGAAATACTGTATTCGATTCTGTTATTTCTACATAAGAGCAATGCCGATTAACGCAGGCTGATACCGTTGGCCGTTGTTTTAAAGATAAACGATTTTTTATTGCTAACATCATTGGCAAAGGAGAGTAGCTATGGGTAACTTTGAGCGCTACCTGAGTGTATGGGTCGGTATCGCGATTATTGGCGGTGTTTCGCTGGGTAGTGGGTTGCCTGGTTTTTTTGAAATCATCGCAGCGTTGGAATATGCACATGTGAATCTGGTGGTGGCATTACTGATTTGGTTGATGATTTATCCGATGATGGTGCAAATTGACTTTTCATCTCTCAAAGATGTGGGTAAGAAACCAAAGGGATTATTGCTGACGCTGAGCGTCAATTGGTTACTCAAGCCATTTAGCATGGCGTTCTTAGGTTGGTTGTTTTTTAAAGGTATTTTTGTTGATTGGGTCGATCCTGCAACCGCCAATGAATATATCGCTGGGATGATTTTATTGGGCGTTGCTCCCTGTACAGCGATGGTATTTGTTTGGAGTCAGCTAACCAAAGGCGACCCTAACTATACGTTAGCGCAGGTATCCGTTAACGATATTATTATGATCTTTGCGTTCGCGCCGATTGCGGGCTTCCTGCTAGGCGTGACGGATATCTCAGTTCCTTGGGACACTCTGCTACTCTCGGTGGTGTTGTATGTGGTTATTCCTTTGGCGGCCGGCGCGATGACGCGAAAACTCGTTGATCATAAGGATAATCACACCTCGCTCGAGCAATTATTAGCGACACTCAAGCCTTGGTCGGTGATCGGCTTGCTGACAACCGTTGTTCTGTTATTTGGTTTTCAAGCGCCGACCATACTGAATCAGCCGCAAGCGATTGTCTTAATTGCGATTCCCTTACTGATTCAGACCTATGGTATTTTTGCGATCGCTTATTTCATCGCTAAAAAATTAAGCTTACCCCATAACATAGCGGCACCGGCATGTATGATTGGCACCTCTAACTTTTTTGAGTTAGCGGTGGCTGTGGCGATCTCATTGTTTGGCTTACACTCAGGTGCTGCGTTAGCAACGGTTGTCGGGGTGTTGGTTGAAGTGCCGGTGATGTTGAGTCTGGTTTGGTTTGCCAATAGAACGCGACATTGGTTTGCTTAAAGCTCTCGCAGTGCCTAGGGTTAGCCTTCACTGGCCATCAAAGGCTGTACAGCTAAGGTAGGTGCGAATAAGTCCGTTATATTCTCTGTAAGCCAGAGGCGTAATTGACTTATTCGCACCTTCCCTAGCGGCCTTAATTGAGCAGGGCTTATCGATGGATCGGGCAACCTATGTCGCCTCACTCGATGCGGTACAAGCCTGCCGTGATTGGCTGTGGTCGTTGGCGCCAGAGGCGGACGCTATTCTGACGCCCGCGGCACCAGATATTGCGCCTTTAGGTCATGATGCGACGGGGGCGCCGCATATGAGTCGGCCTTGGCAGGCAATGGGTTTACCCGTTGTTAATGTGCTGGGTATCGCCGATGAAAATGGCGTGCCGCTGGGATTACAGCTGGTAGGTAAACTGCGTCAAGATGATACCTTGTTGACGCATGCGGCTACTCCTCGTTGCGCTGATCATTCCCCACCGACCCATTGAGCCTCGCTCGATGGGTCGGTCAGTTTCGTTAGCAACCATCAAGTTAAATAGAGCGCTGGATGGTGTTGTTCTGATGTTGTTAGCACGTCTATATTGCCGTTGCTGAGGTTACCATCGCGGATCTTCGCCGCTACCGATGGAATAGCGGCACTTGAAATAGACGTTAGAGAAAGTAAGCGTCACCGAATGCTGCTCTAGATCGCAGCAGCGCTGTTTAATCCGCTTGATGATATACGCTTACAAACCATGTTGGCCGCGATAGCCGTTGGTTGGAGGCGATTGCCAGTCACATAAAGCACCTTCGGCTGGTTGATAGATCTCCACCAACAGCGGATAGCAGGGCGTACTGTCATCTGAATGGCTACTGCCGCAATCGCCACCGGGGCAAGCCGAGAGGGCGCCGAGTAGGTCTATCTCCGCAAAGAATTCAATGAAGTCACCCGGGCGCACGGGGCTCGCTTTCATAAAATATTGATGGGTATCGCGGGTAAAGCCGGTGCACATAAAGACATTGAGTACGTCATGCACATGGGCTTCGGCTTCACTCAGGGGTAGCGCTTGATGTTTGGCTAACGCGCGGGTGAGATTAGAGTGACAGCAGTGATGGTAGTCGAGCCCTTTTAATAGGTTGTTTGTATAGGGATCGCAACGGGTGCCGATGACATCGTGAATACCGGCGCCATCGGCATCCCAACCATACCAATCTAGGGTATCGTGGGTGATGGTTGCCAGTGGGCGTAGGTTAGGAAGGTTGCTCCATAAGCGGTCGCCGGTGGTGACATGGCTGGCGTGTAACTGACGTGTTTTGCCACTATAGAAGCGTTCAGATAGGTCGGTAGCATTCCATAGGTTCAGATCGCCTACCTGTGGGCCTTCGACACTGACGATGCGACAGAAATGGCCAGCTGGGACATGAAACGAAGCCGCATCACGCGGTGCAACCATGACTTCAGCGACTTTCTCCATGGTTTGTCTGGCTTGTTGATATAGCTGAGCATCATAGGCAGGTAAACAGTCCACGTCATAGCAGATGACCGGTTTAGCCGCGCGTCTCTGTTGAGCATCGGTAGGCGGTGTATTTTGAGCATTGCTGATGTCTGATCTGTTCATCGTTTAGTTCCGTGTTGAATGTTATTAGGAGAGTGGTAACGAGGCTGACTTAAGCCTATTCAAGCATATTGCCATGAGATCAAAAATGCTATGCATCCATCCCATTGTCGCATGAAGCGATTCGTTGTTTTCATGCGCTGCTTTCATTCGGAGATTAGTGCCCCTTGTGATGGCTGCTGACGTGAGTATTAGGGCGCTTGAATAGCATTAACACGACGATTCCTATGTACTTTCCTATGGACTACTTTCACGTGACTAGTTCCTTTGATGCTACCACCGACTGACATGAACGTATTAAGCCCGCGATCGCTATTGTGGCCTAATTTTTCACATGATCGACAATCGGTGCCTATACTCAATGTTGATATAGGCAATATAAAGGAGATGAACATGTCAACAAAATTGATTGTTGGTTTAGATGGAAGTGAGCCTGGAGAGCGTGCATTGACGTATGCCAAGCAGCTATCAACGCTGATTGGTGACTGTATGATCGAACTGGTTTATGTCATTGAGTGGTCTCCTTATAGTTTCCAAACAGCCGAAGAAAATGCGAGGCGGCATCAGCGACGGGAACAGGAGATCAAACAGGCATCGGAACGTGTGATTACACCGGCATTAGAAGCGATGAAGTTGGAAGGTTTTGTCGCGGGGGGACGTGTATTACATGGGGATGCTGCCGAATTATTGAACTCAGTGGCAATCAAAGAGAAGGCGCAGCAGATTGTTGTGGCTCGCTCGACAGAGAGTGGGTTAGCGGCAAAACTGTTTGGCAGTGTCACCGCCAAGTTGGTGATGAGTGCGAGCGTTCCAGTCACCGTTGTTAATTGAGGCTCTCTTATGCGTATTCAAAAAACACTTAGCAGTATCCTTATGACTCTCTTGTTGTGTTTCTCTAGCGCATCGGTATTGGCCGAAGAGGGGAGCATCGATCAGACTGTCAATGAGGCGTTTGCTTTAGCAACCGGTTGGTTTGTTAATTTAATTTTTGCGCCCTTACCCGGTACGAGTTTTCCGTGGATCGTCCTCTGGTTGGTTACTGGGGCCACGGTCTTCACCTTCTATTTTGGCTTTATTCAATTTCGGGCGGTGAAGCATTCGATCGGTTTGATTAAGGGCGATTATTCGGATCCTGATGATGCCGGTGAGGTGTCTCACTTTCAGGCGTTGGCGACCGCGCTATCGGGAACGGTGGGGTTAGGTAATATCGCCGGTGTGGCGGTGGCGGTGAGTATTGGCGGGCCGGGTGCAACCTTCTGGATGATTTTAGCCGGCTTGATGGGGATGGCTTCGAAATTTACCGAGTGTTCACTGGCGGTGAAATACCGTAATGAATATGCCGATGGTACGGTTTCGGGTGGCCCTATGTATTACATCTCCAAAGGCTTTAAGGAGAAGGGGCTTCCGGGGGGCGGCATACTGGCGGTGTTGTTCTCGATCTTTTGTATCTTGGGCGCTCTCGGTGGCGGTAATATGTTTCAGGCGAATCAGGCGCATGCACAGATCAGTAGTATTGTCGGCGATTATCCTGGTTGGATTACCGGCGTTATTTTTTCAATCATCGTGTTTTCGGTGATTGTTGGGGGGATCAAGTCGATTGCGAATGTAACAGAAAAAGTGGTGCCCTTTATGGGCATTCTTTACGTGCTGGCATCGTTAGCGATCATTCTCATGAATCTCGATAAGGTCGGCTGGGCATTTGGTCAGATTTTTGAGGGGGCCTTTACTGGGCTGGGGATCGCCGGTGGTTTTGTCGGTGCCTTGATTCAAGGCTTTAAACGGGCGGCTTTTTCGAATGAAGCGGGTGTTGGTTCAGCGGCGATTGCTCACTCGGCGGTGCGCACTAAAGAGCCGATTACCGAAGGGTTTGTTTCGTTGCTTGAACCGTTCATCGATACCGTGGTGATCTGTACGATGACGGCCTTGGTGATTATTATCACTGGTCAGTTAACCATTGATCCGGCAACGGGTTTGTATCTGGTGGGTGAGAGTGGTCGTATTATTACAGCGGATGGTTCTTCCGGTGTAGCACTGACTTCGGCAGCGTTTGGTTCGGCTTTCTCTTGGTTTCCTTATGTCCTTGCGATTGCCGTCGTCCTGTTCGCTTTTTCCACCATGATTAGCTGGTCTTACTATGGCTTAAAGGCTTGGACTTATCTCTTTGGTGAGGGTAAAACCGCTGAGCTTGTATTTAAAGTCATCTTTTGTCTTTTTGTCATCATCGGTGCGGCGGCCAATCTTGGCCCCGTGATCGATTTCTCCGATGCTTCCATCTTCGCTATGGCGGTCGTCAATATTATAGGTCTGTACTTCTTGATGAGCTTGGTTAAAGTTGATTTGAAATCCTATCTGTCACGTTTGCAGTCGGGTGAAATCAAGAAATTTAAGAACTAACGCGTCACGCGATAATGTTTACAGCCTTATCTGTTGGCAACTCAACGGGGTAAAAAGAAATTTTTACCCCGTTTTTATATCGGCCTCGGTGAATAAAAACGCTCGATTAATGTGACCCTGATCTTGCGAGTCGCTAATGATACAGTGCCTGCGATGCTGACGATCCATTTACCAATCTAGCTCCTCAGCCCTCTAACAACCGTTGTCGGACTGTTTAGGCTATTTATTGTCAGGTATATTGGTTTATCTGTACGCGTTTTAGCGATAGGTTTTTTCATACGTTTGATTCAGGAGCCACTATGCACAGTGTTATTGAGCAAGTTACCGCCCGAATTATCGAGCGGAGTCAGGACAGTCGAGCCGCGTATGTAAGGCAGATGCAGGCTGCCGAAGAGCGGGGTGTTCATCGTGCGCGCTTATCATGCGGTAATTTAGCTCACGGCTTTGCCGCTTGCGATACCGAAGATAAACAGGCGTTGACGTTAACTAATGCGGTCAATGTGAGTATTATTTCCGCCTATAACGATATGTTATCGGCCCATCAACCCTTCAAGACGTTCCCCGATATCATTCGTCAAGCGGTACATGAGATGGGCTCGGTGGCTCAGTTTGCCGCCGGTGTACCGGCCATGTGTGATGGCGTGACGCAGGGACAGCCGGGTATGGAGTTGAGCTTATTTAGCCGAGATGTGATCGCGATGGCGACGGCGGTGGGCTTATCTCATAATATGTTTGATGCGGCGTTATATTTAGGCGTGTGCGATAAAATTGTGCCGGGGCTATTGATTGGCGCGCTCCGCTTTGGTCATTTGCCGACGTTGTTTGTACCCGCAGGGCCGATGCCAAGCGGCCTGCCGAATAAAGAAAAGGCGAAGATTCGACAGCTGTATGCCGAAGGTAAGGTGGATCGTGCGGCGTTATTACAGTGCGAGTCGGACTCTTACCATAGTGCCGGTACTTGCACCTTTTATGGTACGGCTAACAGCAATCAGATGATTGTCGAGATGATGGGGTTACATCTACCGGGTGCCTCTTTTGTTAATCCCGGTACGTCGATGCGCGATGCTCTAACCCGAGAGGCGGCGCAGCAGGTGGTGCGCCTGACACAGCAGAATGGTGAATTCACGCCGCTGTATCACATCGTGAATGAGCGTTCATTAGTGAATGCGCTGGTGGCGCTGCTGGCCACCGGCGGCTCGACCAATCATACCCTGCATCTAATCGCGATTGCCCGTGCGGCGGGTATTATTATTAATTGGGATGATTTTGCCGAGCTATCGGCGGTCGTGCCGTTGTTAGCTAAGGTTTACCCCAATGGTGATGCCGATATTAATCACTTTCAGGCCGCGGGTGGCGTGGCTTATCTGGTGCGTGAGTTGCTATCGGCGGGCTTATTGCATGACGATGTGATGACGGTGGTTGGCCGCGGCTTGTCTCGATACACTCAAGAACCCGCGATTGAAAATGATCAATTGATCTGGCGTGATGGTATCACCGCATCGCTTGATTGCTCCGTGTTGAGCCGCGTTGCTGAGCCTTTTAGTGCCGATGGCGGCTTAAAGCTGATGCAGGGGAACCTGGGACGTGGTGTCATTAAAGTCTCAGCGGTCGCGCTAGAGAATCAAGTGGTTGAAGCGCCGGCGATCGTGTTTGACGATCAAGATGAGGTTAAAGAAGCGTTTGAGTCGGGTAAACTGAATCGTGATTTTGTTGCTGTGGTGCGTTATCAGGGGCCGAAAGCCAATGGTATGCCCGAGCTACATAAGCTAACGCCTTTTCTTGGTACGCTGCAAGATCGCGGTTTTAAGGTGGCCTTGGTGACCGATGGCCGGATGTCCGGCGCCTCAGGCAAAGTGCCTGCGGCGATTCATGTATGGCCTGAAGCGAGCTTGGGCGGCCCATTAGCTCAGGTCGTCAATGGCGATATGATTCGCGTGGATGCCAAGCGGGGTGTTTTGCAACTGCTCGCTGATGATGACGCTTGGTTATCACGCGGGCAGTCAATGCCGGCGACTGCCGCGCAACATCATCAGGGCATGGGACGTGAATTGTTTGCGCCCCTGCGTCAACAGGTGAGTTGTGCCGAGCAAGGCGCCAGTGTCTTCAAGTTTACCGCTATCGATTAATGATATCGATTAAATAGCACCGATACTGACGAGTCGGCTTCAGAGGCTCAAATATGTAAGCCCGAAGGCTGTTGATATCCAAGTACAAAAAAGCATAACTCAATAGCTCAGCGAAATAGCTCAGCGAAATAGCTCAGCGAAATAGCACAGCAGAAGAGCCTAACCAGGCGAGGCAGGATTTGATGAATGAGACAGCGTGGCAAGGCGATCTTGAGCAAACGATCTCAGGCTATGCACGCGGACAGACTGAGCTACAGTGGCACGGTTATGATCTCTGTGTGTTTAAGCAGTCGTGGGGTGAGCTCGTTATTGCGCTGCAGGGTGGGCAAGTGCTGTTGTTTCGCCCCGCTGGTGAACAGCCGCTGCTTTGGCTCACGGATCAACCGGCGGCTGGGGGTGCTATTCGTGGTGGTGTGCCGCTGTGTTGGCCTTGGTTTGCTGAGCCTATCGATGATGCTTCGCTACCTAAACATGGGGTTGCGCGAACAGCCCGTTGGACACTGGAGTGTGTCTCGATGAATGCCGAGGGTGGCTGCTGGCGTTTGCTGCCACCGCCATCACTGTGGCATGGCTTGACCCTTGCACTTGAGGTGACGGTTGAGGCAGGCGCACTTAGTCTGGCATTAACCTCACATAACCTCACTGCTCAGCCGATCGCGATGACACAGGCGTTACATAGCTATTTTGCGGTGTCTGATAGCGCTCAAGTCGAACTGCAAGGGTTAGATGGTTTGCCTGTGCGGGATAAGTTACAAGGGATGCAAGCACGCCTACATCATGGCGCGGTGATGTTTCCGGAGGCAACCGACGTGATCTTCGGCCATGACAGTGAGACAGCGGTGAGACTGATTGATCATGGTTGGCAGCGGGTCATCGGTATTCAAAAGCAGGGCAGCCGTTCGACAGTGGTTTGGAATCCCGGCGCTGCTGCTGCCGAGATAGGGGATGTGGGGATCGATCAAGTGTCTCGGTTTGTCTGTGTTGAAGCGGCTTGCACCCGTTTTTACGATCGGCCATGGATCGATGCCGGCGAAACTCAGACATTAACGACTTCGTTTCGCGTGCTGCCTTATTCCAGATAAATAAGCTTGTTGAGTGGTTCAAGCGTATTCTGTGACTGTTCGCGCTTGCCGATTTAGCATGATACAAATCACTTCGCTAAGCACGCAACAATCGTTATGCACTAGAGGGTATACGCTTTTCCAGATAGCGTTCATAATCGGGTACTTTATACTGATGTTGCGCGTTTAATAGCGGTGAACTAATCATGAAGTCAGCGGTGCTTCGATTGCAGGCAACGGCGACATTCCATACCGCGGCGACCCGTAACAGCGCTTTAACATCGGGATCATGAGGCATCGGTTCGAAGGGATCCCAGAAGAAGATAATCATATCTAACTTTTGTTCTGTGAGCAGGGCTCCGATCTGCTGATCACCGCCGAGCGGGCCGCTAATCAGTTTGGTGATCGGTGTTTTTAAGCTGCGTTCGAGTAAGTGGCCGGTGGTGCCTGTGGCAAATAAGGTATGTTGCTGTAGCGTCGATAGGTTTTTGTGAGTCCAATCGAGTAGATCTTGTTTCATATTATCGTGCGCGATCAGAGCGATACGCTTTTGCGCTGGCATCGCTATCTGCTTCATCTCTATGTCCATATCGGCTTCCGGTAACGTTGTTTATGATCGATCTCTTTTGATGAATATTATTGAGCGGTATCAGCCGTCAGGTTAACGGCCTGTTGTGCCAGTCGTGTTATGGCCTGCCAGTCTTGCTTGGCGACGCTATCCGCTGGCGTTAGCCACGTGCCGCCGACACACATAACGTTGGCAAGGGCTAAATATTCGCTGGCGCTATGGGCGCGAATGCCACCGGTGGGGCAGAAGCGGATATTACCAAAAGGCCCCGCGAACGCCTTAAGGGTGGCGCTGCCGCCGGCTATTTCCGCGGGGAAAAATTTAAACCGTTGATAGCCCCACTGAATTCCCGTCATTAGCTCAGAAACGGTTTGAATGCCGGGTAAATACGGCGTGTCGCTGGTGGTGCCGTAGTCTAAGAGTTCGGCCGTGATGCCGGGGCTAACGATAAATGAACTGCCACTGTTGACAGCGCGTTTAAAATCAGCCGGATTGATGATGGTGCCTGCGCCTACATGGGCGTCGGGCACCGCTCGAGCAATGGCGTCAATCGCATCCAGCGCATGAGGCGTGCGCAAAGTGACTTCGAGTACTGGTAAACCGCCAGCAACGAGTGCTTCGGCGATCGGGATCGCATCCTTAAGTTGATTGATGGTGAGTACCGGAATGACCGGCGCTAAGCGGCAAAGTTGATCGGTTTTGGCAGTCATCTCAGGTGGCAATAATGTAGTCTTCATCGGTTATCCTGTTGGCAATGGGTAGGCTGTTATTGTCGCAGTCTGTGATGCTCAGGGAGCCCAAAAAATAGTTAACGGCTGTTGTAAAAACAGATTAATGGGCATCGCTTGCGGTGTGCTGATTAAGGCTTGAGTCAGTGTTGTCAGCTTGTCTTGCCCGACTATATGTAAAATGCGTTGCTGACTGTTGAGCAGTCTTGAGGGCGTCAGCGATAGTCTGGCATAAGAGGCGTGGGTTGGGTTAATAGCCACACTGTCAGCTTGACTCTGTAAGGCGGCGGATAATTCAGCGGCATCTGGAAACAGTGAGGCGGTATGACCATCGTTACCCATACCGAGAAGGACAATATCGAACGGTTGGCTAAGCTGTTGACAACCGGTCTGATGTTGCGCTGCGGCTGCGGCAGTCATACCGGCTTGCCAAAGGGGAATAAAATGGGCGTTGCCCGCATATTGCTGTAGCAACGCGGTGCGCACGAGATATTCATTGCTATCAGGCTGATCGGGATTGATCCAGCGCTCATCCGCGAGAGTGATAGTGACTTGATGCCAGGCCAGCGGTATCTGACTTAAACGCTTAAATAGCGGTACCGGGGTAGTGCCGCCAGACACGGCTAAGTAGGCTTTGCCGCTGCTGTTGATTGCATCGCTGAGCTGACGTGCGATATGTTCGGCTAGGGTATGGGTTAGCGCTTCACGAGAGCTGAAATCACACAGTGTTATATGCTTGGGTAGACTCAGCTCACTGATCTTCATACCAGCAGTTTCCATCTTTAATTAACATCAAGTCAGCAGCTTTGGGTCCCCAGCTACCGGCCGCATAGGCTAGCGGTGGTTTGTTTTCGTTGTGCCAATGTTGCATTAATTGATCGCACCAGGTCCAGGCATGTTCCACTTCATCACGGCGCACAAATAAGTATTGATTGCCTTGCATCACCTTCAGTAGTAATCGCTCATAGGCATCGGGCACGCGATTTTGTTCAAATGATTGCGAGAAATTGAGATTTAGTGCTTCGCTACGTAAATGCATGCCTTTATTAAGGCCGTGATCTTTATTGAGAATTTGGAGTGAAATCCCCTCTTCCGGTTGTAGACGGATAATCAGTTTATTCTGCGCCAAGTGGCGCTGACTCTCATCAAAAATAAAGTGTGGCTGTGGTTTAAAGTGAATGGTTATTTGTGACAGTTTCTCGGGTAGTCGTTTGCCGGTACGCAGATAGAAGGGCACGCCCGCCCAGCGCCAATTATTGATCTCCGCCTTGATGGCGACAAAGGTTTCGGTATGGCTATTGGGGTTGGCGCCTTCTTCTTCCATATAGCCGGGTACCGGATTCCCCTCAACCAAACCTTTGGTATAGCGGCCACGTACCACATGTGTGTTGCACATGGCGGCGGAGATCGGTCGTAGCGCCTTGAGCACTTTGACTTTTTCATTACGAATCATGTCGGCCGAGAGATCATCGGGCGGGTCCATGGCGGTTAAACAGAGTAACTGTAATAGATGATTTTGCACCATATCTCGCATCTGTCCAGCTTGATCGAAATATCCCCAGCGTCCTTCAATACCCACTTTTTCGGCCACGGTAATCTCAACGTGAGAGATATGGCTTTGATTCCATTGTGAGCCGAACAGAGGATTGGCAAACCGTAAGGCGATCAGGTTTTGTACTGTTTCTTTACCCAAATAGTGATCGATACGATAGATCTGCGCTTCATCAAAATATTCGGCGACCTGATCATTAACCTCATTGGACGATCTCAAGTTATGACCGATGGGCTTTTCTAATACCACACAGCTATTGGTGTTGATGCAGTCGCCTTTAGTGAGGTTACGACTGATAGCGCCATAGAGCGAGGCGGGGGTGGCATAGTAAAAAATTCGCGCTCGTTCGGCACTGATATCGAGGATAGTTTTGAGGGAGTGGTAGCCTTCAGCATCGGTGAAGTTGATGATGCAATATTCTATTCTGGCTAGGAAGCGCTGCAATGCAGCGGCATCGAGTTCGTCAGGTTTGATGCGTTGAGTGAGACTCTCCTGGCAGCGACGGCGAAAGGCATCACTATTTTGTGTTGCTCGCGCGACGCCGATGATACGCGTATCTTGCCCGAGTAGTGCGGCACTATCGAGTTGGAATAGGGCAGGGATCAGTTTGCGTTGTGCTAAATCACCCAAAGCACCGAATATTACGATATCGCTGGATCTGTTTACACTCGCCATTATTGCACCTGTTGTTGTCATCATTCAGCCAACCAGAGACTTATAATAGGCATAGGCGTCGGTTTATTTCAACTGATGCTACAGGACATAAAATTAATTATTACAACAATGTTGTGCTTTGCAGCATGAATTTTTTGAGTATCAAAGGTCGCCCCATAAGACTGTTAATCGGTGATAGCGAGTGTTGTCAGTCGTTCGGGCAGACGCTTCCAACGTCGCGTTAATATTAAGCTGCACTGATGCCGTAGCGAGGCAGAATTTCATGAATGACGGTGAATCGGTGCGCTTGTAAGGCATCATGGAAGTGCTTCCAATCACTATCGAGAAATGCAGCGTGATAAGTAAATAGCTGATGTTTTAACTGTTTCGAACGTCTATCTTTAATGGCCTGATACTTCCAAGAGCCCACGCCTTTGGGGATATAGTGGAGTTTTTCCGCCGGAAAACCAAAGTGTTCATTCGCGATAGCGTCGAGCCATACTCGATGACGCTTATCACCGCTATCTTCACGAGTATTGCGTAACATGGCTTCGATTTGCTCACGGCTGATGGTTGACAGTCCGGCCACGTTGGCGTCAGCATCGCCCAGCTGAAAGCGGCGCATCGCTTTACACATCTGATCAGCGGCTTCGATAAAATCCTTGGGGTTATCGCGTTCGATATGCAGCCCCTCACCATTGGTGTAATGCCACTTAAGATAGGGCCGATCGGGATAGCTCAATGCGGCACCATGGCCGAGTGGCAGTAGGTCGCCGACAAATTGTGATTGGACGGCATCGAAGCGGTCGAGGAAGTAGTTTTTTACCTGTATGAGTAGGCTTGGGTCAGGATCATTATTTTCATCGAGTACATCTTGAACGAGATTGATTTTATCATTGATACCGGCAAACCCTTGGTGCGCCCAGGTATCGGCAAATACATGCATGGTGATACCCAGACGGTGCAGGGCATTCGGTTTATGGTGATCGGCGATACAGGCACGCAGCATATCTTGCGCGACAAAACTATTCGGTCGACAAACGATTTTATGGCGGAAATCGGCATCAGGATTTTCGCCAGCCGCTAAGCCCTCATTCCCAGGCAAAAAATGAAATGGGATCCAGACTTGATGATTGGCCAGTTTTTGAATGTTTTTGTAGTCGATCATTTTGTGGGCAGAGGCGATACGTTGATACATCGCCTGATTATCAAAGCGGATTAGACCATCGTTGGTGGCATCATCCACATATTGAGCCGCATGGGCGATGACCGAGGCATGGTGATGGTTAAATCCTGATAATCGAGCGACCACGTAAGTGACGCCATGATGAAAGTCGATCTGCATGATGAGACTCCTTTGTCGGATTCATATTAGCCGTGCAGGATTGATAATGAACTTCATGCGAGGGCCGCCTGTCTCTCTTTTGTTGCTTCTCATGATAGGTCAATCTCATAGGGCTCAAAATCTCGCACGGGAAGGTTGTCGTGGTCGCGTTCACGGACTCGCCAAGCATTCACCTTCAAGCGGATCTTGCCGTTATCGGCTTGCAGAAAACTGGCGGTCATAAAGTGTTCGCGGGTACGTGACTTGGGATAAGCTGATAATAACCATCCACGTTTGGTGCTAACGGCAAATGAGTGGTCGTAGTGTACGGGTTTTGCCGTCCAGCCGGGCATGCTAACCAAGGCTGGATCGGGAAAATGGGTAGGCTTAAAGCTGGGGGTAGCGGTGGCAATACCGTTTAAACCGGTGAGGTTCGACAGCGGGGAGGAGATAACTTCGATGAGTCGGCCCCCTTGTGGTCCCAAGGTTACGCTAGCGATACGGCCAAAATGCACATCGCCGCTGAGCAAGACAATATCATGACCGCTGCTGCCTAGGGCCTGCAGCAATTGTTGGTATTGAGTTTTGAAACTGAGGAGATTTCGTTCGGTCGGATTTTGTTCCACAATTAAAGGTTGTGGCAGTACCAGCACGCCGGGTGATTGTAATGCTTTGGCCCAATCGGTTAATTGCTTAAATTCAGTGGCGGGTAGAAAACCGTGATCATGGCGTAATGAGCGTAGGTCGGCGAGACAAAACGCGAGCTTATCAGCAATGGTAAATGTCTCAATGTTAGGGCTTTGCTGTACCCGACGAACGCCATCGGTGGAGGCTTTCGACCAAGTGTTTCTGACTTTTTTAATTTTTAAGGCTAACAGGGTGGGAATCAGTGAATCATGAAAGGGGTAGTCATTCCAGTATTCATGATCATCTGGCAACATCCAAGTGGCACCCCGATTAAGAATACTGCCCAACGCCTGCCAATGTAGTGCGTAATCATCGGCAACCCGTTGTCTTATTTCACTACTCACAAATGAGAGTGAATCGAAGCCTATATCGAGATAGACCTGATCACCGGTGAGAAACGTGATATCGGGTTTAACCGCCGGATCGCCGCGATCATACAGGGCTTTGTAAGCGCCTGCTGCCTGACCACCATCACGGTGATTATAGAAACAACTACCAAAACCGATGGTGAACGGTTTTTCGCCTATCGGCGGTAACTGTGACGGTAGGGTATCGAATTGTGCACTGCGCAGTAGTTGCCAGGAGGCTTCACGCACACCATGAATCGCTTCAATGCGCCGAAGAAAACGGACCTTATAGTGACAACCGGGCTGAAGATCTGAAAACTCGGCGGTGATATAGAAGCGTTTACGAATCTTGCTAAAAGGTCTATTCCAGTCGCTTTTCACGATGGTATGTACGCTGACATTGTCAACCGCGTCGATTAACTCTATACGGGCATGCTCGGGCATGGTTAAGGTCGAGAACAGTGTGCCGGCCCAAACTTTCACACGCTTTTGTGTGACTCGCAATACGACTAGAGACCACTGGCCGGTACTGGTAATAATCTCTTCGCTCATGTTTATATTCCCTGAGTAAATTGAGTGTCCGTTTGATCGCTGATGTCGGTTATTTAAGACTATAAGTTCAATAGCGTGATCACATTTCAATGTAGGCAATGATCTGAAACTTAGCCACTTCAGCGATCAATAGTTCACTGAACTGAGCGACTAAGTTAAGAATATGAGCTGCGAGTCTACACGTTGTTAGGCGTGCCTATACGCATTCAGAGGGCGCCTGATGGATGGCTTGACGGTGATATCGAGGTATGACGACTGACAGGATGGGCGGGTAGACAAAGGGTTTGATCAGTCAACCAAATCGCCGCTAACCTGTACTACAATTTTACGAGGGCGATATGCATGATTGTCGAGTAGCATTGACCCTAGGGGATATCAAAATGTATTGTCGATTGACCGTTTTGTATGCCTAGCGCAGTCATATCACTAAGGATTATAAAATGAATAAAAAAGTCCTGAGCATCGTGAAGCGTTATCAAGCGGATAAAACACGGCTGCTGGATATGCTTTGGGAGATACAACGTCAGTATGACTATATTCCTCATGGCGCGATATTAACGCTGGCCGATGAGCTTAATTTGTCGGTGAATGATATTCGCGAAACAAGCTCTTTTTATCATTTCTTTCATATGCGACCTGCCGGTAAACATCGTTTCTATCTGAGTAATACGGTGATTGCCAGAATGAATGGTTATCAGCAGGTGTTAATGGCGTTGGAGCAAGCTACGGGTGCCACCCTAGGATCGATGGATGTCAGCGGTACGTTTGGTGTGTATGACACCGCCTGTATTGGCCTGAGTGATCAAGAACCGGCGATGTTAATTGATGACGTGGTTTTCACACGACTCACAGTCGATAAAGTACAGTGGATTATCGCTCAGTTACAGCAGGGTTATAGTGCAGCAGAGATTGCTAATCCGCAGCAGTTACCGACACACAGTATCGCTTATGTAGATCAGTTAGTGGAAACCCATATTTGTCAGGCAGGACCGGTTTTTTTTCAGCAGGAAACCGATTATCACCGCCTGTTACAGCAGTGTTTGACGCATGATCCTGATGCGGTGATTAAGACCGTACTGAATGCTCGGTTGCAGGGCTTAGGGGGGGCTGGCTTTAGCACGGGTGAAAAATGGCGTTTGTGCCGTGAAACAGCGAGTCAAACTAAGTATGTGATTGGTAATGCCGATGAAGGCGAACCCGGTACCTATAAGGATCGGGCGCTACTGATTCGTTCACCTAAGGAGGTGTTTCTGGGGATGATTATCGCGGCTTGGGCGATTGGCGCAGCGCAAGGCATCCTCTATCTTCGCGCAGAGTATATCTATCTCAAGCAGTTTCTTGAAACTGAGTTGCAGCAGCTCAGAGAGGCAGGCCTATTGGGTCGTCATATCTTGGGACGCGAGGATTTTAGTTTTGATATTCGTATTCAGATGGGCGCTGGAGCCTATATTTGTGGCGATGAATCGGCATTACTAGAGTCGTGTGAAGGGAAACGAGGAACGCCTCGCGTCAAACCGCCATTTCCGGCTCAACAGGGTTATTTAGGGATGCCAACTACGGTCAATAATGTTGAGACCTTGGCGGCGGTTACTCGACTCATGGAAAAAGGTGCCGCTTGGTATGCTGGATTGGGCTTTGCAACATCTGCCGGTAGTCGCTTGGTGAGTGTCTCGGGTGATTGCGCGCGTCCGGGTATTTATGAGGTGGAGTGGGGTCTTACGCTGAATCAATTACTCGAACAGGTCGGCGCAGTCGAACCTTGGGCCATACAGGTGAGTGGTCCGTCAGGGGAATGTGTGGCGGTTGAACTCAGTGGTGAACGGCGTTTTGGTTATGATGATCTGGTGTGCAACGGTTCGCTGATGATCTTTAATCGCTCGCGGGATCTACTTGATATTGTGCATCAATTTATGCAATTTTTTGTTACTGAATCCTGTGGCATCTGTACGCCTTGTCGAGTGGGGAATGTTGAGTTACGGCAGAAAATAGAGCGCATTATCGCGGGCAAGGGGTGTCAACAAGATCTCGATGATCTACTCAGTTGGGGTGAGATCATCCGCCGCACGAGTCGTTGCGGATTAGGGGCCACATCACCCAATCCGATACTCACCACGCTTGCGCAATTTAACCAACTCTATCAGGCGAAGCTGATCGCGTCGCAGGGAACGTTGTTGCCCTCTTTTGATGTTAAAGCGGCGCTGCAGGGGCATGAACAGGCGAGAATTAAAGTGATGCAAATCGAGTCAGAGCCAAGCAAGGAGGTGGTGAAATGAGTATTCAGATAACCCTTGATGGTCGGCCTGTGAGTACTCAAGCCGGGGCTAATTTGGTCGACGTGGCCGCCGAGCATGGTGTGTATATTCCGACGCTATGCTATCTGAAAGGTAAGCCATGTCTAGGGACCTGTCGTATCTGTTCTGTTAGCGTCAATGGCCGTATAGCGGCGGCTTGTACCGTGTCGGTGAGCGATGGCATGATCGTGGCGGTAGATGAACCCGCGCTGGCGGATATGCGTAAGGCGCTTATTGAGATGTTGTTTATCGAAGGCAATCATAATTGTCCTAGTTGTGAAAAGAGTGGTCGCTGCGATTTACAGGCAGTGGGTTATGATGTGGGTATGCTGGTGCCACGCTTCCCCTATCGGTTCACGCCGCATCAGCGAGAGGTGGGTGCTGAACGTATTTGGTTAGAGCGTGATCGCTGTATCTTTTGTCAGCGTTGTGTCGACTATATTCATGATCAACACAGCGGCCAGAAAATCTTTACGATCAAGGGACGGGGCAGTAACGCGCGCATAGAAATAGATAAGACGCTAGCCGATCAGATGTCAGCAGAGCAGGTACGTGAAGCCGCTGAACTCTGTCCGGTAGGCTGTATTATTGAAAAAGGGGTGGGGTTTAATCGACCTATTGGTGAGCGTAAGTTTGAGATTAAATCGGTGCGTCAACGGGCATTGGAGGATGATGTATGACGAATAGCCATAAAAAAACACTCTTCTCTCATGATCTTCCGGCTACGCCTATGGATCCGGCTTTACAAGCGTCACGGGATCAAAAAATCAAGGTAGCGATGATCGGTTTATGTGGCTGCTGGGGCTGTACCTTATCTTTATTAGATATGGATGAAGCGTTAATAGGCTTGCTCGATAAGGTGACGATCTTACGTTCATCGCTGACGGATATTAAGCGGATTCGCCAGCGTTGTGCTATTGGTTTTATCGAAGGAGGGGTTGCCAATGAGGAGAATATCGAAACCCTGAAAGAGTACCGTGAACACTGCGATATTCTCATCTCTGTCGGTGCTTGTGCGATTTGGGGCGGCGTGCCTGCGATGCGTAATGAGGTCGAACTGAGCAGTTGTCTCGAAGAAGCCTATGTTGATTCCATCACCGCGGTCGCTAATGCCATTCCCACGATTCCCTATCATGAAGATATTCCACGAATAACGACTAAGGTATATCCCTGTCATGAAGTGGTCAAAATGGATTATTTTATTCCGGGCTGTCCACCCGATGGCGGCACTATTTTAAAAGTGTTAGATGACTTAGTTAATGGACGTGAGTTTGATCTACCAACGACGATGAATCGCTACGATTAATGGTTTGCATGGCGCTCAAGGGTCGTTTTAATAATCAAACGTTAGACTGAGCAGAGGAAACGAAGATGAGTCGGAAACTGGTAATCGATCCAGTTACTCGTATTGAGGGGCATGGAAAAGTAACCATTCAATTGGATGATGACAATCAAGTCACCGATGCTAAGTTGCATGTGGTTGAGTTCCGTGGGTTTGAGAAACTGGTGCAAGGTCATCCTTATTGGGAAGCGCCGATGTTACTGCAGCGAATTTGCGGTATCTGCTTCGTCAGTCACCACCTGTGCGGCGCCAAGGCATTGGATGACATGATCGGAGTCGGCTTAGGTCAGCATATCCGACTGTTACCAGGGCCAGAAAAAATTCGGCGGTTGGGGCATTATGCGCAGCAGTTGCAATCTCACGTGACCGCTTATTTCTACTTAGTGGTGCCCGAGATGCTATTCGGTATGGATGCCCCGCCGGAACAACGCAATGTGCTGGGCTTGGTGGAACAGGATCCCGCCTTGGTAAAGCGGGTGGTGGCGCTACGTAAATGGGGTCAGGAATTGATTAAGACGGTGCTAGGTAAACGGATGCATGGCATTAGCTCGGTGCCGGGCGGGGTGAGTAAAAATATCAGTATTGAAGAGCGGGATCGTTTTCTCCAAGGGGAGGAAGGCTTGCTCTCCATCGATGAGGTGATCGAGTATGCACAGGAAGGCCTGGAGCTTTTTTATCAGTTTCATGAGCAGCATCGAGAGCAGGTCGATCAGTTTGCCGTCGTGCCAGCACTGGATATGTGCTTGGTAAACGATGAGGGCAATGTTGATTACTATCATGGGCGGATACGTATCATCGATGAGCATAAGCACATCGTGCAGGAATTTGATTATCATGATTATTTACAGCATTTTTCTGAAGCGACTGAGGCATGGAGCTATATGAAGTTTCCCTACCTTAAAGCGTTAGGTCGGGAAAAAGGCTCCGTTCGGGTCGGGCCCTTAGCACGCTTAAATGTCACTAAAACTCTATCGACACCCTTGGCTGAGGCGGCGCTGAAGAAATTTCACGCTTACACGAATGGTCGATCGAATAACATGACATTGCATACCAACTGGGCGCGTGCCATTGAAATTATTCATTCCGCAGAACTGATCAAAGCGCTACTCAATGATACTGATCTACAGAACACCGAGTTATTGATGATACCGGCGGATACGGCATGGACCGGTGAGGGAATCGGTGTTGTCGAAGCGCCCCGTGGCACGCTATTACATCATTATCGGGCGGCGAAAACAGGCGACATTACCTTTGCCAATCTGATTGTGTCGACCACGCAAAATAATCAGGTGATTAACCGGACAGTGCAATCAGTGGCACAGGATTATATCAGCGGTAAGGCTGAGATCACCGAAGGGATGCTGAATGCGATTGAGGTAGGCATTCGTGCTTATGATCCCTGTTTGAGCTGCGCGACACATGCGTTGGGTCAGATGCCACTCAAAATCTCTGTATTCGATGCTCGGGGAAACATCATTGATGAACTGTGTCGCTGAGGTTAATCGCTTATCGCTGACGGATTTTAATAGCGCTGATTGTTTGATCTACGGTATTGGTAATGTCGGCCGTCAGGATGATGGGCTGGGCTGGGCTTTTATCGACTGGATTGAGGCGCAAGGTCTATGTTCAAAGGCTGAAACGGTGCGCAATTATCAGTTATTTCTCGAGGATGCCGATCTAATCAGTCGCAAGAAGCGGGTTCTGTTTGTGGATGCGACCAAAGATATGACGGTGGAGCACTTTGCCTTATATCAAGAGCAGGCAAAACTGGATTTTAGTTTTACCTCTCATGCGATCTCTATCGCCGCCATCATGGCAACCTGTCAGTTATGTTTTGATCGCCAGCCAGATGTGTATGTATTGGCGATCAGAGGATATGAGTGGGCCTTACAGGAAGGCCTAACGGAGCATGCACAAGTCAATTTAGATCAAGCGGTGCTGCACTTCAGTAAATCAGATTAAGACGAGGTCAACAAGGCTAACAACCGTTAGCCATCGATTGCAGCCTTAACATAGCGGGCTTGGAATTAGGAAAGCGTCGCTTTATAGCTAAGGAAGGTGCGAATAAGTCTGTTATGTTCTCTGCGGACATTAGAATGGCCAGATACGCGAAAGCCAGTGCAGCGAAATGTCTGGACCTTTTCAAGCTGGCTGACAAAGTAGATGACTATTCTAATATCCGCCCTTTGGGGCTTTCAGAGAAGCAGGATCTCAGCGTTAACATTTTTCGACGTACAATCAGTATGCCTGTAACAGTTGCCTTGATCTTCAGCTTCTCTGTAAGCCAGAGGCGTAATTGACTTATTCGCACCTTCCCTAACGCATAAGCTTAGTCGGTAGCATGGTTTGCTTTGGCTGTGAGAGCGATGATAACGGCTGAGGTGTTTGACTATTTTTTTGCAGATGATACCACTGCAGAAAGGATTCCGCCGGCATCGGTCTGGCTAATAGAAAGCCTTGCATCTGATCACAGTTCATCTGTTTCAGAATATCCAGTTGCGCCTGATGTTCGATCCCTTCGGCCACCACTTGCAAACCCAATACATGGCTCATCTCAATGATGGATGTGACGATGGCTCGGTCTACTTTTGATTGTTCTAGATTGATTAAGAAGCTGCGATCAATTTTGAGAATATCTAACGACATCGTCCGTATATAACTAAGGCTAGAGTAACCGGTCCCAAAATCATCGATGGCCACTTGAATATGATGACTACGGAGGCGGTTGATCGCTTGTTTGGTTTCGTCAGGGCAGTGCAGAAAGCTGGTTTCGGTGAGTTCGACAGACAATTGCTGCGGCGCAATCTGATGTTGTTTGAGGGCATTGAGTATTTGATTAACAACATCGCCTTGCTGAAATTGTTTGGCGGAGACGTTAATGGCGACATTAATGGTATCGCCCTGTTGATTCCAACTGGAAATTTGCCGACAAGCTTCTTCGATGACGTAGAGGCCGATGCGATTGATCAGATCAAGGTCTTCAGCGAGCGGAATAAATTCCGCCGGTGAGATAAAGCCGAGTTGAGGATGAAGCCAGCGCAGTAATGCTTCGCAACTGGTTGGCTTGCCCGTCTGCAAACAGATCTTGGGCTGATAATAGAGTTGAAATTCCTGGTTATCGATCGCCGCTTGCAGATCACTGCCCATTTGATAGCGACTCTGAATCATTCGGTGCTGTTCTGACGAAAAGAAACGAAAGCTGTTACGGCCAAAGTCTTTGGCTAAATGTACCGCTGAATCGGCACATTTGAGCAGCGATTCGGCGTCGCTGGCATCGGTAGGAAAGAAGCTGACGCCGATACTGACAGTCGTCTTGAGTTCTTTTCCATCGATCAGTATCGGTTGATTGACGGTGTGCAGTATGCGGTTAAGAAACTCACTAATCTGAGGGCTTTTATCGACATCCGTGAGGATCAGATTAAATTCATCACCACCAAAGCGAGCGACGGTGTCGCCCTCATCCAGCTGTTCATCAATTCGCCGACCGACCTCTTTAAGTACCTTATCGCCGATTTCATGACCGTGTAGGTCATTGATCTGTTGGAAAAAATCGACATCTATGTAGGCAACGGCGACTCGATGTTCATGTTCTTTGGCATAACCCAAAGAGACTTGGAGACGATCATGAAATAGCTTGCGATTAGGCAAGCGAGTGAGTTCGTCAAAATAGGCCAAGCGTTTGATGCGCGCCTCAGATTTTTTTATTTCGGTTAAGTCTGTAAAAATTGAGGCATATTGGGTTATCTTGCCGCTATCATCTTTAATTGAGGTGATACTGAGCCACTCAGGGAAAACCGAACCATCTTTGCGTCGGTTCCAGATCTCACCCTGCCAGAAACCTTGCTCAGTCAGGCAATGCCACATATCGAGATAAAATTGCGGGCTATGACGTCCCGAACTCAGAATGTTGGGATTTTTACCCAGTACTTCGGCGCTGGTATAACCAGTAATCTCCGTAAATGATGGGTTGATGCGCACGATATGGGCGTGATGATCGCAAATAAGGATTGCTTCCATTGAGGCTTCAATGACCTTATCGACTAACTTAAGGTTGTGCTGTGATTTTTCTAAGGCAAGGTCTCTATCATGCAGTAATTCACGCAGGCGGCCTACATGATTAGTTTCGACGGTTTTGAGAATATCTGAATAGCAGATTAAGCCGGTGATAGTTCCCTGATGGTCGGTGATCGCAAGATGTTGAAATTGATGGCGATGAAACACGCGGCGAGCATGGTACAAACTCAAATCTTGTTTAATGGTTATCAGCGTGTTGTCACAGATATCGATGAGCAGATCATGCTGTCGATTCTGAGCTAACAGGTTGATGGCATCGCGCTCGGTCAAAATACCGGTGACTTTATTGTTTTGCCGTATCAGTAGGGCTGAAGCATTAGATTCTTCGAGTATTTTAAGGGCACGAATAACCGTAAGACTGCCATCTGCGGTGACCGGATTTAGATTGGCAATTTCTTCCACAGAACGCATAAATAGATCATGCTCAACGGTATGGCTATTGACGACATCGGTTTCAGAAATAATGCCGCAGGCTTCTCCCGTTTTTTTCGTGACGACCAGATGACGTATTTTATGGGTGATGAATAGTTGACTCGCACTATCGACAGATTTCCATTCGGATATTGTGAACACGGGGGTGGACATAAAATGGTGTGCGGGTGCGGTTGCGTCATGCTCAAGCCAGAGTCTTATTAAATCTTGGCGGGTGACAATACCGATGGGGCGTTGTTTTTCACACACCACAATCGAGCCAATTTTTTTCTCGTCCATGAGATTAATCAGCTTGTCAGCACTGTCATCTGAAGTACAGGTGATCAAGTTCGGCTGAGCAATATGCCTGACGAGTAATCGATTGTTAACCTGAGAAGCCCTGGACATCAAAAAGAACCCTTTTACCAGAAATTGAGACGCAAAATGAGTCCAATCCTAGCAGTTGCTCTAAATGCGAGATAGATAAGAAAAGCGTCGAGTGGTTGCTAGTCATCGTTATATTAAAACAATATGCAGTTTCTTTGATGTGTGTCGTGTTTAGTGCCTTTTAAGAATAAATTTTGTCTCACTGATCTCTCTGCGGCTGGCTTGCGTAAGCATCATAAAAGAGGTTGAAATGATGCGACGTGTGGGATCAGACAATATTTGGCTTAACCTGCTGGGGTTTCAGTTAGCCTGGTGGTGTGCCATTTTAATGACGCATCACAGTCTGCCTATTTTATTCAGTTTATTGATTTTGCATCTACTGTTTCATCGTCAACCGGTGATAGAAACCTCTGTGCTGTTACTGTGTGGATTAACCGGCTTTGCCGTGGATGTGATGTTGACGGTTATCGGTTTTTTTCAGTTTGAAGCGTCAGACTTTCCGCCGTTTTGGTTGCTTTTATTATGGTTTTGTTTCTCGGCGACATTGCGGCAGAGTCTTAGCTTTTTCCACTCGCGGCTGTTACTTGCAGCGGTCTGCGGCGGTTTTTTTGGCAGCCTAACCTATCTAACCGCCGCCCATTTGGGGGTCGTCACGCTGGGGTTTCCATGGTTATCGAGTGGACTGGTGTTGATGCTGATCTGGATGCTGCTATTTCCGTTGTTAATACGATTCAGTGAGATGAGCTTTATGCGTCGGGCTAATCATGATGGTTAATCGACTGTTGATCATCTTCGTGTTGTTGGTTACCGGTGTGAGTCACACGCTTGCCACCCCCTTGCCGGAGAATATGAAAATGGTGGGGCAAGCCGAACTAAAGGTGTTGTGGTTTCGTGTCTATAGTGCGCGGCTTGAAAATACCGACGGACGCTATGTGTCGATGGCGATGCCGTTATTACTGCATCTCCATTACCACCGAGATATTAGTCGGCAGCAGTTATTAGATGAGACACAGTCTCAATGGCAACGGGCTGCTATTGATCCGCAGCAACAGTCGCAATGGTTATCGTCGTTAGCACAACTATGGCCCGATATTCGTCAACACGATTCCCTCAGTTTTTATCAAGATAGCCAAGGTGATGGGCACTTCTATCACAATCGACGCTATATCGGCTCCATCCATGAGCGACGCTTTAGTCAGGCTTTTCTGGCTATCTGGTTAGCCGATAACAGTGATTTTCCGCAATTAACACGGGCATTAACCGGTAGACGTTAAACCTCAAACAGAGCATCTCATAACATTCGATAGCCTATTTAGGAGGACAGCATGACACAGACAACACTCTCGTTATTGGCGTTAGCTTTACCCGTTTTATTAATATTACCGGGGTGTACTCGTTCGGTGGATGAGTATCGCGATCAACAGCCCGCACTGGAATTAAATAATTTCTTTAATGGGCAATTAGTCGCGTATGGCATGGTGCAGGACTTTTCAGGCAAGGTGACTCGCCGATTCAGGGCGGATATCGCCGCTCACTGGGAAGGCGATCATGGCATCTTGGATGAACACTTTAGCTTTAGCGATGGCGAGCAACAAAGCCGTTGTTGGCATTTAATTAAACAGGGAAATCATTACCGTGGTACGGCGGAGGATATTGTGGGCGAAGCCGTCGGCGAGGTGCAGGGTAACGCGCTGAATTGGCGCTACACGCTGCAAGTGCCGGTGAAGGGTCGCGTCTGGAATATCGCCTTGGATGATTGGCTATATCTGATTGATGAGAATAATTTAATCAATCGAACAAAAATGAAAAAATTCGGCTTACCAGTGGGTGAGTTAACGTTGCATATTCGCAAGTTAAAGCCAGAAGAAGTGGGTGTTGATCGGCCTGCGACGCCGAGCTGTGTTATCGATGATACGGCGGTATAAGCTTGACCGTCAGTGATGGCTAGAATACGGGGAGGTCTGTATGAAGAATGATGTATTACCGTGGAAAAACGTCTGGATAACGGGCGCAGGACGGGGTATTGGCGCGGCCTTAACTCGCTTGTTGTGTGATGACGGGGTGACGGTGTATGGCTCGGCTCGTACGCTGGAACAATTGACGCAACTGCAACAGGCGCTTGCCTCGAGCCCTGGTAAGCTTATCCCTGTACCCTTGGATATTCGTGATCATGATGCCGTAGAGCAACAGTTTCAGGTGTGGGATCAGCAGGGGTTTATGCCGGATTTAGTGGTTTTGAATGCCGGCAGTCATGATGCCTTTCCCGCCACTGAGTTTTCGGCAGCGCGTTGTAAAGCGCTGTTAGATATTAATTTGCAGGGCACACTAAACTGTCTCGAACCCGTATTATACCGTTATCTGCATGTCGGGCAGCAGGGTGAATCTGACACCGCTGAGCAGTTAACTGGCTTGCATAAGGGGCGTGGGCAGGTGGCCGTGGTCGCATCAGTGGCGGGTTATCGTGGTTTACCCACGGCGGCGGCTTATGGCGCCGGTAAAGCCGCCCTGATTAATCTGTGTGAATCTCTAAGGCTTGAGCTACAGGGCAAAGGCGTTAAATTACAGCTTATTAATCCGGGTTTTGTGCGCACGCCGTTAACGGATAAGAATGATTTTCCAATGCCGGCTTTAATGGAAGCTGATGAGGCTGCGCAGCGTATCGTCAAAGGGCTGTTGAGTCAGCGATTTGAAATTGTCTTTCCTCGGCGTTTCGTTTATCTATTAAAGCTATTCAGAGTGTTGCCCTACAACCTCTATTTCTGGCTGATAAAGCGCATAACGGGATCGACAACTTAAGTTTCAACAGGAGGCTGAGGTGAATGAGACACACATCAATGAGGAGAACATGAAGAGTGAGACACCGAATATCGAGCCGTTGAATGCTGAGCCGTGTGTTACTAACTCGCCCTATGTTGAGCATTTAGAGCGTTATGCCATGTTGCTATCGCAGCTCAAACCAGAGCGTATTAGCGAGCTTGGTATGTTAGTCAGCGAGACGATCTGCTTTACCGATCCATTCAACCGAGTGCAGTCTAAAAGCGCTTTTCTGGGGATTATGGCGGATATGTTTGAGCAATTAGATCAGGTGAGTTTTGAGGTGTTCGAGTGCCAAGTTCAGGGCGAAGTCGGTTACCTTTATTGGCGCTTCTCTGCCACGTCCCCCCTTGCTGGCGCTTTTAAGACCGAAGGTGTTAGCCGACTGGTGTTTGATCAACAGGGGCGGGTGGTCAGTCATCAGGATTTTTGGGATGCGAGTTTGTTAATGGAGCAATTTCCGCTGTTAGGTCGCGTGATCCGCTATATTCGCAGACGCGCAGCGTATCGAGCATGATGTGACGTTTTTACGAGTTGTTGCGAATTGTTTCGCTAGCGTGAGTCATCGAAGCGGCGCTATATTATTCCTTAGATTGTAATGCCCTGCGTACGCTTGTTGCTTAAAGCTTGAAACGAGGAGATCCCTCAGACGGCTCCTTCATCGGGTTCATCAGACTGGCTCTTCGCACGGGATTTCAGGGCGAATGAAATGCAAGCTCTCTTCTTCAAGAGGGTTGTGTAACACCTGCTGCAGATTCTTACGTGCCATTTCCAAGAGTTCAGCGTTTATTGGTTCTTTAGGGTAGGATAAATAGACGGGCCGATTGAATGTTTGCGCGTGCTTGACGAAAAATAAGCGTCCCTCCTTCACCTGCTTTTCAATCATGCGTTCTGGGAAGTAAGCTGCGCCACCATAATTAAGAATATAATCTAAGCCGGTCATTCCAAGACCAACCGATAACCGCGGTGCCTGTGTATCCGGGTACACCATGGCATGAGCCTCACGGAATTCATTCCCCCAGTCGACAAACACATAATCCTTAATCCAGCCTTGTTGTACTTCACGGGGTTTGGTGGCAACGAGTACCAAGGTATCCTCAAACAATAATTCCGTGCGGAGTTCGGATTGTTGACGATTAACATAGGTGAGGGCTAGATCTAACTCGCCATCAATGAGCTGTCTTAAGAGACTATCGGAATAATCCATGACCACTCGAGTACCGACCTCCGGAGCATTATTTTGCATCTGATCGATCCACAAGGGGGTGATTTGCTGCCAGAGGTTCAGTTGTACCCCGAGGGAGATCATGGCATCTAACTCTTCAGGCAGCGCGATTTCCTGCTTGGCTTGCTCCCAGGCTCTGACGGAGGTTGTGGCGTAGCGAATAAAGTGATGTCCGGATGTGGTCAGCTTTGAGCCATCCCGTTTGCGATTAAACAGGCTCGTGTTTAACTGATCTTCCAGTACCTTGATGCGTGCGCTAACGGTTGATTGCGTAATATGGAGATTGTCGGCGGCTACTTGAAAACTACCACTGCGAGCAACTTCGAGAAAGGCCTTCATGTGATTGATATTCATAAAGCATCACCGTTTATTTCTTGTGATATTCAATATAATGATATTTATGTGGTGATCAATCGATGTCGCCGATTGAGTCGTTTTCAGATAACTTCTAGGTAATACGAAAAAGGGCGGCCTTTTTATTAAGCCGCCCTCGAAACATCACGGGAAAAAGTCTCGTTATAGATCAGTCGAGTAAGCTATCGGGACGATTGGCTTCACGTTCGTGATGAATCGGTAAGGCACGTCCATAGAACTGTCGAGCATGCTCCGGACGGTTAACGGTATCGGGATCACGCATATAGGTTGGTAAAGCAATATAGCGGGAACGCTTGCCCTCAACGGGAGTCACTCGGTGCATTGAGAAACGTCCTTTAAAGATCTGCATATCACCTGGGCGAAGCGCCAGTGAATGTACCAACGAAGGATCACCCTTCAGGACTTGTGTCACCGCTTCAAGGTTCTCATTGTCAGACGTGCGTAAGTCGGGGCAGTATTGAAACTCTCCGCCTTTTTCGGGTTCCTGAACCAAGATGCTCACGGTAAACTCATTACCGTCGAAGTGCCACGGAAAATAATTGCCTTCATCCATAACACTGTAAGGATTGCATCCTAGAGGATCAGCCCAACGATATAGTGGCGCAACACCCAAACAATCGGATATAAACTGCAACATAACATCATTATTATAGATCGCCCGTAGATCGGAAAACTCTTCGAGGATATCCGAGTTAACAAACCCACTGGAACGCTTCGCAAAAAAACGTGCTGGGTGTTCTTTTGGTAGGCTGAGATCTTCCTTGGTCATATAAGGGTTATGACTGTCTTCAGACCAGTAAATATTGGCACGTTGACGTTCAACCTCTTGACGCATTCTTTCAATTGATTCTGGACGAATGATATCGGAAATCCGGCAGCAGCCGACGGCATCCAGTTCTTGCCGGCATTGCTCGATCAGCGCCTGACGTACCGGTGATGCTGTATCGTGAATAGGATATCTATCCAGATCAACAAAGTCTTCGAGTGTTGGTATGACCGATGGTGCAACATCAAGAGGCTCAGCATTTTGTTTAGTAGGATTGATTGCTTCTGTCATGGTTGTATCCGGTTTTTATCATTATTGATGTGAATAAAAGTGTTGTTGGCCAAAAGCCATGGATAACAATTTAGTGAAAAAAGCAGCAATAGAAAAACTAAATATTTAAATAGATAAAATCGATTATTTCGATGTTGGTTGATGGTGCGTTTATGCACCGCTGAACACTGAAACGAGAGCGGTGAATCAATGAGTTATAAACTGTTTTTGAGGAATGGCATGAGGTGATACTAAGGCGCTATCTTCGTTGTTATTATTTCAATCTCAGCGATCGAAAAAATAGTCTAAGCATCACTAAAGTTAGGGAAGGTGCGTATGAATACCCCGCGCCTCTTGCGCTTAACTATAAACGAGGGATCAAGCGGTCATGTCGCGCAACCGTCATGCCGCTTGGCTTGTTAACGTGAGGGATTCTCGTTAACTAGGTGATACAGGCCAACATCAATCGAACCTTCTTCGAACCCCCCTTCGCAATAACAGAGATAATATAGCCATAAGCGTCTGAATTGCTCGCCATAACCTAACTTTTCTAAGGCATCCGTTTGCTGAGTGAAATTGTGCCGCCAGAGTCTCAGTGTTTCAGCGTAATCTTTACCAAAGAGCTGTTTGTGTTGCAGGCTAAAGCCATGCTCAGCAAACTTCTGTTCTAAGCGCGGTATGCTCGGCAGCATGCCCCCCGGAAAGATGTAGCGTTGAATAAAGTCAGCCTGCTTGCGATAGGTATCGAAGCGTTGCTCGTCAATACTAATCACTTGCAGCACGGCGGTACCGCCAGGTTTTAGGCAGTTTTTTAAGGTGGTGAAATAGGTATCCCAGTATTGCTCACCCACGGCTTCAAACATTTCTATCGATACCACCGCATCGTACTGATGTAGGAGATCTCGATAATCGGTCAGACTGATATCGGCCCGTTCATCGAGGTGCTTGGCGGATAGCTGTTGCTGAGCCCAGTGTCGCTGTTGTTGTGATAAGGTGATGCCGTGTAGGCGCGCATTATGGTTGGTTAATAACTCAGTAGCAAAGCCACCCCAGCCGCAGCCTATTTCCAATATATGATCATCGTCGGCGGGTTGAATCCATTGCAATATTTGTTGATATTTGGCCGCCTGAGCCTGTTCGAGAGACAGCGGTTTGGCGTGTGCTTCGGTCTGTGTCTCGTTGGTAAATAAGGCGGCAGAGTAAGACATACTCTTATCGAGCCATAACTCATAGAAATCATTGCCTAAATCATAATGCGCGGCAATATTACGGCGGCTACCGCGAGGGCTATTATGATTACGCCAGTGGTAGACGTTATCAAGCAGCTGTTTAATCACACTGGCTTTAGATAAGTCATCCAATATGGCTTCGTTTTGTAGCGCCCAACGTATCAGTGCGGTGATATCGGGACTATCCCACTCACCCGCAATATAGCCTTCGGACCAACCGGTTATGCCACCGGTAAGGAGTCGCAGTAGGCAGCGAAGCGAGTTTAGCTTGACGCTCACATGAATCGCTTCGCTCGATGCGTTGTGCTGATGCGCCTCTAATACTTCACCAAAGGTCTGTTGATAGCCACTGGGCATAATGAGGTGCAGTCGACCGCGAGTATGTTGCAGTGCTTTTTGTAGGCGATTGAGTACGCGTTGTTCTAACCAGCGGGGTTGATTGACGCCACTGCTAAGTGGGTAGTGCTGTTGTGTCCCTGATTTTACCTGTGAATCAGCCGTTGTGGCGGTCTTATAGTGACAGGTTTTCATAATGATGTTCTCCATGGCTATCTAACCAACTGATGCTATAACTCTTTGACGTATGACGGGGTTGTAGTTGCATACCTTTGAGCCATAGTCGTAGGGCTTCCCAGTGAATTGCACCGATGACCTTGAAGGTCATTAACGGGCGACTAAAAAACAGCGTCAGTAGGTTGCGATCGGTCAATGGTTGTCGTTGACCGGCAAACGTGGCGTTAAAGATCGGCTGTGATAATTCACTGTCTTGATCGCTTTGCTGAATACACACGGTGACGTTGTCTTGTGGTGCTCGTATATTGAAGTGATAGGCGGTTTGCATTGGCATAAAGGGACTAACATACATCTGTTTTTGACAGTGTTGGCTGATGGTTTTGTCGTTAGTGGAAGCATTTTTCAACAGATAGCTGTGTCGCTGACCAAAGGTGTTACTTACCTCATAAAGTATGACTTCGACCTCTTGTGCCGCGTTGTAACAAAAGTAAACGCTTAAGGGATTGAAGGTATACCCGAGAATTCTGGGGTAGCAGAGGAGTTTTATATTGGCGGTGGCGGTGGCGTGACCTCGCGATGACAGCAGTGCGGTGATCTCCTGTCTGAGCTGCCCATCACCGCGACCATGATCTTTCTCATGGAAGGAAAATAAGCCAAAGCGATTAATACCTAACCACTTAAAAGCGCTGCTCAGGCGAGGTAATTCATCGAGATCAATACACAGTGAAAAAACCCGATATACAAAACGGTGTTGCTTTGGGGTAAATCGCTGATGTACCACCTTGCCACTGTATATTGCTGAAGCATATTCAGCCATGAGCGCGCTCCTTTGGCTCGGTGTTGGCGATGGTTGAGGTGACCGTAATACGACTGTTAGGGTTCTCGAGCTGCCAAGGTCGGGGGATGCCACCTAACTGTTCGGCCACGGCTAAACCTGACTGTATACCATCTTCATGGAAACCGTAACCAAACCAAGCACCACAGAACCAGGTGTTTTGTTGCCCTTGTAAACTCCAAAGCTTTTGCTGACTGACGAAAGAGTCTCGATCAAAAGCAGGATGATCGTAGAAAAAACTGCGGATCATTTTATCCGCCGCAGGTGCTTTAAGCGGGTTTAATGAGACAACGATCGGTTGTTCTGTGGCGAGCGGTTGTAGACGGTTCATCCAGTAACTGATTGACACTTGACGATCATCGCGACCGCTGCCCGTGGCCATATAGTTCCAGCTTGACCAAACTTTAGGATCGTTTGGCAGTAGGCTTTGATCGAGATGCAGGAAGGCTTGATTGCGTTGATAGGAAAAGTGGCTGAGAAGCCGCTGTTCGGCTTCGGTCGGATTAGCCAGTAGGGTGAGTGCTTGATCCGCATGACAGGCCAGCACGACATCGTCATAGCGTTCTTGCGCGCCATGCAGGTCTTCAATAATGACGCCGTTAGGCTGTCGGATCACTTTATGGATACGGCTATTGAGACGTATATTCCCCGTTAAGGCGGAGGCTATTTTATTAACATAGCTGATACTGCCACCGGGAATCGTATGCCATTGAGGTCGATCCTTAAGCTGCAGTAAACCGTGATTTTTACAGAACCGAAGGAAACTTAAGGCCGGATAGTCAAGCATCTGCTTAACCGGCGTGGACCAGATCGCTGCACCCATAGGTAGTAGATGATCGTAAATAAAGCGTTCGCCGTAACCATGACGGTTTAATAATTCACCGAGACTAATGTCTGCCAGCGATGGATCAAGCATTAGCGCATCGGCTTGACGATAGAAACGCATCAAATCTTTAATCATCGACCAAAAAGTGGGACTAATAATATTGCGAGGCTGAGCAAACAGTCCTGCTAATCCCGAGCCGTTGTATTCCAGTTGACCAGCATTGATGGAAACCGCAAATGACATATCGGTAGGGCAAGTGGCGACATCAATGTGCTCGAAAAACTTAACCAAATTCGGGTAGTTTTGTGGGTTAAAGACTATAAAACCGGTATCGACATCGACGCTGGTGCCGACAAGATCAAAGCTTACCGTATTCGAATGCCCCCCTAGCCGATCATCTTTTTCATATAGAGTGACTTGATGGGCTTTATTCAATAGCCAAGCGCAGCTTAGGCCTGAAATCCCTGAGCCGATAACGGCAATCTTTTTGGGGCGGATGGCAGTAATATTCATCTGTGCAGTCCATACTGTAATCTGTTTGCTGAGCGTTACGTGTGGTAATCGAAATAAGATCACTGAGGGCAACATCAATTATGATGCGGCTCACTGTTTTCGCCACCATATGATCCAGATCACTAGATGAGTACGTATAGGGGGGTTATGAAAAGCAAGCCACCGGGAGACGATGTGGACAACATCATACAACTGAAGCACGCTGAGATGGCCAGCGCTGATTGGAGCGCACTGCTTGGACGTTTGGCCAGCAAGCCTGATAAGAGTGTCTATGCCCGACTGTTCAATCACTTCGCCCCCAAGGTGAAGGCTTATATTGTTCGTCTGGGCGTTGCCCTAGCAACGGCGGAAGAGCTGACTCAAGAGGTGATGTTATCGGTATGGCGTAAAGCCCATCTGTATCATCCAGAAAAAGCCGCCGCCAGCACATGGATTTTTACCCTTGCCCGAAACCAGAGTATTGATTGGATGCGTAAGCAGAAGTATCCCCAATACAGTCTCGATGAATGGAGCGAAACCGCCTCCGAACCTGGCCAAGGGGAGCAAAGCGTGTTATCGGATCGGGTGGCCAACGCGATTAAATTACTGCCAGAAAATCAGGCACAGGTTATCTATATGTCTTATTTCGAAGGGCGATCTCATGCTGATATCGCTAGCCGTCTCGATATCCCTTTGGGGAGTGTCAAATCCAGAATTAGATTAGCATCAGAAAAGCTAAAGCAGAGTTGGGGAGGTGATGCCTATGAACATTAATCATCACCTCGACGAGGCAACGCTGATGAGCTATTCCGCAGGCAGTTTGTCTCAGGGAATGGCGCTGGTGGTGGCGGCGCATCTGTCTTATTGCTCAGAGTGTCGTGAACGGGCACGCCTGAGTGACGCCGTCGGTGGTGTGCTGCTCGAATCGCTAGAGGAGCAGAGCGTGGCTGATGATATGCTCGCGTCAATCTTGTCTCAGCTGGATCAATCGCCGCCGGATCTCGCCGACCAACAGCCGGTCAGAACCCCGCCGAGCTTTATCGATCCAGAGATTCCAGCGCCTTTACGCGAGTATGTGGATGGCTCTTTAGATCAATTGCCATGGAAGCGCATTGTACCAGGCGTAGCGTACTACGATATGCCTTGGGAGGGGCGCGGCGTGTCTCGGTTATTGCGCATTGCACCAGGCAAATCGATGTTGACGCATACCCATCATGGCAATGAACTTACCTTAGTGCTGCGTGGCTCTTTCTCCGATGAAGTCGGGCGCTTTCAGGTCGGTGATATTGCCGATCTCGATGATCAAATCGAGCATCAGCCGTTAGTCGACAGTCAAGAAGACTGTATCTGTCTCATTGCCACCGATGCGCCGTTAAGATTTACCACGCTGTTTGGTAAATTAGTGCAGCCCATGACTGGCTTTTGATTCACTCTTGATCCGTTTTTTGTATAGGTATGTCGCATGCATCAATTGAATCCTAATAAGCTGAATCTCAGTAAATGGACCGCCATAGAGCCGCAAAATAGAGAAAAGCACTTCCTCGTCACGACCTTAATTAGAGATGAGGCTGGGGTGGTGCAACAATGTATTTTAGAGGCGGTGTTGACTCATCGAGAACAAACAATCGATTGGCAACAACTTCAAGATAGTCAGCGTTGGCTGCAAGGCTGGCGCTGAAAGGCATTGATATAACCACTAAATAATTTACGGAAGGTGCGAATAAGTCCGTTATGTTCCCTGCGGCCATCAGAATGGCCAGATACGCGAAAGCCAGAGGCGTAATTGACTTATTCGTACCTTCCTTACCTAAAAGCCGACCTCTGTGTCGGCTTTTTGCTGTTTGGATATCACAACGGAAGATTAATTTTCGCTTTTGTTCGTCTTTTTCTCGGTGGGTTAGTGATTGAGTGTCGGTTAAACCCTATTTTATCAAGCGTGAGGTATAAAGATGGGTAAGAACTTAACGCCGAACGGCTAATGATATATATAGTTTCGATATTAATAATATCATTTTTTGAGATAACGTCTGTCGTGGATAGCCTATGTCTCGAAACTTTTTAGGGCGGCTGAGGTGGGTAAACAATCGCAATTACTATATTGCACGCTAAGGAAGGTGCGAATAAGTCCGTTATGTTCTCTGCGGACATTAGAATGGCCAGATACGCGAAAGCCAGAGGCGTAATTGACTTATTCGCACCTTCCCTAAATTCAGGATAGAATCGGCGCTTTCGAGAGTGATCACCTGTCATGCTCGGAATATACGTCAAAAGCGTAAATAAATGGCCTTTATCGAGGCGATATAAAAATATCTATAATAATAGGAATACTTATGAATACGAATGCTGTGCAATTAACTCTGTTGCAACGATTAAGTAAGTTTTTCGTTGTCCTGTTGCAACGTTATCTACCCGACCCGTTTATCTTTGCTATCGTGTTAACCTTATTAGTCTTTGTGTTGGTTATGCCAGCGACAAGTCAAGGACCGATGCAGGTTGTTGATGCTTGGGCCGGTGGTTTTTGGAAGTTATTAACCTTTGCTATGCAGATGGCGATGGTGGTGGTAACGGGCCATGCAATGGCCAGCGCTCCGGCGTTTAAAAGCAAGTTGGCGCTATTAGCAGGTATCGCTAAAACACCTGGCCAAGCGATTGTTTTGGTGACCATGATCAGTGCCGCCGCTTGTTGGGTAAACTGGGGCTTTGGTTTAGTCGTCGGTGCTATTTTTGCACGTGAAATTGCCGCTAGAGTTAAAGGTGTCGATTATCGTTTGTTAATCGCCTCGGCTTACAGTGGTTTTCTATTTTGGCATGCGGGTTTATCCGGTTCGATTCCTTTGGCGATTGCCAGTGGTACTAAAATTGAAACCGTGACAAACGGTGCGGTATTAGCGGCCATACCCACTTCAGAAACACTTTTTTCGACCATGAACTTAGTGATTTTGGCGGTCATGTTTGTGACGATTCCGTTATTGAATCGACTGATGCATCCGGCACCACAGGATACGATGGTTATTGATGCCACTTTACTGGCAGAAACCGCCGCTACAGAAGAGTTACCCAATAAAGCCGATATGTCTCCAGCGGAACGACTCGAGAATAGTCGCGTATTATCGTTGTTATTAGGGGTGATGGGCTTTGCTTATATTATCTATTATTTTATTAATAATGGTTTCGCACTTAACTTGAATATCGTCAACTTCACATTCCTGTTTTCGGCTATTTTATTACACGGTACACCCAAGAGCCTGCTTAATTCAGTGTCTCAGGGGGCTAAAAACTGTGCAGGCATACTGCTACAGTTTCCGTTTTATGCCGGTATTATGGGGATGATGACAGCTACCGGCGATTCGGGAGTATCATTGGCGGGGATTATTTCCGAAGCTTTTGTGTCTATTTCTAATGAAACAACTTTCCCATTATTTACCTTCCTCAGCGCCGGTATTGTTAACTTCTTCGTGCCTTCTGGCGGTGGTCAATGGGCTGTTCAAGCGCCGATTATGATGCCTGCGGGGGCCGCCTTAGGTGTTGATGCGGCTAAAACGGCGATGGCGATCGCTTGGGGTGATGCTTGGACCAATATGATTCAGCCTTTCTGGGCACTACCTGCGTTGGCGATTGCTGGTTTGGGTGCTAAAGACGTGATGGGTTATTGCATCATGGCGTTGCTAGGTTCTGGTGTGATTATTTCGCTTGGGTTATTGATTTTCTAAGCAACCACAGGTTATTGATCAACGTAAAAACCAGCGATAATGCTGGTTTTTTTATTAGCCCTGCCAATTGTCATTTTCTCGTCGTTACGCTTCGCATTAAACGATTCAATCGAGTCTCGGTGCGCTGGGCTTAATCGCTGAGATTGTATTATTACTGTTGTTTTAGACTTGCAAAAGCGTCTAATGCTGCCTGACGCGAGGCTTTGAGATCAAGCATCGGTTTTGGATAGGTTGTGCCCAGTTGGACACCCGCTTCTGCGAGCACCGCCGCTGAGGCCTCCCACGGGGTGTGAATATAGCGACTCGGTAAGGCGCTGAGTTCGGGGATAAAACGGCGAATATAGTCACCCTCAGCATCAAACTTTTGTCCCTGCAGTACCGGATTGAAAATTCTAAAATAGGGGGCGGCATCGCTGCCGCATCCGGCAACCCACTGCCAGCTTGCGCTATTGGACGCTAGATCAGCATCGACTAGCGTATCCCAAAACCATGTTGCGCCAAGATGCCAGTGTTGACATTGATTCTTGACTAAGAACGAAGCGACCAGCATGCGTACTCGGTTATGCATATAACCCGTTTGCCATAATTCGCGCATACCGGCATCGATAATGGGGAAACCTGTCATACCCTGTTGCCACTGATGGCATTGTTCTGGTTGGTTTTTCCAGGGGAAACGATTGAAGCGTGGATTGAGATTTTCTGTGGTGATGTTGGGGTTGTGATAGAGCTGATAATACGAAAACTCACGCCAAGCGAGTTCTTTCAAAAAAGTATCCAGTTGTTCTTCTAAGCCTGGATGACTGCCCTGTTGTTGACTGTAATACCAAATTTGTCGCGGCGAGATCTGTCCCCACTGCAGGTAAGGCGATAGAGTGGATGTTGCCTCTAGGGCGGGATAATCACGACCTTGCGGATAATTTTCTAAGCGTTCATTGGTAAAGCGTTGTAATCGTTGCCAAGCGGCGGCTTCGGTTATTTCCCAGTGATCAGTGAGGCGATGATGCCAAGGATGATTGGGCAGTAAGTTGAGTTCAGTTAAGTCGCACGGCTGAACATCATTCGCTGCGAGTTGGGTAGTGAGATCATCAGAATATAGCTCAAGTGTCGGTCTAGGGAGGGGCTCTGATGGTGGGGGCGCACTGATACAACCTTTACGATAATAGGGAGTGAAGACTTTATAAGGTGTGCCGTCGGCTTTAGTGATTGTCCAAGGTTCCCATAATAGTGAGCCGTTGTAGCTGTGTACGGTTGTGCCTGTACTTTTGAGTGCCTGTTTTATTTGACTGTCGCGGGTGATGGCATGGGGAGTGTAACAGCGATTCCAATGTATTGTTTGTGCACCGGTATGTTGAATGAGTGCCAGTAAAATAGCCAAGGGGTCGCCTTGGAAGATGCGTAGCTGATCGCTTAACTGATCGTTTAAGTGAGCCAAGCTGTGGTGTAGCCAGCAGCGACTGGCGGCGCCTAGATTGCAGTGATCGGCGGTGGTGGTATCATCGATAAACACGGGAATAACACGGCCGCTTTGGGCCGCATAGTAAAGTGCGGGGTTATCCGCGAGTCTAAGATCGTGACGCAGCCAGACAATGACGGGTGACTTCAACGGGGTTCTCCTTATACTTGATTGCGAAGCCCAAGGTGCGCAGGGTAGGGTTCGAGATAACGCTGAGCACGAATATAGTCGCTACCGTTTTGATTAATATAGTGTGACAGTAGGGTCATGGGCGTGATCAGATTCACTTCACCGAGGCGGTATTGTTCAAACACCGTTAGAATGGCTTGCCGCGCGGTGCTATCAACGCTTTGTTTCAGGTAACCCATGATATGTTGCATTACATTGCAGTGAGCGCCACGCGACGCTGGTTGTTCGATGGCGGCCATAAACTGATCAAAATACGTGGTGATGAGGGGGTCAAGCGGTTCGTTATGGGCGACAGCCAGCATTTTTCCTAAATTCCGATAGGCGATCTGATGGTGAGCCATCAACAAGTATTTGTAGCTACTATGAAATTGTAACAAGTTGTGGAAGCTAGGTTGTTCGACCACTTCTTTACGGAAATGATGATGAGCGAAGACGCGCATGACAAAGTTTTCACGCAACTGAGGGTCGTTTAGACGGCCATCTTCCTCTATCGGCAGGTTGGGATACTGCGCCATCAGTGCGCGAGCAAATAAGCCTGCCCCTCGTTGTTCATGTGGATGACCAGACGGTTGATAAATTTTGACTCGCTCCATGCCGCAGCTAGGAGAATCCTTTTTGAGTATATAACCATCTAAATCACGGCAGCGTTGCAGCATGGGCTGACAAGCATCAATGAGTCGTTGATTGAGGTTTTCTTCCGTTTCGTTAGTCGTTTTAGAGAATATCAGTGTGGGATCATTTGGATCGCCGATTAACCGCATGGTCGGCCGAGGTATACCAAAACCCGCAGCCACCTCTGGGCAGAACGTCTGAAATTTAAAGTGGCTAGTGAATTGATCTCGGCAGATTCTCGACTGACTATGGCCGCCGTTAAAGCGCACTTCTTCGCCCATCACACAGGCACTGATACCGACCGGTATATCGGTTGTTGTGGATATAGGTTGCATGCTCACTCCTTGGCTATCAGCTTATAGCGATCTGTTACGTCAATCGCGTAGGTGTAGATCATCATGTTGAAATAAATATAGCGTTGTTTCAAGCTTGGTTAAAAAACAGTCAATATAATTCTTGACTGAATTAGTGGGATAACTATAATGACCTAGTAATTGACTCGGGTATTAAGTCTACTGTTGTGCATAACTGCTCCTCTCATTCAGTTATGCACTTAGTTATTGTATTCCATTCTTGCTATCCGATGATGTTCAACTGCTGTGGTCAATTTATTCATCCGTTGATTTAGGATTTGAATTGCCCTCTTTTTGGGGCCGCTAATCAATAAGCGGCCCTTTTTTTATCTTTTGAGTACAGCTTAGCGCGTTTTGCTGGCTTGCCGTCATGTCACCAATGGCTGGAACCGTTTTTAATAGCTGACAACGACTACTTTCCTTAACCTGTTTAATGATTTTTGCGTCCGGTGGGGCGATTTTTTCATTTAAATAACAGTAGTGATCATGCATCACCTGAAGCTCACCAATGATGGCTGGGCATAGTGATACTTTTTGCATACCTAACCATGAAAACAGCCTTTTCATGGCCGAGTGGCCACACGGGAAAGATAATTCAAACTCTAATAATAACGCAGCTATACGCACCTATACGCGATATACAGGCGGTACGATCGGCGACAAAACCTTCACCTACTCGGTGTACGATGAGCTGACTTTGTGACTCAATCGACTTAACGGCGACAAAGCGCATATTAGGACGACGGGCCGCCTCAGTAATTGCCAATGCATCGCTAAAATCATTTTTGTCGCCCTTAACGAAAGGTTTAACGTATTGAGGTGGGATTAACCGAACGTCATGAGCATAATCCAAGCAGAGACGACCTAATCAATGAGCACCACTGCAGGCCTCAAATGCAATGAGACATGGTGGGCGTTGAGCGATAAACGTAACGGGTTTTTGACGAGGGAGTTTCTTTCTGCAGACTTGCTGATCTTGGGCGTCACGACCCATTAAATGAAAAGAAGACTTGCCTAAATCGATTCCAAGGACGTTCATATACATGGAATTGTTATCCTTGCTGGTTTCGTCACCTTTACAGCATAGCTGATTAAAAGCGAGGGGAACCATCTCATTAAGCCGACTTTCTAACATAAGAAAGTCGGCTTATTTTGTTGCATCGAAGCTATTAAAGTATGAGGCTAAGTATACTGGATCTAAGCATATTGAATCTAAGCATTAAGCATACTGAACTTTCTTTGCCAGCTGATTACCAAAAATAGCACCTAACACCATGACGACTAGAAAGATCCAGCCAGACAGGGAAAAGTTAGCAATCGGTGTATACAGCGCACCAACATTACAGCCGTTCGCCAAGCGTGTTCCAAAGCCCATGGCCAAGCCCGCGATAACCAACATAGACGCTTCACGCCCACTTAAACGCATGCGTGATATGCCGCTTGAGAAACGTCCCGCTAATAAGAGTGAAATAACGGAACCCAGCATGATACCTATGTTTTGCACATTAACTGGATGGTTAAAGAATGGCATGGTAAAAGCTTGTACCGGACGATGCGTAAACTCAGCAATACTCATCGGGTCGACGCCGACTAGAATCAACAAGCGGCCAAACCACAAGCCAAACGGCGTAGAGGCTCCCCAGCCTTGTCCCGTCACGCCCATGAGAAGCGTAAACAACACGACGATCATAGCGACCCCCGTCATCATCGACCAGCGCCTTACAAATAAGGCTTCATAGGTTTCACGGCTGAAGAAAGCATGGGCGGCAAAATCATGTGGCAGGCGCTGCAATGGTTCCTGTTCAGACGCGGCGCCAATATAGGTATCATTTTGACGGCGGCGATATTCATAACGGTGGGCCAGCCAAGCGACGATGCTGGCAAATAAAACAGTCAGTAACACGGCCCCTAAATAGCCGTCTAACGGGGTCGCACTAAACAAATCAGGTAAATACACCCCAGCCCCTTGATAGCTCGCTGAAGAGATCCAACTCTCTCGAATCCAGCTTTCTTGGGCTTGCAAAGGAAAACCAAGAAACACCCCCATACCAAAGCTAAACAAGACCAAGGCAGGACGCGCTAAGCTACTTGAAAAATAGGTTAAGACGCCAGAGGCACAGCAACTGGCAAAGGACATACCAAAACCAAACAGCAAGCCGCCAATTAACAAACCAGCATTAATCGGGTTAACCCATAACACGGTGTCGTTTGGATCCTGAGTATACAAAAAGGCCATGGAGGTAATCGCTGTGGCGACAAACATCAGCATCAGCGCGCGCATTAAACGGGTAGAGCCCGTTTTGAAGGCTCTATTTACACTACCCGCAAAACCCAGCGCAGAACGTGTTAGGGCGTAACCTAAACCCAAACCAATCACTAAGCGAAAAAATATAATAGGCTCTAACGCAATAGCCCCTAACACAATAGCTGCCACCAATAAGGCGAAGCCACTGAGGTATTCTTTAGTATTCATGATTCATTCCGAGAGATAAGAAGAGACACCGGTCAACAGTGCATTGAAATAGCCGCGAAATTGTAATCATGTCATAACAAACCGCAAGGAGTGGTTAAGAATGAATAGGAATAAGTTAATACTTTCATGAGCTTAGGTAGGCTATTTAGGGAAGGTGCGAATAAGTCAATTACGTCTCTGGCTGACAGAGAAGCTGGAGATCAAGGCAACAGTTACAGGCATACTGGTTGTACGTCGAAAAATGTTAACGCTGAGATCCTGCTTCTCTGAAAGCCCCGAAGGGAGAACATAACGGACTTATTCGCACCTTCCTTAGACTTCATCTATTGCCTCTCAAGTAACGCCGATTAGCTCAATGTGCATTATAAATTTAGATATTTTTTAGCATAAGGGACATGACATAAGGGGCAGGCAGTCATCGGGGTAAAGCATAGGCAGAAACAAACGGCCTAAAAGGCGCGCTCAGGTTCACTCATTTAACTTACAATATATCAAACGAAAAGTCCTTGTATAGCTATTTGCTATTGATTTCACTTTGTTGATTAGTGTTCTGAATATTAAACAGAGGCTATCCCCTGATAGGGGTAGGTTAAGACAATGCTTAATAATTGAGCTCATTTTACACTAGTTTATAAAGGATTTTATTAGTGATTTATTCTATTAAAACAATAAGTTAATGATTATTGTTAAGGCTTGAAGGGCTTTATTTAGCATCGACATAGCTGACTTTTTGATAGCGTAAAGGTTGCCGTTTTTTGAACGCTGTCATTCAGTGCTCTTTCTATTTTTAATTGTGAGTGTTAAAAATAACGCACATTTATATGTGCAGCACAGATCGTTAGTGAGTTAATACCTTTACCTGTGCTGTGATAATTTATAAAAATAGGAAGATACAAGTGAAAAGAAGAGATTTGCTTAAAGCCGCTGCAACCGGTATTGCAGCTGCACCGTTGGCCCTTTCCTCTACCTCAGCCCATGCTGGCGATAACGTTCGTTTGCGGATGCAGACGCTGTATGGCACCGAAACGGATGATCTATACAAAGCATTCACCAATGATGTGAAAGCCGTATCGAATAAGAGTGTTCGTATTCAGCGTTTTCGTGGTTCTGAATTGGTGCCTAATGATCAGATGTTAGATGCCGTATCTAAAGGCACTTTAGATATGTGTCAAGGGTATGCGGGTTATTGGGCGGGTCAACTCGATATCGGTAAAATTGAATCGGGCATTCCCGGTGCTTGGGCAAGCTATGATGAAGCGATCTACTTGCATCAAGCGAAGGGCCTCACAGCGCTGCTAGAAGAAGCCTATGCTGATAAAGGCGTGAAATATCTAGGACCGGTGTTTGGTGGGCCTTATGATCTGTTGACCACTAAACCGGTCAATAGCTTGGAAGATTTGAAAAAGCTAAAAATTCGGGCCACTGCAACGGTCGCGGGTATTCTCGAAAAATTTGATATCCCTACGGTTTATCTGCCAAGTCAGGAGCTTTACGTAGCGCTGTCTACGGGGGCGATTGATGGCGTCATTTATGGTGGCTCTCTCGAATATAAGGCGCTTAAGCTACATGAGTCGGCTAAATACTACACCTATCTGAATATGATCAATCCCGGTTATGCCGACGGTATGTTGATCAACCTGAAGAAATGGGAATCGCTGTCTGCCGATCAGCAAAAGGCAATTGAGTTGGCTACGGCTAAGCACGCAGTCAATATGCATGCTTGGAATGTGAATGGCTGTCTGGATGTTAACGCTGAAGGTATTTTCGAATTCTCATCTTTGCCAGAAGCCGATTCTAAAGCCTTGACCACGGCCGCGATGGATGTCTGGAAAGAAGAGGCGACTAAGTCACCGCGTAACGCTAAAGCAATTGATGCGATTACGGCCACAGCGAAGGCAACAGGGAGAATCTGATGTCAACACTTTCTCAATATCTTGCGTTTCAAGACAGGGTATCTGAGTGGGTCGGCCGGACCTTCTGTTGGTTGTGTCTGGCTATGATTGCAGGGCTTTGCTACGAGGTGGCGGCGCGTTATTTATTTAACAGCCCGACCTCGTGGGCACATGAATCGACCACCATGTTATACGGTACTTTTTGTATTTTGGCGGGGGTTTATACCCATAAGCATCATGGTCATGTTCGCAGTGAAGTGATCTACAACCTATTTCCTGAGCGGGGGCGGGCAGTACTGGATGTGATCACGGGAGTGATCGGTTTGGTGGTGTTTGCTGTGTTTTTTTATATCGCCTTTCATTTCGCGGCCGATTCTTGGGCGATTAAGGAGGTCTCATCGAAAAGCACCTGGGGGCCGGTTGTGTATCCTTTCAAATCGGTGCTGCCATTGGCGATTGGGCTGATGATGTTGCAGAGCATCGCGGCCTTGATTCGCAGTGTCATGATTGTTTTCGGTATACAGCCCGAACCTCAAGTCTAATGTGAGGTTGATCCGAGAAGGTGCAGTCACTCTCTGTCTGGCGCAGTCAATCGTTACTTTTCCTGCGCTCAGACCTTCAATAAAACAAAGGTGTATGTGTGTTAGATCTAGATCCCTTAGTGGTTACCTTCGGCATGTTTTTCTCGATGCTGATTTTGCTGGCAATCGGTGCGCCGTTGACCTGGGCGTTGCTCACTGTGGGCGTGGGTTCGGCTTATTTTCTCTGGGGCCCAGCGGGGCTTGAGCTGTTGGCAACCAGTGCGTTTTCGGCGATGGATAACTTCCTGCTGGTGGCCTTGCCGATGTTTATTTTTATGGGCCTAATGTTGCAGCGATCCGGTATCACCGATGATCTGTTTGATATGATCAATAAGTTAATGGGTGGTATACCCGGTGGCCTAGGGATGGGCACGGTGATTATCTGTGCGATTATTGCCGCGATGGCGGGTGTTTCCGGTGCGGCAACGGTGAGTCTGGGTATTATCGCGTTACCCTCGATGCTCAGTCGTGGATATGATAAAAAACTCGTGACCGGTACCATTATGGCCGGTGGCGCCTTAGGCTTTCTGATTCCGCCCAGCGTGCTGATGATTGTCTATGCATTCTTGGCACGGGAATCGGTGGGTAAGCTGTTTGCCGCCGGGATGATGCCGGGATTGATGTTAGCCTGTATCTATATGCTGTATATCTTCCTGTTTGCGGTAAAAAATCCCGATAAAGCGCCGTCTATCGCGCTATCTGAACGTCTGAGTGGGTTGGATAAGGTCAAGGCACTCAAAGCGTTGGTGCTTCCTGGTGCGCTGATTACCACGGTGCTGGGCTTTATTATCGGCGGTGTTACCTCTCCTTCTGAAGCGTCGGCTGTTGGCGCGGCGGGATCGTTGGTGTGTGCGGCGATCTATCGGACGTTAAACCTAAAGATGCTCAAAGAGGTGCTGATGAGCACCACGCAGCTAATGGGGATGTTGTTATGGATCACGATTGCGGCGGTATTCTTCAGTAAAATTTATATCGGCTTGGGAGCGGGTATGTTGATTACTGAATTAGTACAAGATTCCAATCTATCACCGTATTTGGTGATTGTGGCGATGCTAGCGACTTATTTCATTCTCGGTATGTTTCTGGATGATTTTGCGATTGTCTTTATCACGGTGCCACTGTTTGTGCCGATTGTACAGGAGCTCGGCTTTGATACCGTTTGGTTTGCGGTGCTGTTTATTATCAGTATGCAAACGGCGTATCTAACACCACCGTTTGGTTATAATCTCTTTTATATGCGCTCGGTCGCGCCACCCTCGATTACCATTTACGACCTTTATAAAGCGGTGATTCCGTTTATTATACTGCAGATTATTGGTTTAGCGTTGGTGGTTGCCTTCCCGCAGATCGCGCTGTGGTTACCTAATCAAATCTTTGGATCATAACTGTTTCATGATTTTAAAAGCCGCTCACTGAGCGGTTTTTTATTGCCTTGTGTACGTTAATAACGAGAGGTCGAGTGCATGGCTTGAAGCCAAGCGACGCCATCCTCTTCGCTCAGAAATGTTCGAAAATTGATGCCATGAATCATCGCCGATTTTTCCGTGAGGATATTGTTTTTGAGGTTGGCTGGATTGGTATCGACATAGGCGATAGTGAGTTCAGGCCAGATCCATTCCTGCACGCCAGCGACGATATTAAAGGTGTCCGAAATAGAGCGCGTGCCTTGCAGGTGAAAGATGGCGAGTATTAGATTAAATCCTTTCGTCCGACAATGCTTAGCGACATCTTGCCACATGGATAATGAATCTTGTATGACGTCAGCCTTGGTTCGGGTTCCTTTGACCTCAATACGAAGATAGTCTTCGCACTCTGTGATGGCATACTGATAGGGCATTGTTCACTTCTCCGTGCATAGTGTTAATGCATGAATTAAATCATACCGTTTTTAAGAATGATAATGAATATCATTTATTATCAGTAAAAACCAGTCTCTCACATCAACACCGTTGGCTTCTCGAGCGTTACGACGACGAATGTGTCATTGATGGGACCGATAAAGCGAAGCGTTGCTAACAAGGGGCGCCGTGGGACTCTGCTTGGCATAACATCAACAAGGTTTAGCCGATGCTTGTTTGTTTGATTAATAGGTAATCAAACTTTAACCTCGGGTATGAGACACGTCAGCGTTCTATTCGCGTCAGATTAAGCCGAATAGAGACCGACATGCTTCATCGCTGGCTGGGGGGCTTGAGATAGTTAGTCAACGGGTCTGGGGGGGAATCCGGTGTCACCATGCGGAGCGAATCAATAAATAGATGAAACATCTCGGCTTGTGAGTTGATATCCAGTTTTGAGTAGATGTTTTTACGATGGTGTTTGATGGTTTCAGGACTGATCTCGAGTTTCTGTGCGATATATTTTACCGCATAGCCTCTGAGTACCAGCTGCAGAATCTGGGTTTCCCGCTGGGTCAGGATCGAACGGCCAAAGTTACTCAGAGCGCACTCTAAGTGAGATTCGAGAAAAGTCTCTTGCTGCGCGTGCTTGGAATTATTCCACCACTTTAACAAGATCGCTTTGACGGTTGAGAAGACCCGCTGAATGAGATCTTGCTGAGCGCTATTAAACTTCGGTTTATTATCTTGACGGCTAATGGATACTTGAATACTGGCATTTTCCGTAGGGATGATGAGACAGATCTCATCGCCAAAATTCACCAGACGGTAATAAACCCGATAGAATTCGCTGTGTTTAAAGCCGTTCGGCGCCACGTCTGATAGACAATGAACACCTTCTGCAGGGCCGTCAGCGGCTAAACGGTAAAAGGGATCCAATAGATACGCACTTTCGAGGTATTGATCGATATGAATGCGAGGGTCTTCACCGCGGCGACGCTTACGTGATGGGCAGTAGGGTTGACTACCTTCTGGGTAAACAATCAGAGTGCTGCCATCGGCATCCACGATGCGGCGCAGTGAGTCCATCAGATTATCCACGGCATCATCATTTACGCCATGAGTAATAATACCGGCAATGGCATCATGCCAGAGCATCAGAGGTTGTTTAGCGACACGGTGAAACTGCGACAAATCAGAAACCTTACTTAGCGGTGTTGGAAAAGGCTAATTAAAGCCTGCTTTTTGTGTGGAGACAACCGATTATATACCTGAAGGGGCTAGGATGATGATTTTTGTGATCCGTGTTACTTAAAGCAAGTCGCAGAGGCTTATTGTTCACGCTGAATAGTGTGGTTTTCAAGACTGAGTTCCCTGAGGTGCAAAGAATAAGTCACCGCCTATCAATATGTATTCGATCCGGCTTATAAGGGGTGCCATAGCATGGATTGTTGTATGTACAAGCCGGTTTTCTATCAGGGGGAGCTAGTCTTTTGGACCGTCTGTAAAGGCCATCTTACCGATATTGGTGGTCCAGTACCTGCAGGCTATAACCCGGATGCGAAAGAGATTTATGCCGAGGATGGAGAACAAATACGGGATCAATCAGATAGGAATGCCACCTGATTCCGTACAGCCGATTTGACAATAACTCGTTTGATTCATATTTCAGTCGGTTATTTCAATTTAGTGGGGTTGGATAGACTTTGATTTATGCGGCAATAAACTAGAGTGGTGTCAGGCTTACTTCGGTAAGCCCTTTTTCGATCTTATGTCGATTGCTTAATGACAGCTTGGTTGGGCAAGGAGTTATTCCGTTGGAGGTATAGCCTTAAAGGGGTTGCAGTATTGATTTGAATCGCATGAAATAGAGCATCCGATCCCTTATTTAGGTGGATCAATAGCTTAAATGTGTTTTAACGAGGGTATATGGGTTACTGGTTTTTAGCGATTGCGATTAGCGCAGAAGTGTTGGGGACGTTAGCCTTAAAAGCGTCACAGGAGTTTACTCGGCCGCTTGCTAGTACGCTGTGTGTTGTCGGTTATCTGACGGCGTTTTATTTTCTCTCGCTGGTGCTGAAAACCGTGCCGGTGGGGGTGGCTTATGCAATTTGGGCGGGAATGGGGATCGTACTCATCGCTTCCATCGGTGCCGTCATTTATCGGGAGATACCCGATATGCCCGCTATTATTGGCATGCTCTTCATTATTGTGGGGGTTGTTATTATGAATGTCTTTTCTAAAACGGCGGCGCATTAACGGCCATCAGTCGACTTAGGTTTAAGTGCTATTGATGCAACTGCTGTAACAGCCATTGCAGTCCTGAATCATTCGCGTACAGCGGATGATGTAGGGTGATCATCTCAATATGAGGCATCCCCTTGGGGGGCGAGATCAACCTTACCGGTAGCATCTGTGCAAAAAGTAAGGCCATCTCTCGGGGGAGTGTCATCACCGCATCGGTGACGGCAACGATACGTGCACCGGCCATATAGTTGACGGTGCGCGCGATCGGCTGACGTTGCTGTTGTTGTGTTGCCAGCCAATGATCTATGTGATCGGCGGTGACGCCAGCCAAGTCAGAGAACAGTACATGATTTAACTGACAGTATTGTTGTAATGAAAACTGCTGCTCGACTAATGTGTTTTGCTCGGCAACTAGGCAGGCAAAGGGTTCGATATGCCATGGTCTACGGATGAGCTGCGGATTAATTTGTTGCCGATTATCCAGCCCTGCGATGAGATCTATCTGTCGGTTTTCCAACTGCTTAAAATTACCTCCTTTACCGATCATTTCAATCTGAATACGAATGCCGGGGGCCGATTGCTGTAGTGTCTGCATCAGAGGAGGCAGGGTGATCGCCTCAAAATAGTCGGTACTGGCAATGGTAAAGCAGCGTTCTGAATGGGCGGGGTCAAAAGGCTCCGGTGGGCTCAGACTCTGCTCAATCATTCGGATGGCTTGACGGATATCCGGCAGCATCGATGTGGCACGGGGAGTGAGCTTCAGGCCGTTACCCGCCCGCACTAAGAGAGGGTCATCCAGTTGTTGCCGCAGTCGGTTGAGAGCGTGACTCATGGCCGACTGACTGAGGCACATCCGTTCTGCCGCGCGACTGACATGGCATTCGCTCAAGAGTGCCTCAAGTAGCAGCAATAGATTGAGATCAAACTGACGCAGAGATTTCATATTGACGCTCTAAGGGCCGAGGGCTAATGATGGATGTTTAGTTATTATTTATATGCATACTATTATTATAACTATGCATTTCAATAATTATAAGCAGCAGAGTACGCTGTGATCAATAGCTGGAAACTCAATTGTCTGTCGAGGTGAACGATGTCTGATATACCGAATAACGTGGCGAATGCCGACCTGCCAATCTATGGTTCGTTGGGTATGACGTTTATGGAATTTCCCGTAGTGAGTGATCTGCATCGCAGTGATGCGGAAGTCGTGGTCGCCGGAGTGCCATTCGATATGGCGACATCAGGGCGCTCGGGGGCGCGTTTCGGGCCCAGCGGTGTACGTCAGGCATCTGCTCAGCTGATTTGGGAGGGCGCGCGTTGGCCGTGGTCGTTCGCACTGGATGATCATCTGTCGGTGGCGGATTCCGGTAATGTGCTGTTTAAGCATGGTGAGCCACAAACGATGGTGGATAATCTGCAGCAGCATATCGGTGCTATTTTGGCGGCCGGTAAGTCATCCCTGACGTTTGGTGGCGATCACTTTATTACCCTGCCGGTCTTGCGGGCTTATGCTCAGCAGCATGGACCGTTGGCGTTAATCCATTTTGATGCCCATACCGATACCTATTCTGGTGGTACCAAGTATGACCATGGCACGTTGTTTCACCATGCAGTGGAAGAGGGGTTGGTGGATACGGAACATTCGATTCAGATCGGTATTCGTACCGCCTATGATGTTGCGGGTCATCCGTTTGAGGTATTAGATGCCGCGTGGGTTGGTGATCATGGCCCACAAGCCATACTGGAACGTATTCATGCACGGGTTGCAGATAAGAAGGCCTATGTGAGTTTTGATATTGATGGACTTGATCCGGCCTATGCGCCAGGCACCGGTACGCCGGTATCCGGGGGTATGACGATGGATTGCGCTTTGAAAGTGATTCGTGGTCTGCAGGGATTAAACCTCGTGGGGATGGATGTGGTTGAAGTGGCGCCGGCTTATGATCACGCCGAAATTACCTCATTAGCGGGGGCTACGTTAGCATTAGAGTACCTCTACGTGCTGGCGAGTAATAAAATGCAAGGGCAGTAAGTACCTTATTGATGGTTAATGACACGAGGCTGCTCGGGTATTGGTCGCCTCGATGTTATGGCCTGTGTACTGCGCGCAAACACGGTGTCAGGCTGTGTTAGGTGAATGGTATCGTGCCATCGTCGTTGTGAGTCGCTCGATTCCTTGATTTATTTGTGCTTCATCGTATCCGGCGAAACCGATCACTAAGCCTGCAAGAGGCGCTTGTTGATCGTAATAATAGGAGAGTGGGCGGATACCCAGTCCGAGTTTCATGGCGTGTTCGACGATAGCTTGATCATCACTGCCTTGCGGCAGTAAGAAAACGCTGTGCATGCCGCCATCACTGGGTTCCCATTGCAGCTGATCTGGCAAGCACTGGGCGACGCGTTGACGTAGATAGGTACGGCGGGCCTGATAGAGTTTACGCATTCGGCGTAGATGACTGGCAAAGTATCCACGGGACATAAAGTCGGCCAGCGCCAGTTGAGGGAGTGACGCTAAGCCGCCGTCAAGGAAGCCTCGCATCTGTTTAAAGGGCTCGACGAGCGTGACAGGCAGCACCAGATAAGCGAGTCGAATAGCCGGATGCAGAATGCGGCTAAAGGTGCCTGAGTAGATGACCGAATGTCCATCGGATAGCCCTTGTAATGCGGTCAAGGGGGGGCCATCAAAGCGGAACTCACTATCGTAATCATCTTCAATAATACAGCTACCGTGATCGGTGGCCCATTGTAATAGTTGTAGGCGTCGCTCGATGCTGAGAGTGTAGCCCAGTGGAAAATTACGTGATGGAGTGATAAACGCGAGCCGAGCATCCCGTTGATCAGTGAGCATTAGATCGCTTCTGCAACCCTGTCGATCGATCGGCATCGAGACTTTAATACCGCCAGCGTTGCTAATAGCCCCGTCGATTCCGGGGAAGCCTGGGTCTTCGACCAATACTTTATCGCCGCTATTAATCAGCATGGCAAAAGCCAGTTGCATCCCTTGTTGAGAGCCAGAACAGATCATGATCTGTTCCATGCTGCAGTGAACCCCTCGGGTGGCGCTGAGGTAACCCGCAATCTCATTGCGCAGGGCGGGTTCGCCCATTAAATGTTGCGCTTGGCTAAATTTCATCTGTCGTCCGGCATGGCTAACCGAACGTTGCCAAGCCGGCCAAGGAAACTGATCCAGTGCGGGGATGCCCGGCAACAATAAGTGTTCTCTGTTGTGCTGATACAGCGGGCGAATCTGTTGTAGCTGAGTGCTCTTAGTCGATAGCCGTATGGGTTGTCTTGAGGGCTGCTGACGACTGTGTTGCTGACGGCGGTGAGGGGTTAATTGCGCTGAAATATAGCTGCCGTCCCCTTGGCGAGTTTCGATATAGCCCTCGGCTTGCAGCATTTCATAAACTTGTTTAACGGTATTACGCGAGAGGCTTAGCCACTCCGCCAGCTCTCGGGTTGACGGTAATCGGCTGTCGACTGCTAGTTCGCCACTGAGGATACGCTGCTGCAGATAGTTAAATAGGGCTCGATAGCGAGGCCGTTGTAACGGGGCTTGCTGCAGAAAAGGGGTAAACAGATTAGATGAGGGCGATCTGTGCATATTGGGTCTTAATAAATGTTATAAATTGGATCTTATTAAGGCCCACTATAGCGATTATGCTTATCGCTTAACATACTTAAATGAGTCTAAGGATTAATCATGAGTGACGTTGCAGTAACCGAACGGAGCCGTGTCCGGCGTGGCCGAAAAATAGCCAGCTATGACCGTGAGACTATCTATCATATTCTTGATGAAGCGTGGGTTTGTCATATCGGTGTTAGCGTTGCCGATGAAGCGATAGTGCAACCGACCTCGCATTGGCGCATAGGCGATGAATTATTTATTCACGGATCAGTAAAAAATGCCTTGTTTCAACAGGTACTCAAGGGACAAACGGCTTGTATTTCGCTCTGCATTTTGGATGGCTTAGTGTTTGCGCGTTCGGCCTATCATCACTCTGTCAACTTCCGCTCGGTGGTGTTGTATGGCAAAGGGCGATTGGTTGAAGCGCCGAACGAGAAGCGCGCGGCGCTGAATACGATGTTAGAGAAATATAGCCTGGGGCGTTCATCGGAAGCGCGGCCAGCCAACGACACCGAAATGAAAGTCACGGCGGTATTTGCCTTTCCAATTGAAGAGGTGTCTGCCAAGATCCGTACAGGTGGCCCGAATGAAGAGCCAGAAGATCGTGCGTTAGATGTGTGGGCCGGAGTGAAGCCTGTCAGCATCGAGGTGGGTGAGTTGATTGCTGACTAATATCGATTATAGCCAGGGCAGGCGATAATTGGATTTAGGCAACCCGATGCTTGCTGGTGTTAATGATACGGCAGAAGTGTTTGAGTAAGTAAGGGTCATGCTTAGCGCCAGACTCACGCTGGATCTGCGTGATGATATCCGCATGACTCCGGCCTCGATGATAGGGGCGAGTGAAGGCCATAGCATCATAACTATCAACGATACTGATAATACGTGCACCAATCGGTATCGCTTCACCGGCGATTCGATCGGGATAGCCTTGACCATCATAGTGTTCATGGTGATGGCGAATAATCTGGCCGGTTTCTGCTGCGCCTTCTAATTCCGTAGAGCGTACAATTTGTTCGCCGATCTCTGGGTGACGTACCATGACTGTCCAATCTTGGTGATCGAGTTTGGTCGGCTTCATGAGTATATGATCGGGAATGCCGATTTTACCGATATCGTGGAATTTAGCACTGATTCTCAGTGCGGCCAGTTGTTTCACGTTTAAGCCAACTGCTTTACCTAATTCGGCGGCTAGCGTTTGTACACGGGTAGAGTGTTCCAGTGTGGACGGATCACGAAAGCCGAGCGCGATGGCGAGGGCTTTGGTGCGCTGTTCTAGGATTTGAAATACTTCTTGGTCAGACGAGCTCATACAGACTCCTATCCCTGATCCCTGTCAAAAGAGCGTTTATACTTAAAGTGATAAAGCCGTGCTATCGAGAGACAGGGTTGCTTTAACTCCGTGACGCTGATAATAACGCGCTTTGTAAATAAAGTGCAACAAAAGGACGTGCTACAAATGAGATGCGCATGGTTGGTTTTAAGTTTACTATGGCTCAGTGGTTGCGCATCGACAGGGGCGAAGTTTGCTTCAGAGAATTATATTCTGGATCTCGAGCGGCAGCGTTACTGTATTGAAGGACGCGCAGACTGTCGTTCTTTATCATTGATTCAACCCTCGTTTCGCGAAGCGTGGATCGCCAACGCCTTTGCGATGCCGAAACAATATTATAGCTGGACAGCCAGCGAGCTGGCCGCGTTGCTATTAAATCCGCCGGATAAGGATTATCAGCCGAAGCTACTGAGTGCGAAGCAATACCGATTACCGCCGACGTTTGCCACGCATATGGTTTGGGATGTGCTGGCGCTGGAGTATTACACGCTTTATGGTGATGATAATGGTATTCAGGCAATACAGAAGCACCCGCCACAAGCTCGTCGATTTTTAATCCATCAGTAAGGCTCGGCCTTGACATCAGCGTTATAGCGTCGGCCGCTATTCAGCGGGCTGACGAGCTCAGTCAACAGGCATGTTACACCTTAGGTTATCAACGGGTGATTAAAAAAGCTTAACCTAAGGCCAGCCAGATACCGACGGCGATCATCAATGAGCCAGCGATACGATTCATCAACTTTACATTACTGCGATTTAGTAACAGGTGACGCATCGCCTTACCGCCGCTGGCATAGATGAGTAGACAGCTGAACTCTATTAATAGAATCACCGCTATTAACAAGGTGAGTTGCGGTGCCAGGGGTTGACGCTGATCTAAAAAAGGAGGCAACAAGGTGACGAAAAAGGCCCAGCCTTTGGGGTTGGCGATCGCAGTAATAAAACCGTTGAGCGCCAGTTGTAGTTTGCCCTGTTGTTTTATGGCTGCGCCGGGCTCTTGCATGACCAGCTTGCCTTTGGATTGCCACATTTGCCAACCGAGCCAGCCGAGATAAGCGCCGCCACCGAGCTTTAGGAAGATAAACGCTTGAGGAAACTGTAGCATCAGCGCGGCGACACCGGCCGCGGCTGCCGCTGCAACGAGGCCGACACCGATAAGCTCTCCCCACATCATATGCAGGCTTCGCCGGACGCCAATCGACATCCCTAAGCTCAGTGCCAGCGTCATACACATACCGGGTGTAATCGACACAAAGAAAAACGTAGGTATAAACAGCGATAGAAGAGTAACCGACATCCGTGCCTCTGCGTGCAAGAGTGAAGGCGAGATTCTACCCGCTGTTGCTCGAATAAAAAAGGGCCATACAGGGGATACTGTATGGCCCTAATGATTAGACTTGAGAAGGGTATCAGGCCTAATCATGTGAGTCTGATTGACTCGTCGGTTTACACCTTAGAAAGTACGTGAAACCGTGAAGACAACCGTATCATCGTCGTAATCATCGGTTTTTGCCCCTTTGATATCGTTTGTCAGGTAAGCCACGGATAGATCAAGGCCCGCCGCGTCGCCGGATAAACCGATAGAGTAATCTTCATAATCGTTGCTGTAGGCATCACCAAAGGAGTGGCCTGCGTGCAGATCAAGCGACACAGCATCGTTGATACCATAGCTATAATCGACGCCTAGGTAGTGAGACTCGTCACCTGAATTGGCGTAGTCATCAGCAAATGCATAGCTGAAAGCGAAGTCGCCATAGTACAGGCTAGTGATTAACTCTAGGTAATCATAGCTTTCGCCGCTATAACCGGAGTAGGTGTAGTAGGCGGCCATCACATCATAAGACAGAGCATCGTTGATATCGTTGCCGTAACCAACATAGTAATCGATCTCTAAGTTGGCATCATCATCAAAATCAACATTACTGCCCCAAATACCCGCATAAACGCCGTTATCAAACCCAACATCTAAGCTGCCTTGTACTGCAGGATCCCCCATTGTTTGTGACAGACCATGAAAACGATAATCATTGGTGAATGACACAGTGCCTGATACATCAGCCGCTTGTACCGCGGTGCTTAGCGTCATCGCGGTGACTAGGCCGGTAAAAATCTTCTTCATCGGAAATACCTGTGCTTTTTTTATGGCCCTTGATTATCAGGAATATTAGCGGTTAAAGGATATCCCCCTAAGTGCATACCTATTACGAGGTATATAGGGAGTATCGAATTTGAATATCGGCATTGCTACCCCCTAGGGCATATAGCCGCCAATAGTCTTGGCTGCTTATACTGACGGATATTAAGTTTAGGCGCTGTGTTTAACCGGCTAATACATCTTCTTATCGATTGGAATTAAGTTGCTGTTTAAACCATTGTGCGCTGAGTAAAGGTTGGGCTTGTACTGATTGAGAGCCTGAAAACTGAGCCGGGATAAACGTCCGGCGATAACAGAGTGACGTGTTGACGGCTGTCGTGAACAGAGAGTGTGGAGAACAAAACCAATGAAAAGCTATTCGGAATGGCAAGCGCTGAGTAAAACGTTGACATTGCATCATCAGGCTTATATTGATGGTCAGTTTCAGTCTGCCGTCAGTGGTGAAACATTTCCCTGTATTAACCCGGCAACTGAAAACGTGCTGGTCAATGTGGCGAGTTGTGATGAAGCCGATGTAAATCTCGCCGTGAAGGCCGCTCGTGACGTGTTTCGTCGCGGCGCTTGGTCTGAACTGCACCCGCGAGAGCGTAAACAAGCGATGTTGCGCTGGGCCGACCTGATTGAGCAGCATCAGGATGAGTTTGCCTTACTCGACACCTTAGATATGGGGAAGTCGATCTCGGAGATGGTGAATATTGATGTGCCTGATGCGATTGATTGTATTCGTTGGACAGCCGAAAGCATTGATAAAGTCTATGGTGAGATCGCGCCAACAGGTCATGATACGTTAGCCATGATTCATCATCAGCCAGTGGGAGTCGTGGGTGCTATCACGCCTTGGAACTATCCACTATTGATGGTGAGCTGGAAGATAGCACCCGCCTTAGCCGCCGGTAATTCGGTGGTACTCAAACCATCGGAGAAGTCCCCGTTAAGTGCCCTGCGTCTAGCAGAACTGGCCGTTGAAGCGGGCATTCCTGCGGGTGTTTTGAATGTGTTGCCGGGCTTTGGTCATACCGCAGGTAAAGCCTTGGCGTTACATATGGATGTTAATGTTTTGGCATTTACGGGCTCTACCCACGTGGCGGGTATGTTGATGGGTTATGCCGGTGAATCCAATATGAAGCGAGTGTGGTTGGAAGCCGGCGGTAAATCGCCGAACTTGGTGTTTGCCGATGCGGATATTAAAGCCGCAGCAGCGGCCTCGGCAGCAGCGATCTTCTGTAATCAGGGTGAGGTGTGTATCGCCTGTTCTCGTTTGTATGTCGATAAAAGCATTAAAGATGAGTTTGTCGCGGCCTTGGTGGAAGCGGCGAGTCAGTTTCAGCCGGGTGATCCGCTTGACCCAGCCACCACGATGGGACCCATGGTCGATGGCACTCAGTTGGCAACGGTAGCGCGTTATATTCGTTCCGCTCAAGAAGAGGGCGGTCAGATTATTATGGGGGGCGTGCCTGACTATCAAGAGGGTCAAGGATTCTTTGCTAAGCCGACCATTGTCGATGGTGCTCACAACGATATGACCTTTGTTAAAGAGGAGATCTTTGGACCGGTGTTAGCGGTCTGTGAGTTTGACTCAGAGGAACAAGCGATCGCATTGGCGAATGATTCTGTCTATGGCCTAGGTGCGGCCGTGTGGACACAAAATCTGTCCCGCGCTCATCGCGTTAGTCGTAAAATCGAGAGCGGCATGGTGTGGGTGAACACCTGGGGAGAGGGCGATTCTACAGTGCCATTTGGTGGCGTTAAGGCCTCGGGTAATGGACGTGATAAGTCACTACATGCGTTAGAAAAATACACCGATATTAAGAATGTTTTGATCCGCTTATAACGAGCAGTCTGAAGCGTAATGACGTGTCATTGATCAGTTTATGGTTAGCTGCAATTTAATTCACAAGGGCCGATGTTAACGCATCGGCCTTTTTGGGTTTTGATGTCGTTATTGGTCTTTTTAATTGCCAATGATGAGTCATTAAGAGATTAACTTTTTGCAGTATGTGGACTGTTTCGTTGAATATGCTAGGTTTTCTTTTTTTGAGTAGGTTAGAATTATCGTTTGATTTGCCGGGCCGTCAGTGGTCAAACGGTGAACAGCGCGGGTGTGAAGGCTTCAATACTCGACCGATTTTAATCATAATCGGAGCGAGTACTTAACCCTCTGTTATTTCGCTATCACTCCGTAGAGCGCAATCGTGATATGCCGATACTCACGCTGTTTAAGCGTGCGTCTGTGGCTAAGTCTTCTTATTTTTGAATGAGCTAAATTGATGAATATGCTGCTAAACAGAGACCTTAACAGTTTAAATCTAGCGTTAGATGCGTTAGATGAGTGGGTTGTCGTGGTTGATCATGCGGCGAATATTCAATTTATTAATCAACCTTATGCGCACTTCCTTGGTCTTAAGCGGGAAGACGCTTATGGGCGTTACGTCGTCGATGTGATTGAGAATACGCGTATGCATCGTGTGCTTGAAAGTGGTGAAGAAGAACTTTCGAGATTACAGGAGATACGCGGACGGCATATGATTGCTAACCGCTATCCTATTCGTCAAGCGGGTAACATCGTCGGTGCCATTGGCTTTGTGCTCTATCACGATACGCATCAGTGGCAACAAATAAATACGCAAATCAAGGCGTTAGTATCCGATTTAGATTACTACCGTCGAGCCCTCAATAAAGAGCAAACCGGTGCTCATTATCACCTTAATGATTTGATCGGACGAAGCCCGGCGATTCAAAATGTAAATGAAAAAATCAAAAAAGTGGCGGGCGGCGATGCCTCTGTGTTGATTCGGGGAGAGTCCGGTACCGGTAAAGAGCTATATGCGCATGCCTTGCACTTATTATCGGAACGCTCCAAAGGCCCCTTCATTAAGATTAACTGTGCCGCTATTCCTGAACATCTATTGGAATCGGAGCTATTTGGTTATGCAGAGGGGGCTTTTACTGGGGCTAAGCGTGGTGGTAAGCAGGGAAAATTTCAATTAGCGGATAAAGGCACGCTGTTTCTCGATGAGATCGGGGATATGCCGTTGAGTATGCAAGCCAAGTTACTGCGGGTATTGCAAGATCGTGAAGTCGAGGCGGTCGGTTCTAATCGCTTAGTTAAAATCGATGTGCGTCTAGTGACGGCGACACATCAGCCATTAGAAAAGCGGGTCGAATCTAACGCGTTTCGTGAAGATTTATATTATCGTATCAATGTGGTCTCCGTCGCGCTGCCGCCTCTGAGAGATCGGCGTGAAGATATTCCGGCACTGGCGGAGCATTTTCTGACTCGCTTAGCCAACCGTACGGGACGACGCGCACCTAAATTGACGGTCGATGCATTAACGCGGATGTTGGAATATGCTTGGCCCGGTAATGTACGTGAAATGGAAAACGCTATTGAGTCGGCCTTCTATCTTAGTCAAGGCTATAAAATTTCATTACAGGCATTACCCGCTGCTTTAACGGAAGGGATCGAGATAACCGATACTCGCTTCGATCAAGGTACCTTAAAGCAGCGTTTAGCATTGGCCGAAAAAGAGATTCTTGAACAGATGTTGGTGGCGTGTAAAGGTAATCGACAGCAGGCAGCTAAGCTGCTGGGGATAGGTAAAACAACGATTTATGACAAATTAGTTCGCTATCAGTTAGCCAGCGAATCATTTACTAATTAATCTTGTTTAGCCTGCGATCAGTGGCGAAGCCTAGTGAGCTAAGCCTGTTAGATTGAGGCTGTTAGTTAAGCATGGCATTCAAGCCTCTCTTGAATGATAAATTCTCTTGAGTTGGGCTGCTCAGCGTTGATCTCATGCATTAATCTCGTCACTCCATGACGCCTCATTGTTTATCTCTGTCATAGCGTCTCATGGCCTGCTAGGGCAGCCTTGAGGGAGCGATTTAGTAGCGGCGGTGTTGGCTGTTCTCGGCTTGATAAGCGGTTGTAATCACCACGCTGTGTGATCCAAATAAGGTGTAACCCTCATTATTTCCTGTTTTTAGGAATCATTCCTGTTTTTCGGACGCCTGTGTTTGGTGGGCTGTAGCTTGGTTCGCTTATTAATTCCGGAAAATAGGACGTTATCGAGCTTTTTCGGCTAGGACGATTCAGTCTAGATGATAGAGGTTTCTTTTAAGTTATTGATTTGTATTGATTTTATTTTTTTGGCTTAGGTGTTGCTTTAGCTACTCGGCTACCCATCTACAGGGGTTAGCAATTCCTAGAATAATCATAAAAATTAGGATTGATATCATGATTAAAAAACCATTCGTTGCTGCAATAGCGGCTGCGACTATCGCGCTATCGACAACCTCCTTCGCTGATGGCCCAAAGCGTATTGATGTGGCGAGTACCTTTGCGACTAACAATTTCTTAGGTGCCGGTGCTCAGTATATGGGCAAGCAGATTAAGGTCGCTTCTGACGGAAAAATAAACTTTCGCGTCCATGAGCCGGGTGATCTGGTGCCGGCTTTTGAAGTATTTAATGCGGTATCCACCGGTGCCATCGATGCTGGCTGGGATTGGATGGGCTATTGGGCCGGTACCATTCCTCTACTGAACTTGTATGGCGCACTGCCGTTTGGTCCAACCCCTGAGGCCTTTGCTTCGTGGATGTGGGCGGGTGACGGTACTAAATACGTTCAGGCGGCTTATGATGATTACAATATTAAGGTTTTGCCTTGCTTCGTCTCACCTCAAGAAACCGGCGGCTTTTATAACAAAGAGATTAACTCCGCCAGCGATTTTGATGGTCTACGCTTCCGTATCTCTGGGTTAGGTGCGCGAGTGCTTAACAAGTTTGGCGCTTCGACTCAGTTAGTGCCCGGTGGTGAAATATTCCTCGCACTGGAACGTGGTCGTATCGATGGTGCAGAATTTTCCGTACCGCAGGTCGATGAAGTAATGGGCTTTAATGACATTACTAAATACTACTACTTCCCGGGCTGGCATCAGTCTGCAAGTTGGTTCTCTCTGATCATCAATAAAGATGTGTGGGCTAAGTATAGTGAGCAGCAACAGCAGCAATTCCAAACGGCTTGTCAGTCTACATTAGCCTGGTCTATGACCTCGTCGCCACCCGAGCAGATGCGTGCGATTGCGCGTCTGGAAAAGAAAGAAGGCTTCGAAGTTCGACGCTTCAATGATGCAACATTAGCGGAGCTTGAAGGTGCTTGGAATGAAGTCCTCGCTGAAGAGATGATCAATAATCCAAGCTTTAAAGAGGCTTATGAATCATTGATGGCGCATGCCAAATTGATTGATGGTTGGTACGAATTACAGGAGCTAAAATAATGAAATACGCCGCACACGTAAAAGTGGCGGCGGTCCTACATCAAATCTCTCAACCCCTTATCGGGGTGGGAGTTTGGGTGGGACGGTTGACGAGCTGGCTGGTGCTGGCTGTCATCGCCGCGGTCATGACAACAATCATCATGAATGTGTTGGGTATGAATGAGCTGTTGCGTTGGGAGAGTGAGGTGTTTCTGTTTAAAAATGCTTTCACCATCAACTCAGCGACCGAGTTACAGTGGTACCTTTATGGGATTCTAGTCCTTTTTTCATCAACCTACGCGCTACATACCAACTCTCATGTAAGGGTTGACCTGTTATATCATCGTTTTTCCCCTCGAGTTCAGCACCTAGTGGATGTGCTGGGTCATCTGTTTTTATTAATTCCTTTCTGTCTTATGGTTGCCTACCTTTACTGGCCACAAGTGATGATGAGCTTTAATTCTGGAGAGCAGTCAAATTTTGGAGGTTTAACGGACCGGTACATCATTAAAGGCGCGTTATCGGTTGCCTTGGCTTTTATGGCTTTAAATGCACTGGGCCGAGTTTTCTATAGTCTTTCAATCGTCTTGGATCCTACACGAGCAACCAAGGAGCCTTTCCATGTTCATTGAATACATGCTGCCTATACTCATGGTGGTCTGTTTGTTAATCGGTATATTTACCGGTTATCCGGTTGCCTTTGTACTGGGTGGTCTGAGTATCATCTTTTCTCTCATCGCCGATGTTCCGCTGCCGTATCTCGGTATGATGGGGTCGCGTATTTTTGGTGGCGTGGTTGAAAACTGGTTGTATATTGCTATTCCACTTTTCGTTTTTATGGGTTTGATGCTCGAAAAGTCAGGTGTTGCCAGCCGTCTATTGCTGACGTTGCAAAGGCTGTTTGGTCAAGTGCGTGGGGGGCTCGCCATCTCGGTTGCGTTATTAGGGGTGGTCATGGCGGCAAGTACCGGCATCGTCGGTGCTTCCGTTGTTATGCTGGGCATGTTAGCGCTGCCGGTGATGCTGAAGCAAAACTACAAGGAAGAGATGGCCTTGGGTGTGGTGGCGGCTTCGGGGACCTTGGGCATTCTCATCCCGCCTTCGATTATGCTGGTGCTCATGGGCTCTATCATGCAGGTATCGGTCGGCGATCTGTTTAAGGCGGCCTTGATCCCTGGGTTGATGCTCGGCGTGCTGTATATTGCCTTTATACTGATAACCGGTTGGCTTAAGCCTAACTGGATGCCGCTGGCCGACTCGGATAGCTTAGAGGTGGATACAACCCCGTTACCCATTGCGTTGTTGAGAGATCTCGTAGGGCCAGTGTTTTTGATGGTTGCTGTACTAGGTTCTATCATGAGTGGTATTGCAACCCCAACAGAAGCGGCAGCAATCGGTGCCTTGGGGGCTATCATCTTGGCGCTGTTCGGGCGGAAGTTGGATTACGTCACCTTGCGGGACGTTTGTTATGACACCGCTAAAAGTACCGCGATGATTGTCTTTATTGTCGTTGCGGCAACGACCTTCAGTCTCATTTTCAAAAAGTTGGGCGGCGACTACTTGATCATGGATTTTGTCGATTCAATCGGCTTGGGGCCTTATGGCTTGCTGTTATCGATCATGCTAATGATTTTTGTGCTCGGGTTTTTCTTAGAATGGATAGAGATTAGTTATGTTGTTTTGCCGTTGTTATTACCGGTGATCAGCTTGCTCGATTTTGGTATGTCATCTCAGGCCACCTTAGTGTGGTTTGCGATTCTGATGGCGATTAACTTACAGACTAGCTTTTTAACGCCGCCCTTTGGGTATGCTCTGTTTTACTTAAAAGGTGTTACCGATGGCAGTGTTAAAATAACCACGATTTATCGATCGATCATTCCTTACGTACTGTTACAGGTGACGGGCCTCATACTCTGTATCGTTTTTCCAGCCATTATTCTTTGGCTACCGGGTCTATTATGAACGTGAATATACTGTATTAAAAAAGGTGAAGAAAATGGCTGGAAAGCGAGTACTTATTACTGGAGCAGCTAAAGGAATTGGCTTTGAGGTTGCGAGCGCGTTTTTAGAGGAGGGTGATCGTGTGGCCATTCTCGACTATGATCAGCAAGGATTAGCCGAGGCACTGGATCGTCTTGGCGGGGTTGGCCCTGATCGATTTGGCGTGGCCTGTGATGTCACCGATGAGGCCGCCTTGCATAGCGCCGTTGATCAAGTGATTGAGCAATTTGGTGGCTTAGATGTTTTAATCAATAATGCCGGCGTGCAGTATGTTGCGCCGATAGAGGATTTCCCCTCCGATAGCTATCGTAAATTGTTAGATATCATGCTGGTAGCACCCTTCTTAATCATCAAACACATTTTCCCCGTAATGAAGCAGCAGAAGGGGGGGCGTATCATCAATCTCGCTTCTATTAATGGGTTGGTGGGGTTTGCCGGTAAGGCGGGTTATAACTCAGCAAAACATGGCGTCATCGGTCTAACCAAGGTAGCGGCTTTAGAGGGGGCTGAGCATGGCATTACCGTTAATGCGTTGTGCCCAGGCTATGTGAATACCGAGATGGTGCGGGGTCAGTTAAATGATCTGGCTAAGTCGCGCAATGTGCCGTTGGAAAAAGTGTTAGAAGAGGTTATCTATCCGTTGGTGCCTCAGAAGCGTTTGTTAGAACCTCGTGAAGTGGCCGACTACTGCTTATTTCTCGCCAGTGGTCGCGGTCGTGGCATTACCGGTCAAGCGGTGGTGATTGATGGGGGGTATACGGCTCAGTAATAATCGCCGATTCACTCGATGGCATACGCGGCATCTTCAGGCTGTCGCGTATGCACTCGCCTCATTGTTAGCGTACTCTCGCGCTTGCTGTTTGATTCAATGGCGTCTCCGTCGCGTCGTTGACAGCCCTACCTGATTTCTCTCATTCCTCGGCTATGATGCGCCATGTTTTCATGGGTATAGCGAAGCCTGCTTTGATTACTTCATCGCATCACTTAAACAGCATTGCTGAATCGAATAAGCCCGTCGGATAGCCTATAATCAACCTCATTTAGCCTATCATTTAATAGGTAGTTAGATGCATTGCTAGGCTTATCGTATTGTCAGTCTACTGATCTTATCTGATCAGTCTTAGCGCTGAGCTATTTCACCTCAATGGAGTTATATCGATGAAGTATCTGGTTTTTCTAGGTTCGGTACGTGATAGTACACCGCCTCGGCCTGCACGCCTGGGGTTGCGGGTTGCTAAAGCTTGTCTCGCCTGCCTGATGGATCGTCATGCGGAGCATGAGATAGAACTGGTGGATGCGTTGGATTATCCATTGGACAGCGTGTTTAAGCCGCACTTTGCGTATGCAAAGCATAAAGCACCCGCGGCGCTGAATGCATTGGCTGCGAAAATAGAGGCGGCTGATGGCTTTATCATGATTAGCCCTGAATATAATCATTCGATGAGTCCGGCGTTGGCTAACTTATTAAATCACTTTGCTAGCTCGCTGTTTGCTTATAAACCAAGTGCTATCGTGACCTATTCTGCTGGTCAATGGGGTGGTATGCGGGCGGCTGTTGGCATGCGAACGTTCCTGTCTGAATTAGGTTGTTTACCGGTGTCGGCCATGATTCATGTGGCGAAAGCGCAAACGGTTTTTTTAGCCGATGGCTCAGTGCAAGCGGGAGAAGATCAGGCGGCTTGGTTTGATTATTTCGATCGTACTTGGTTGCAATTAGGTTGGTGGGCTCAGGCAGCAGCGGTGCATCGAGAGGCCGTTGACCCGCATCAAATACTCGAAAGTTTCAAAACCAGCCCTTCAGAGCGAAACGCGCCATAGGGTGATGTTAGCCACGCCGATGGAATCGATCGCGCTTTAACATTAACCAGCGATACCGGTAGGTAGGCGCAATCCTCTGCGGCTATTGAGGTGTTGTAATAACTAGGAGTGGATATGCCACATTGTATTGTTGAGCACTCTGCCTCATTAAATGGCGAGGATTTGTTGCCATTGGTGTTTCAGGGGGCTTTGAATTCAAATCTATTTGCTGCTGATGGCCGTGATATTAAAGTGAGAGCGCAAGCCTACCGCGTTTATCAAACGGGTAATACGTCGAGTGATTTTATTCATGTGGTATTGAAGATCCTATCAGGCCGAGAAGAAGCGGATAAACAAAAATTGTCGCTGCTGGTGCTAGAAGAGCTCTGTGGGTTAAATTTAACCGCTTGCTCTATCACCGTTGAGGTGATCGATATGGATCGTGATAGTTATGTAAAGCTCGTGACTTGAGCGAGTATTGAGAGGGCTCTATTGATATTTTTCAAGTGTAACAATGTTTTAGGTTAGTGCGCTTAAAACTGCTCGATGTCATTAGCTTGATGCTTATTATCAGTTATGATGAAGTTGAGGTCGTTTTGATGTCGTGATGTTTTTTTAATTGTAAGGAAGTTGTAATGAAAGGCGCTGAAATTCGAGTTATTCCTGGGCTGATCGCTATTGCCATCATTCTATTGCTTTGGTTTGTGGTTTCGCCTCCACAAGGGGTGTCTGTAAATGCATGGCAGTTACTGGCTCTATTTGTGGGTACGGTGGTTGCTATTATCGGTAAAGCCATGCCTATTGGTGCAATTGCTATGTTGGCAATCACCTCAGTCGCCATCACGGGCGTAACGAATGATAGCCCTTCTGGGGCGATTAAGGATGCTCTAAGTGGCTTTTCGAATTCATTAATCTGGTTGATTGGTGTGGCGATTATTATCTCCCGAGGTTTGGCTAAAACCGGCTTAGGCAGTCGTATAGGTTATCTTTTCATCGCTTTATTTGGTCGCAAAACCGTGGGTATTGGCTATGCGCTGGCGCTATCCGAGTTGGTTATTGCGCCGGTGACTCCCAGTAATACGGCCCGAGGTGGTGGTATTATTCATCCTATTATGAAGTCTATCGCTAGCAGTTTTGGTTCATCGCCAGAAGCGGGAACGTCGCGCAAAATTGGCCATTACTTGGCGTTGGTGAATTACCATATCAACCCGATTACCTCGGCGATGTTTATTACTGCGACCGCGCCGAATCCTTTAATCGTTAAGCTGATTGCTGACGCGACGGGGGCGAATATCAGTATCACCTGGGGCACTTGGGCGCTGGCGGCGTTGTTGCCTGGGTTGGTGTGTATCGCGCTGGTGCCGTTGGTGGTGTATTTCGTTTATCCACCTGAAATCAAAAGCACACCCGATGCTAGAACCTATGCTCAGTCTAAGCTGATGGAAATGGGGCCTATGTCCTACGGTGAGAAGGTTATGATCAGCGTATTTGCGCTGCTGCTATTTTTATGGGCGGGTGTGCCTGCCATGATATTAGGTGCTGATTATGCGGTTAACACGACCGCGGTGGCGTTTTTAGGCTTGTCTATTTTATTGGTTAGTCGCGTCTTAAGCTGGGAAGATGTGCTGAAAGAGAAGTCGGCGTGGGATACGGTTGTTTGGTTTTCGGCGTTGGTGATGATGGCCACTTTTTTGAATAAATTAGGCTTAGTTACGTGGTTCTCGAGTGTGATTGAGACCAACATTGCTCAGTTGGGACTCGATTGGATTGTCTCTACTATCATTCTGGTCATCGTGTATTTTTATGCGCACTACTTTTTTGCCAGTACAACCGCACATATCACCGCGATGTTTGCCGCTTTTTATGCCGCGGGCTTAGCTTTGGGTGCGCCACCCTTATACTTGGGTTTATTGTTGGCCGGTGCTTCTTCATTGATGATGTCATTAACCCATTATGCCACGGGTACTTCACCGATTATTTTTGGCTCTGGTTATGTATCGATGGAAAACTGGTGGGTGATGGGCTTTATTATGAGTATTGTTAACTTGATTGTTTGGGGTGTTGTTGGCGGTCTGTGGTGGAAAGTACTCGGTTATTGGTAGCGGCGCTGTTGATACACGGTTGTGAAGAAGCAATAGGGCAGCACTGGAGTTGCCCTTTTTATTGTGCTTTTGGCCTATTGATATCGAGTGCTAAGTTTAAAAGTTGGCGGCAGGGTCGAGTGCTTTTAGATGGGCAAGAAACAGCGTAAAAATATCGGATTGAGTCGATGTGTTGAGCCGTGTATGGATGTTTTTACGATGCACTTTGACGGTGCCTAGGCTGATGTTGAGATGGTTAGCGATGGCTTTCGATGAATGGCCCTGCAGAATCAGACCGGCGATCTGTTGCTCTCGCGGCGTCAGTACACCGCTACCAAAGGTACCGATCGCCTGATTCATGGCGCCTTCAGATTTTTCATATTTGACGAATTCTTGTGATTGTGACAGCCAAAATTGTCGCACAATGGATTTAATGACAGGATAAATGTCGTTGAGGCGGGTGAGTTCTGCACGTGTAATCGTGCCTCGATTGGTTCGACGTCCTAGAGAGAGGGTACAGCTAACTTTGGGGGCGAGTTCGATCACCATGTTGATCTCATCAATGAGATCAAACTCCTTGTAGCAGCTTTGATAATACTCGGTCGTTTCAAAGCTATCGGGAGCGATATCGGTGAGTCGGCTGACACCTTCACCGAGATGACCGTTTTGAATCGCATTAAACAGTGGGTCGAGTATATAGGCTCGATTGAGGTAGTTGTGCAGTGTCAGGCTCTGTTGAGCGGGATCGGTCGGGTGAATAATGATCGGTTTAAGTGACTTTTTGAAGGTGACGAGCAGCATGGTATCGAAATGGCACTGCGTGGCGAGAAATTTTTCCAGCATGCCGCCGAAGCTGGGTAAGCGCGTCGTATCGATTAGCGCAGCAAGCTCTTTTTGCCAGCTATCGCTAGCTGTATGTGTTGCTCGGGAACTTTGCATGTCTTGCCTTATGGAGTGATAGTTAAGTTAAGTAAATAGACCTGGCGGCATAAGTAACCGCTGCGTGAAAGGGAAGACTCATACCGCTTATAGGCACTGCTTGGCCGCCAGATATCAGAAGTTTAACGGCCCATGGTGGTGCATGGGCTCACTCGATCAGTTGCCGCTTAGCTCACCGATTTAAGTGTTAAGTCAAAGCATAGGCGTATCTTATCGCACAGCTCATCGACTTCGGCATGGCTGATGATCAGCGGTGGTGAGAGCACCATACGGTTACCGACAGCGCGCATAATAAGACCATTGCTAAAGCAGTGCTCACGGCAAATCATGCCGATATCGAGATCATCACTATATACTTCCTTGGTGGCTTTATCTTTTACCAATGCGATACCCGCCACAAGGCCAACCCCTTCGATATGGCCAACCAGTGGATGCTCGCCAATGGCTTCCCGCAGCTTTTGCTGGAAGTAAGGGCCAATATCCTTAGCAACATAATCGATGATATTGTCTTTTTTCATCAGTTGGATGTTCGCAATCGCAACAGCCGCAGCCACCGGATGGCCAGAGTAGGTAAAACCGTGGTTAAAGTCATCATCGTGTTCGATAAAGGCGTTGGATATGCGGTCACCAACGGCGACGGCGGCAATTGGTAGATAACCAGACGACAGTCCTTTCGCCATCGACATAATATCAGGCATAAAGCCTAAGGTTTCACAGCCGAACCAACTGCCGGTGCGGCCAAAACCACAGATGACTTCATCGGCAACCAACAAAATATCGTACTTGGTACAGATCTTTTGAATTTCACTCCAGTAGTTAGCGGGTGGCACAATGACACCGCCAGCCCCTTGAATGGGTTCACCCACAAAGGCGGCGACATTATCAGGGCCGACTTCGAGAATTTTCGCTTCTAAGGCGTTGGCACAAGCGATGCCAAACTCCTTTTCGGTCATATCACCGGCTTCGCCATACCAGTAAGGCTGACGGATACGAGCTATGTTTGGTACCAGTGGGCCGCCTTGGTTGTGCATGCCGCTCATGCCGCCGAGGCTGGTGCCGCCGATGGTGCTACCGTGATAGGCATTCTCGCGGGCAATAATAATATTACGGTAGGACTTGCCCTGTATCGACCAGTATTGACGCACCATACGTATAATTGTATCGATCGCTTCAGAACCTGAATTGGCAAAGAAGATGTGATTGAGATCACCAGGCGTAACGCTGGCAATCTCTTTAGCGAGTTGGGCGACCGGTGCATGAGTGGTCTGAAAGAAAGTGTTGTAATAGGGCAGCTGCTGCATCTGTTCGTTGGCCGCTTCAATCAGTTCAGTACGCCCATAGCCCATGTTGACACACCATAACCCTGCCATGCCGTCGAGAATCTTATTGCCTTCGCTATCCCACAGGTAGACACCATCGGCATGGCTGATAACGCGTGCGCCTTTTTTATTCAGTGCGCCAGTGTTGGTAAAAGGATGCATATGATGATCAGCATCGAGAGCCTGCACATCTGCAGTGATGGATGAGTTATTAATATTATCGAGCATCGATTCTCTCCGTATCCGTTACCTGTTAAGCAACAGGTAATGCCGGTGATTAAAATATTTATACGATTCACAATGATGGTGCGAATCAATTTTGTGATCACTATTTTGTGATCACAAAAATACAAAGTCAATTAAAAAATGTTCATGCGATAAAACTGTCTGTGCGCGAGGGGCTATTCGCGGGCTATTTATGCATTGATAGTGTCAAAGCGGGTTTAATGCCCTGCATTTTCAATGAATGCGTGAAGCATTTCAGGGGTGCCTGCAAAGGCGATGCCCTCGCGGATATCCGCAGAGATGGCGACCTGTAAAGCATAGGCATCTTTTTTCTCGATCGCGGCCATAGCTTCATTGTGTCGGTCAACGAGGTAGTGTTCATCTAATTCGTTAGTGGCTAGGCGCATAAAGGGGCCGAGTTGCAGCCAGAGGCTTTCGATCAGAGGAAGAGTGACTTGATGAGGGTTGGCTGTGTAGAGCGCGCGGTGAAAATTCTGATTGAGCAGGCTGATCTGTTCGAGGTTGCCGGCCTCTTGTGCCGCGTCAATTAGGTTGTCTAGGGTACGCAGTTGATCGAGAAGGTCGCTGTCAATATAGGGGAGTGCACGGGCGGCGGCATGGGATTCAATGGCGATACGTGCCTCACACAGTTCGTTGAATTTCATGGCCGTCATATTGGGCACCATGACCCGGCGATTACCTTGAATTTCGAGGGCATTTTCCGCCGCCAGTTGCCGCAAGGCTTCACGCACCGGCATGGGGCTGACATCCATGATGCCGGCGAGTTCGCGGATGGTGAGCGCTCTGCCTGGCAGGATCTCACCATACATAACGGCATCGCGTAGTGTCTGGTATACCCACTGAGTGATAGTTACAGCGTCATTGCGCTCAGTTAAGGTAATCTTAATCGGAGATTTCTTGTCCATAATCAAAACAGGTTCTGGCCTTATTTCTGTCGGGAACCTCTAAACAGGTTCTCTTGTTTTAATGAGATCACTAAATAGGTTACACGACTCTTTTAACAGAAGTCGATATTGACCGCTATAAAAAAATGTGATCACATTGATATATTGTTTGTGATCACAAAAGATAAAACGCAATCATCCGATTGCAACGCTGCGTTGTCGCTCTGTATGGAGTACATAATCAGTCGGTTTGGCTTTTTATGCAGCACTGATACGACCTTTGATTCAGAGGTTAAAGGTTTCGAGAGAGAATCTTACATATGTTTAATAATGAAAAAGATAAAGAGTTTGATCTGTTTATAGCCGACCTAAACGGTAACTTGCGGGGTAAGCGGTTGCCTGCGAGCGCTGCCACTAAAGTGTTTGAGGAAGGCGTTAAGCTGCCTCGCTCGGTGTTAGGCTTTGATTTCTGGGGTGATGATGTTCTCGATAATGGTTTAGTGTTTGAAACCGGCGATATGGATGGTATCTGTATGCCGGTGGGTGAAAGTGCTATTCCGGTGCCTTGGGCTGAAGAGCCACGCGATCAAATTCTGGCAACGATGTTTAACCCTGATGGTACGCCGTTTGGCTGTGATCCGCGGCAGGTGTTGGCCGGTGTGGTTAAACGTTTTAAAGCGCTTGGTTTAACGCCGGTGATGGCGACTGAGCTGGAATTCTATTTGATGGATGGGCAGTCTGAAGAGACGCAGCGTCCCCGGCCACCGATCTTATCTGAAGGACATGGTCGTCGTTTGAGCGAAACGGATTGCTACTCGATTGATGAAATGGATGGTTTATCAGCCTTTTTTGCTGAAGTGCGCGAGGTGTGCGAAATACAGGGTGTGCCAGCGGATACGATTATCTCTGAGTTGGGTCCGGGTCAGTTCGAGATTAATTTGATACATGTGAATGATCCGCTGTTAGCGGGTGATCAAGCCATCATGTTTAAGCGCTTGATCAAAGGGATCTCACGTAAGCATGGTTATTCATCAACTTTCATGGCCAAGCCTTATACCGACAAGAGCGGTAATGGTTTCCATGTGCATTTCAGTCTGCTAGACGAGGCGGGCAATAATATATTTGATAATGGTGGCGACGAAGGGACTGACATGCTTAAAAATGCAGTCGCCGGTCTGATGCATACGATGTCTGACAGTATGCTCATTTTTGCGCCGCACTTAAATTCGTATCGCCGTTTTATGGCGGGTGCTCATGCGCCGACTTTTGCGAGTTGGGGCTATGAAAACCGTACCGTGGCGATCCGTGTGCCTGAAAGCCCTTGTGTTGCACGGCGTATCGAACATCGAGTGTCGGGCGCTGACGCTAACCCTTACCTTGTATTGGCGGCGGTGTTAGCAGGGGCGCTGTACGGTATTGAGAATAAGCTGATGCCGCCGGCACCGATTGAAGGGGATGCTTATACTGAAGGCGATCAAGAATTGATATTGCCGAATAAGTGGGATGTGGCCACGGAACTGTTTGCTGAGAGTCGCGTCCTTGAAGAGTACTTAGGCGAGGAGTTTGTTCGGGTTTTCTCGGCTGCGAAGCGACAAGAACAGCGAAAAATAAGCGAGCAGATCTCTGATATAGAATATGAATCTTATCTTGGATTGCTGTAAATAATTGATTATTAAGGAATGATTGTTCATACCCATTGGGGGGTATATAGACAACAGGGAGGTTGAAGTACATTTTTATGCGTGGCAGAAAATACTGCTACAGTAATGAGAAGCTTGAGAGCTGCTTTCTTGATCAGAGGAGGCGGCCATGACAATAACAACAAAAAAGTGTGGCTCTGATGAGCGCCGTAACGCGGCCACTTAAAGAGTTAATGCTTGGATTATGTCACAGCGGATGCTGAAAATCTAAAGCGCTTAAATTGGAGTGAAATAATGAATCCTAAGAAACTTGGTATTGCGGCTGCATTGGCGCTAACGGTTTCATCGACGACTTTTGCAGAAGAGTCAGTGGTAAATTTTTATAACTGGTCTGACTACATCGCGCCAGAAATTCTCGAAAATTTCACTAAAGAAACCGGCATCAAAGTTAATTACGATGTTTACGATTCCAATGAGGTACTTGAAGCTAAGTTGATGTCTGGAGGGGCTGGCTATGATGTGGTTGTGCCGACAGGTTCGTTCCTTGAACGTCAGGCTCAGGCGGGTATTTATGCTGAGATTGATCACTCTAAATTGAGCAATTATGGCAACCTTGATACGGTGATGCTGGATAAAATTGCGCGTCATGATCCTGACAATAAACACAATGTGCCCTATGCGTGGGGTACTATTGGTTTAGGCTTCAATATTGATTTAGTAAAAGAGCGACTCGGCGATATGCCGATTGACTCTCTGGATCTGATTTTTAAACCTGAATTAGCGGCCAAGTTACAGGATTGCGGTATTAGCGTACTTGATTCACCGGCTGAAGTGGTTTCAATTGCGCTCAACTATCTAGGTTTAGATCCTAATTCAGAGAGTAAAGCCGATCTCGCCAAAGCTAAAGCGCTGTTAAGCTCGGTACGCGATAACTATCGTAAGTTTTCCTCGTCCGCCTATATCTCGGATTTAGCGAATGGTGATGTGTGTGTGGCATTAGGCTATAACGGCGATGTCTTGCAAGCCCAAGGGCGCGCGGAAGAAGCCGGTCAGGGTGTGAATATCGATTACGTTATTCCTAAAGAGGGGACTTTGGTTTGGTTTGATCTGTTAGCGATACCTGCAGATGCGCCTCACAAGGATGCCGCTTATCAGTTAATTGATTATATCCTTCAAGGAGAAAGTGCCGCCGCCATTTCAAACTATGCCTACTATGCAGTGGCTAACAATGCTGCTAAGCCGATGCTGTTAGATGAGGTAGCGAATAATCCGGGTATTTACCCATCGGAGGCTGTTAAAGCTAATCTGTTTACTCAAAATGCTCATGCCGCTAAATTTGATCGCTTATTGACGCGCACTTGGACCGGGATTAAAACGGGTCGTTAAGTTAGCCATGCAGCTGTGAAGTTATTTAGCTTACTTTCGGTTTAGCAACATCAAATGATCACGGTGGGTGCTAGTCGAAGGTTCGAACACTAATTCGCTGAGCTTGTGTTTGGGCTTGGTTTATGAAGAAGTACTAGGGTGTAGTTATGAGTGCAACAAGCATGATTGAAACGTTGAGTGATAGTGACACTGTGCCAGCGGCGTCACTCTCTGAGCAATCGGTATGGAAGCAAGAGGGCGCAACGCCCTTTCTGCGCATTGAGAATGTCAGTAAAAAGTTTGGTGAGTTTACTGCGGTCGATAATGTCTCGCTGAATATTTATAAAAACGAACTATTTTGCTTATTAGGTGGCTCAGGTTCAGGCAAAAGTACCCTGTTGCGGATGTTGGCGGGTTTTGAAGCGCCAACCAGCGGTCGTATTATTATCGACGGGGTGGATATGGCGGGTATCCAGCCTTGGAAGCGGCCGGTGAATATGATGTTTCAGTCGTATGCCCTGTTTCCTCATCTATCGGTTGAAGAGAATGTTGCTTTTGGTCTTAAGCGAGAAGGGTTGGGTCGTGCCGAGGTTAAGCAGCGGGTTAATCAGATGCTTGATATGGTGCAATTGGGTCATCTCGGTAAGCGTAAGCCGCATCAGTTATCGGGTGGTCAGCGGCAGCGTGTTGCCTTGGCGCGTTCACTGGTTAAGCGGCCAAAATTACTGTTGCTGGATGAGCCGTTAGGCGCGTTAGATAAAAAGCTGCGAGAAGAGACGCAGTTTGAGTTGATCAATATACAGGAAGAGCTAGGCGTTACCTTTGTGGTAGTGACTCATGACCAAGAGGAGGCGATGACGTTGGCCACTCGAATCGGTGTAATGAATCATGGTGTGATCGTGCAAACGGCCGAACCTCATGATGTTTACGAATATCCCAACAGCCGTTTTGTTGCTGAGTTTGTGGGCTCTGTTAACCTGTTCGAAGGGCGCGTGATAGAAGAGCAATCAGATTTCGTGAGGATTCGCTCGGCGGAAGCGGATGCGGTGCTTTATGTGAACCATGGCATTAGTTGTGCGCCGAATCAAAAGGTGCATATGGCGGTGAGACCGGAAAAGATGCGTATTAGTCGGGAGCAGCCAAAGCAGCAGGAAAACTGCGTTTGTGGTGTGGTCGAAGAGTATGCTTATATGGGGGGCTTAACAGTCTACCGCGTCCGTTTAGCGAGTGGTAAAGAAGTCCGCGTGACGCAACCGAATATGTCGCGATCCAGTAGTGAGCGTTTCACTTGGAAGGATAAGGTTTACCTCTATTGGGACTTTGATAGCAGCGTGGTACTGACGGCATGAGCACTCCAACAGGTTCTGCCTGGCTGGCTGGCTCCGGTTCACGCCTGGCAAAGTATAATTTTTTTAAACGCGTTAACTGGGGGCGAGTATCAGTCTTCTCTGTGCCGACCCTGTGGTTAGCCGTGTTCTTCTTTATTCCCTTTTTGGTGGTCTTTAAAATCTCCCTCTCGGAGACCGCTATTGCTATACCGCCCTATACGGCGTTGCTCGATTGGAATGCTGAAGATGCACTTATCAGCCTCAAGTTAAATCTCGGTAACTATTTATTCTTATTTGAAGACACGTTTTATCTCGATGCCTACCTGAGTTCAGTTAAAATTGCGGCCGTCTCGACGTTTTTCACCTTGTTGATCGCCTTTCCAATCGCTTATCAGATGGCGCGTAGTCAGCCTGCAACTCGTGCGCTGTTGTTGTCACTGGTGATACTGCCTTTTTGGACCTCCTTTCTATTACGGGTTTACGCCTGGATGGGGTTTCTGAAAAAGAACGGCTTAGTGAATGAATTTCTCATGGGGGCCGGCATTATCGATCAGCCGTTGATCATGCTCCAGACTGACTTCGCCGTTTATATCGGTATCGTTTATACCTATCTGCCGTTCATGGTTTTACCGCTGTATAGCGCCCTCGAAAAGATGGATATGACGCTACTGGAAGCGGCTGAAGATTTAGGCGCGCGTCCTGTGACGAGTTTCTTTTTGATTACCGTGCCATTGGCGGTGCCGGGCATTATTGCTGGCTGTGTGCTGGTGTTTATCCCTGCGGTGGGTGAGTTTGTTATCCCGGCATTGTTGGGTGGTTCAGATACCCTCATGATTGGGCGGGTGTTATGGGATGAGTTCTTTCTTAATCGTGACTGGCCGATGGCCTCAGCGGTTGCCATCGTGATGTTGATCGTACTGGTGTTGCCCATCATGTTGATCCGCAATAATCAGGGTAAAGAGGAGAGCGTCTAATGAAGCGCAGGTCATTATTTTTAAATACTACCGCGAGTATGGGGTTTATTTTCCTTTACGCGCCAATGATTGCGCTGGTGGTATACAGCTTTAACAAATCGAAGCTGGTCACTGTCTGGGGTGGTTGGTCGTTGAAGTGGTATGGCGAACTATTTCGTAACGAACAGATTATCGATGCGGCTTTACTCAGCTTTAAGATTGCCTTTATCAGTGCCAGTGTGGCGGTTGTGTTGGGGACGATGGCGGGCTTTGTCTTGAGTCGTTTTACTCGATCTAGAGGCAAAATGCTGCTATCCGGTTGGATTAGCGCCCCCTTGGTGATGCCGGAAGTGATTACCGGGCTTTCACTGCTGTTGCTGTTTGTGGCGATGGAAAGCGCTTTTGGTTGGCCGGCGGGTCGTGGCACGAGTACGATTATTATTGCTCATGTGACTTTTTGTATGGCGTATGTGGCCGTGATTGTACAATCACGTTTGTCGCAAATGGATGAAACCTTGGAAGAAGCGGCGATGGATCTTGGCGCGAAGCCTTCCTCGCTGTTTTTTCTGGTGACATTGCCGCTGATTATGCCGGCGATCATCTCGGGATGGTTGCTCTCATTTACATTGTCATTGGATGATCTAGTGATTGCTAGCTTTGTCTCTGGTCCGGGTAACAGTACTCTACCGATGGTCATCTTCTCCAAGGTTCGTTTAGGGGTATCGCCAGAAGTGAATGCGTTGGCCACCTTAATGATTGCGGTTGTGGCGATTGGCGTGACGGCGGCGATGTGGCAGATGCGCCGTCAGGCGAAGATGCTGGAGAAGCAGCCATAAAGAGGGTGTCTAAACATTTTCGTATAGACATGGTGGATCGATATTGAGTGACTCAGCACGATTGATAGATTCTGCGGACGATATAGTCATCAATTGTGCTGAAGATGTTCGGTTGATAAGTAGTAGGTGGAAGCGAGTGATGAAGATAGGTATTTTGGCAGCCGGTATTACGCCTGATGAGTTGCTGGGCCAATATGGCTCTTATGCGGGAATGGTTGAGCAGTTGTTTGCGTTGCTTGACGTGGATTTCGAATATCGTGTATTTGATGTTCGAGAAGGCGTTTTTCCTGAGAATGCTCAGCAGTGTGATGGTTGGGTGATTACGGGTTCAAAATATAACGTTGATGAGCAGCGGGACTGGATGATCGCTCTGAAAAAGCTGATTCTAGAGATCGATGCTTGTCATCGTCCGCTAGTGGGTATCTGCTTTGGGCATCAGATTATTGCTGAAGCGTTTGGTGGTAAGGTCGATGCCTATCAAGGAGGATGGGGGGTCGGCCTGCATCGTTATCAGTTGGTTGGCGATAACGACTTTATTAAAGAGCCGGCTGATCACTTTGCGATCAGTGCGATGCACCGCTATCAAGTGATAGAGAAGCCCGCTAATGCCCGTACCTTTGCGACGTCTGAATTCTGTCAATACGCGGGCTTGGTGTATGGTGATCGTATTTTTACCGTGCAGGCGCATCCTGAGTTTAATCTCAGCTATGAAACGGCATTGGTACAGCTGCGCAAAGGCGAGGTTATTCCTGATGCTGTCGCCGATGAGGGGTTGGCCGAGCTGCAAGCGGAAGGCGCGGCGACGGATTCAAAGCAGGTCGCTCGTTGGATGGCAGATTTTTTACTGCGCTAATATTCAATGATGAATTTAAACCGCCATTCTGGCGGTTTTTTTACGTTTGGAGGGGTCATGAAGATCGGTATTCTAGCCGCGGGCACGAACGAGGGTGAGCTGTTAGCGCGTTTCGGTTCGTTTGCGCAGATGACTGAAAAGATGTTGGCATCGACAGGTTTTAGTTTTGTAACCTGGGATGTTCACCTAGGCGTGTTTCCTGATGCGGCTGAGCAGTGTGATGCTTGGGTGATTACGGGTTCGCCCGTGAGTGTTTATGACGATCTAGCTTGGATCGCACCGTTGGAGCAATTGATTCGGGAGATTGATCGGCGTCAGCAGCCGTTGCTTGGTATCTGTTTTGGTCATCAAATTATTGCGCAGGCACTCGGCGGTCGAGTGGCAAAAGCCGATGCAGGGTGGGGATTGGGGGTTGATTGCTATCTGTCAACGATCTCCGGTGTACCGCACTTCAGCGATGAGGCGCTGCAGCTGCATGTGATTCATCAAGATCAAGTAGTCGTGTTGCCTGAAACGGCAGAGGTGTTGGCGGGGTCTGAGTTTTGTCCTAATGCCGTGTTACGGTATGGTCAGCATATTCTCACCCTGCAAGCACATCCTGAATTTAGTCTCGACTATATGCAGGCATTGTTAGTCGCCATTACACCTAAGTATATTACCGAGGTTGAAGCCGAGCAGGCGTTACGCTCTCTCGCTTATCAGCGGGCTGATGCGGAGCCGGTGATTAGTGAAATGATGGCGGTGCTTAAAGGAAGCTATTAAAGGAAGTTCTTAACGGTAGTGGTTAAAAATAGCGCTTAAAGGAAGTTTTTGGAGAGAGTGCTTAAGGGCGGAGCTTGATATTGTGATGCGTTTTGCTTGCTAGTGCGTATGGTGTTGAATGATGCGGGGTTAGGTGGGGAGAAGAGGTTAAATCGCAGATACAAAAAAGGCTTGATATAAATCAAGCCTTTCTCTGGTAGCAACAGATCAATGATCTGCTAGCTTAAGCGGTCTTAGATGGCAACGATGTTTTCTGCCTGTGGACCACGTTGACCTTGAGTTACAGAGAACTGTACCTGCTGGCCTTCTTCAAGAGTTTTGAAGCCATTGCTCTGGATTGCACTGAAGTGTGCGAATACGTCAGGGCCGTTTTCTTGCTCAATAAAACCGAAGCCTTTGTCAGCATTAAACCATTTAACAGTACCGGTTACAGTAGCCATGTTAGTTATCCTATTTTATAAATAATGTTTAGCCATCAAAGATGGCCGATGATGCAGGAATTTTTACTATACATTATGGAAACAGGACGAGAAGCTGAAACAGGATCTTCGAAATGATGCATAAAAATACGGTGAATCTTCAAGCAGGATCTAATATATATAGTTTGCGTCTTTATAGCAACTCTTTATTTAAGTTTCTCGCAAACTGAGCGGTGTTTAAGCGTCATTAATCGGTGTGTTGGTGGTCACTTCAACTTGATTTCGCGCCTTTGATTTAGCTCGGTAGAGGGCTAAATCTGAGCGATTAAATAGGCTGGCGGTGGTTTCATCGGTAGTGTATTCGGCGATACCAAAGCTGGCGGTGACGTTTAATGTCTTGCCATCGACGATGTGTAACGATGTTTCAATCTCTTGGCGCATCTTCTCAGCGATAAGACGTGCGTCTTCTTGATGACAGTTAGGCAAAACAATAAAGAATTCATCTCCACCCCAGCGGCACAAAGTATCTGCTTGTCGCAGATTGCGGGTTAGCACGTCGGCCACGCGGGTCAAAATAGTATCCCCCAGCAGATGGCCATAGCGATCATTACAGCTTTTGAAGTAGTCAATATCGACGAGTATGGTGGAAACGGGATGCTTTTGACGCTTGGCATAATTGAGAATCTGCTGAAAAACCAGTTCAAAGGCATGACGGCTAGAAGCGCCGGTTAGGGGGTCGGTGTTGGCCATATGTTCTAGTCGGCGCTGATAGCCGCCAAGGGTGTAATGTTGCAGCAGCAGAACAAGCAGTATAACCACGAAACTGAAAGACAAATTAATCCAGAGTGTGGTGGTAATTTGCGCTTCACTTTGTTCGGTGTGCTGTACGATCAGATACCAGCTCAGTTCAGGTATGTAGCGGGTTTTGATGAGATAGGTTTGCTGATCATTGTCGTAATGATACGAGCCACCAGGGCTACTTAATATGCTCGGGGCGAGCTCTTTGAGTCCGGTTACCGTATGGATGTCATTGGCACCTTGGTATTGGCTGCCTTGCATGGTGACCTTACCCTGAGGATCGATAAAATAAATCTGACGCCCGTAACGGTTTTGATACATCTCGATAAGTTCTTTAATCGTTTGGGATGCCAAACCCACACCGATAACACCTAATAATTTACCGTGTTCATCCTTTACTTTATGGTTGACAAAGAGTGTTGTCGTTGACGGGGCGGCGGTATCGAAATCCAAGTTTATATCGAATTCGTTAGGGGATTGGCGACTATCAAAATACCATTGATCGGCCGAGTCCGTTTCTGTCACTTGCTTGAGGACACCGCTGCTGTGGTAATAGTTTCTGCTGAAATCGGAGACAAAGAACGCCGTAAAGGCGTTGTAACGTTGTTGTATCGAATACAGATAGCGTTGTATTTGATCAGAGTTGAGTTCGCCTGCTGCGATCCAGTCGTGGACAAAGGTGTCTTGAGCCATCAGTGAGGAAACTAAAATCGGTTGCAGCAAATCACGCTGTACTTCTGAGTAGATCGTATCACTGGTCAGAGGTAGGGTATTGGTTGAGATGTGCTGGTTGAGTGTGCGATTGGCGACATAATAGCTGATTAGGCTAATAGCAGAGAAAGCGATGGTTAATAATAAGCCGCTGATGAGAATAAAAGAGGGCTTACGTAGGTGAGTTAGGCTCATAACATTACATCGCTTAATATTGAGTTGTTCGACAGTCAGCAATAGCCTAACTATCAAACAATAATATTATCAGAATCAATAGACTTACTCACCTGTAAACCGCGCTAATAGAAGCTCAAATTGCGTGCTTGCATCTCGGTATATGCATCAAGATGATGCGCCGATAAGAAAACCGCCCGACAGGGCGGTTGCATCGATGTGTTATCGGGCTAATTTAGGTTCATTTACCGGTTTTGATATTTGACCAAGTACGGCTGCGAACTCGGGCTACATTAGCGGGCAATGTAGCAGGCATATACAGACGATCACGGGTACTCATATCGGGATAAATTGCCGAATCCGATGTGATTTCTGCATCGACTTGATCGGTTGAGGCGATATTCGGGTTGGCATACCACACATAGTTGGTAATGTCGGCGATGATATCGGGCCGTAGCAGGAAGTTGATAAACTTATGCGCATTGTCGGCATTTTTTGCATCCGCTGGAATTAGCAGCATATCAAACCAGATTTCAGTTCCTTCTTTAGGAATGCTGTAGCCTATTTCATTGCCATTATTAGCTTCTTCTGCGCGGGCTTGTGATTGGAATACATCCCCCGAGTAACCGATAGCCACACAAATATCACCGTTGGCTAAGTCATTTACATACTGAGATGAGGTGAATTGACGTAGATACGGTCGCACCGCCTTGAGAGCCTTTGCCGCGGGATTGCTATCTTTGTGGGCAGCTTTACTGGTATCGATTGACGATTGCCCCGTGTACAGCAATGCCAGCGGATAGATTTCATCGGGAGAGTCTAAGAAGGTGACGCCGCAGTCAGCCAGCTTTTTCATGTTTTCCGGGTTAAATACCAACTCCCAGCTATCAACAGGGGCATCCTCACCGAGGGCCGCTTTTACTTGCTGCACATTATAGCCGATACCGGTGGTACCCCAGAGATAGGGAACACCGTATTGATTACCGGGGTCTTTGCGATCGAGCAAGTTCATCAGGCTTGGATCTAAGTTAGCCAGATTACTGAGTTTGTCTTTTTGCAGTGTTTGAAAAATCCCCGCTTTTATTTGTTGCTCCATAAAGTGCGAGCTTGGCACAACTAAATCATAACCCGAGTGGCCAGCCAATAGCTTTGCTTCGAGTGTTTCGTTACTGTCATAAACGTCATATACGACTTTGATGCCCGTTTCGGCTTCAAATTTCGCTAACGTATCCTCTGCAATATAATCCGACCAGTTATAGAAGTTGAGTACTTCCTGGGCTTGAGTCAGTGGCACCGACGCGGCTATGCCTAGCGTCGATATCTGTAATGCTTTTTTGATCAGATAAGGTACAGTCTTGTTCATGATGGTGTGCCTCGTATCGCAGTTGTAGGTGATTAGTCGTAACGTTGAAATGCCCTTAGCCGGAAAGCCGCTCTAAGGGCTGATAGGGCTAACATTACACGGTGAGTAAGAGATATTCCCGTTCCCAAGAGCTGATAACCTCATGAAAGGTTTCAAACTCTGCCCGTTTAACGCCGAGATAGGCTTTAACAAACTCAGAGCCCATAATTTCACATAATTCAGGACTTTCTTCCAGCAAGCTAAGCCCTTCACCCAGCGAGCGAGCGACTTCGACGACTTCATCTTCATCGGCGCCGAGAGACGTCACAGGCTTGGTCGCTTTGAGCTGCTGTTTCAATCCGAGGTAACCACACGCCAGACTGGCGGCGATGGCTAAATAAGGATTGCAATCAGAGCCTGGAAAGCGGTTTTCTATGCGGGTTGCCGGTAGGGGTGCGATCGGTACTCGCAGGCCCGTTGTGCGATTATCAATACCCCATTTAAAGTTGATAGGTGCGGCAATATCTGGCGCAAAACGACGGTATGAGTTGACATTGGGGGCATAAAACGAGATCGCTTGTGGCGTATATTTCTGTAGCCCCCCTAAGTAGTGATAGAAGCGCTCAGAAAATTGATTATCCGCATCACCCGCAAAGATATTCTCACCGGTTGCAATATCAATTAAGCTTTGATGGATATGCATGGCACTGCCGGGTTCGTGTTGCATCGGTTTCGCCATAAAGGTGGCATACATATCATGCTTCATCGCCGTCTCGCGTAGAGTGCGTTTGAAGACAAATACCTGATCGGCAAGGTCTAACGCATCGCCATGAAGAAAGTTAATCTCCATCTGCGCAGCACCGGATTCATGGATCAGTGTATCGACATCTAATCCTTGAGCTTCACAATAGCTGTAGAGGGTATCGATGACCGGATTAAATTCATTAACCGCATCAATGCCGTACGACTGACGCGCGGTTTCCCGACGACCTGAGCGCCCGGTGGCAGGCTTGAGTTCATAATCAGGGTCTGTGTTTTTTTGAATTAGATAAAACTCTACTTCGGGGGCAATCACCGGTCGTAGGCCTTCATCTGCAAATAGCTTGAGTACACGCCGTAACACTGAGCGGCTCGATAGCGGGTGGAGTTGACCATCGCTGGTGTAGCAGTCGTTGATGACTTGAGCCGTTGGTTCATCGGTCCAAGGCACTAGCCGTAACGTGTTTGAATCGGGTACTAGCTCCATATCTCGATCGGTTGGATCAACAATATCATTATGGTTGTCTGCCCACTCGCCTGTGACGGTTTGTACCAGTAGACTCTCAGGGATCTTCCCCCCTTTCTCGGCTAAATATTTTTTAGTCGGGTAAAATTTACCCCGAGCGTTTCCCGTCATGTCTGGTAGGGTCGATTCGACCTCAGTAATCCCGTTTTCTTTGAGAAACCTTTCCACGGCCTCCATAAATCACCTATCTCTATGGTTAATCTGAGCTTTAATCTGTTGACCGACGTTGATGCTAACGGTCATTAGCTTGTGTGTTGCTTTTGTATCGATCGCAACGTGAATAGTGTTAACGATTGTTGTGTGTCGCAGCACTAATCATCAGCGAAACATCATCGCAAGAAATCAGCTGATGACCATTATTTAAACTCGTTAGTCGAAACATTATTCGGGTTTTAGGTTATTCCATGATTTTTTTAAAATCAACTTTAATTTTTATTTTAATGCGATTTAATAGGCTTGTCGTTGCTAATAAATAGAATTATTATTCGGTTTATGGTTTTTTGATTGTCTTTTTTAGTGTGTTATATGTTTTTTTATGGAAGCCCGATCTATGAATGAGAATAACTGCCGAGCGTCATACTATGCTGATTCTGCTAATGACTGTGTCGATTATGCTGCGTTAAGCGGGGAGCAGCAGGCCGATATCTGTGTTATTGGCGCTGGCTATACGGGCTTGTCAGCAGCGTTACACCTAGCCAAGAAAGGCTATGCGGTGACCTTGTTAGAAAGTGAGACCGTGGGATGGGGCGCCTCTGGCCGTAATGGCGGTCAAGTTTGTCCAGGCCATAATATGAGTCATGCAGAGTTAAGCAAGAAAGTGGGTCGTGCAGCCGCTGATGCACTCTGGCATAGTTCGCTTGAGTCGGTTCAGTTGGTTAAAGACCTGATTGCCGAGTATCAAATTGACTGTGACCTTAAACAGGGTGTCATGCATGTGGCCGCTAAACCGGCCCATGTGGCCGACATACGTGATAGCGTCAGCTATAAACAAAAGGTGTTGGCGTATGACAAAATAGACTTTGTCAGCGACGCTGAGGTGCAAGCGATGCTAGGCACCGAACGCTATTATGGCGGTGAATATTGGCAAGACGCTGTTCATCTGCATCCGCTTAATTATGCCTTAGGGCTGGCTAAGGCGGCCACGGCAGCAGGAGTAAAGATTCATGAGCATAGTCGCGTCACCCAGTATCAGGCAGGTAAGCATGCGGCCGTCCACACGCAGGATGGCGTAGTTAAAGCAAAATATATCTTACTGGCCTGTAATGGTTATTTGGATAAGTTAGAGCCGCGTATTGCTGGGAAAATAATGCCGATCAATAATTTTATCATTGCCACCGAGCCGCTCAGTGATGAATTATGTCGGCGTATTAACCGTGACGATATCGCGGTGGCGGACTCTCGTTTTGTGATCAATTATTTTAAATTATCCGGCGATAATCGGTTGCTCTGGGGAGGCGGTGAAAATTACCGTCGCCATTTCCCGAAAGATATTCCAAATTTTGTTCGCCCCTATATGTTGCAGTTTTATCCAGAGCTGAGTGATGTCAAGATTGACTATGGTTGGGGAGGCACGTTGGCAATTACGCTTAACCGGATGCCGCATTTTGATCGGCTTGAGGAAAATCTCTTCGTGGCTCAGGGGTATTCTGGTCATGGTGTTGCTCTCGCGACCCTAGGTGGAAAGTTAATGGCCGAGGCCATCAGTGGCTCGGTGGAGACGTTTGATCTATTTAGCCGTGTGCCGAGCCCCTCTTTTCCGGGTGGTACCTTGTTGCGTTGGCCAGGCTTAGTGGCTGGCATGCTCTATTATTCGATGCGTGATCGCTTTTTTTGAGTGGGGCTGAGTGCTCAACGGTGCGGCAATAAAATCGGTATTTTCAGAACGCCGATCATTCAGTTTATAATGCCGCTCTTGGAGTTGTTGAATCAGTAGTATTGGGCACGAAATTGACACAAAAGCGTCGAGTAAAAACAGCATCGGATCTGGCCCCGCGCAACGCGCCGGTTCAGGGTCGCTCTAAAATACGATCGAAACAGATTATCGATGTCACCGGAGAGTTGTTGGAAAGGGTCGGTCTGGATGATCTAAACACGATTCTCATCGCTAAAGAGGTGGGTATCTCTGTGGGTTCTCTCTATCATTACTTCCCCAATAAGCATGCGATTCTCTATGCGATGGGGTCACGTTGGCTTGAAACGGTTGCGGCAGCCTTAGATGAGATTGATCGTTGGCCGGTAGAAAACTTATCGGTGGCTACTTTGGTTGAACAGGTGCTGGCGTTGAAGCTAAAAACCTATCAACAGCAGAAGGCTATTCTAACGTTAGTACAGGCGATGTTTTCGGTACCTGAGCTGCGCGAATTAGACGAACAGCATGACGAGCTAGAAATTTCCCGAATGGCTGCCGTGTTTAAGCGCATGGGAATTAACAAGCATTTAAAAGAACGGCAGCGGTTAGGGCGCCTTTATCTTGAGGTGACGCACAGTGTCATGCTCGTGGTAGTGAATCAAAAAGGACAGCGAGCCAAGCGTACGTTGGCGGATTTAAATATGATTATCTGCAATTTGCTGGGGCAATATTTACTAGAGGATCGTTAACGCACGGCTGAGAGGTATGTTAGCGCTGACGCTGATTTAAGTCACTTTTTGCGGCTTGTTCATGTATATCTCGAGGGGATCTTTGGTGGGTTCCTGTTCTAAGCAGCCGAGTGAATTTAAGAATAGCGAGAATAGTTCTGCTTGTGAGCTAAGGAAGGTGCGAATAAGTCAATTACGCCTCTGGCTGACAGAGAAGCTGGAGATCAAGGCAACAGTTACAGGCA